>JANOTP010000089.1:0-18077 GCA_031416415.1 Cytophagales bacterium | reverse complement strand
TTGTTATTTACAGAAATATTATCTGCGTTAACAGCCCAACTTCCCCTTGCATAATAATGATTGAGTGCTTGTTCATAAACCCCATCATTCGTAAACTGTATGAAATCATCTTCGGTAACTGGCATTCCTTTACCTGATTTTAGATGTTTTACCACCTTCCATCTTTTTACCAACATCTCCCTGTCGGATTCTGCCTTAAGCAAGCTTGACACTAAAAATAACAACCCTATCAAACCCACCCCTACTTTTCCTATCTTTTTCATAGTACTTTTCTTTTGGTTAATTCAATATACGAAAAAATGGCATTATTAATATAAAAAATTGTCATTTTTTAATTAAATAATTAAAAAAAAAGATTTAAAAGCCTTATTTTGTCTTATTTATCTACTTCAAACGTATGTAATATTTTGGTAATATGTTCTTCTGAGGCGGAAATTTCTACTTTTTTATGCTCAGTATTCAAACCTTTTAGAATAGTAATGTAGGATTTTGGCACCTCAAAAATTTCTGACAAATATCTCTCTAAATAACTATTCGCTTTCCCATCTATGGGTTGTGCCCGTATTTTTACTTTCAAATTTCCATATTGATCATAGAATATTTGATCTGTTTTTGAATTAGGTTTTACTTGAATAGTCAGAATCATTTTAAATAGATGCAAGATGTCGGATACAAGATAACCTAATTGGCAGCGCTTATCGAATCTCTATTACACTAACATTATTCCAGCTGCAAATCTACCTGCTCTATTTCCTGATTTGCGGTAGGAAAAAAAAGTATCTGCATTTTTAAACGTGCAAATACTGGCCACTTCTATATTTTCAGATTTCACTCCTGCTCGTAACAACTGAATTCTATTGGCTTCCCATAGATTACAAAATCCTTTTCCATTATCTTCTCTACTTATAATTCCATCTTTAGAACCGTAAACTCTTACAACAGCTTCTATTACTTCCGCTCCCACTTCGTATACTTCATCTGATATAGAAGGTCCAATTCCTGCTAGGATAGTCGTAGGATCAACACCAAACTCCTCTGTCATTTTTTCAATTGTATGTCGAACGATTTCTCCCATAGTGCCTCTCCAACCTGCATGAATAGCTGCTATAACGTTCTTTTGGGTATCATATAATAAAATAGGAACGCAATCGGCAGACATTACGCTTATCAATAAACCTTTTTCGGATGTAACAATAGCATCTGTATCTTCTAAGTCAGAAATATTTATTTTACTAGAAACTATTTTTACATGATTAGAATGCGTCTGCACTGGAAAAAAAAGTTTATCGACAGAAACATCAAAAACAGTTGCCAAATCAACTCTATTTTTTGTAACCAATTCCACATCATCGCCCACTTTGAAGCTTAAATTCAATCCTCCATATTCGCCCAAACTATGACCACCCTCTCGGCTAGAAACATAGTGTTTAATATCTTTTACAGAACTTAAACTATCAAATTGCCAAAGAGAAAGGGCAGGGTATTGAATCTTAAACATTTTCTTAATTATTAGATAGAAAATATTGAATACAAGATACTGGATTTAAAGGATTACTAATTTTACCAATCTAATAAGAATAAAGCGTTAGATTACTAAAATAATCTAACGCTTTATCTTCTTTCTGGAATCTAGCATCCAGCATCTAATTACTAAGCAACAGTACTAATTTGTTTCATAGAAGTCATTGCTTCACGAAGCTCTGCTCCTACTATTTCTATAGGATGGAAACGAATTACTTCGTTGATAGCGATAAGCATTTTATTATCAACTCCTGTTTCTTTTCCTGCATTGTAGTTTTTTCCGATAATATCAGTATCTACAGTTTTCATGAAATCAGCTAATAATGGTTTACATGCATGATCAAATAAATAACAACCGTATTCAGCAGTATCAGAAATAACTCTATTCATTTCAAATAATTTCTTACGAGCAATAGTATTTGCAATCAAAGGCGTTTCGTGTAACGACTCATAATAAGCAGATTCTTCAATGATACCAGCTTCTGTCATTGTTTCAAAAGCTAACTCAACACCAGCTCTTACCATAGCCACCATCAAAAGACCGTTATCATAATATTCTTGCTCAGATATCTTCACATCAGCTGCAGCAGTTTTTTCAAATGCTGTTTCGCCTGTAGCAGCTCTCCAAGACAATAAATTTTTATCATCATTTTTCCAATCGATCATCATAGTAGTAGAAAACTCACCACTCATAATATCGTCTTGGTGTTTTTGAAACAATGGACGCATGATTAATTTCAAATCTTCTGACAGTCCAAATGCTTTTATTTTAGCAGGGTTCGAAAGTCTATCCATCATAGCAGTAATACCACCATGTTTTAAAGACTCTGTAATAACTTCCCAACCGTATTGAATAAGTTTTGCTGCATACCCTTTGTCAATTCCTTTTTCAACCATTTTATCGAAACAAAGAATAGAACCTGTTTGTAAAAGCCCACAAAGAATTGTTTGCTCTCCCATTAAGTCAGATTTCACTTCTGCTACAAATGAAGAACGCAATACTCCAGCTCTATCTCCTCCTGTACCTACGCAATAAGCTTTTGCATAATCCCATCCTTTTCCTTCTGGATCATTTTCTGGGTGAACCGCAATAAGAGTTGGCACACCGAATCCTCTTTTATATTCTTCTCTTACTTCAGACCCTGGCGACTTTGGAGCAACCATGATTACTGTAATATCTTTACGAATTTGCATTCCTTCTTCCACGATATTAAAACCATGAGAGTAAGAAAGTGTTGAACTTTTTTTCATTAACGGCATGATAGCTCCTACTACAGCGGTATGCTGCTTATCTGGAGTAAGATTAATCACAAGGTCCGCAGTTGGAATTAATTCCTCATAAGTACCTACTTTAAATCCATTTTCAGAAGCATTTTTCCATGATTGTCTTTTAGATTCAATCGCTTCTTTTCTCAATGTATAAGAAATATCAAGACCAGAGTCTCTCATATTCAAACCTTGGTTTAAACCTTGTGCACCGCAACCTACGATTACAATTTTTTTACCTTTTAATGCTTCTACGCCTTTTGAAAATTCACTTCTGTCCATGAATTCACAAACGCCCAATTGATTAAGTTTTTCTCTTAGTGAAAGAGTATTAAAATAGTTAGCCATTATTATAGATGTTTAATTTTCGTTTTTCAACTTTAAGGAGACTATTCCCTCCTGCAAAGATGGATTATAAAGGGTAGATTATATAAGTCCTTTCAAAGGAAGTTTAGGTATTTTTTATGGTTTTTTATTTTAAAACAGAGAATAACTAATGTTTTTTCGCCCTTGTTGGAGCTTTTCTCCAACAAGTTGTTTCTACGCAGAACCACTGTCCTTTTCATAAATGATATACCCTTTATAATTTGACAGGACGGAGTAAATCGATAGGTAATCTTATTTTAGAGCCACAGGCAACGCTTGTTGGAGAAAAGCTCCAACAAGGGCTTAAATCAATAAAAACACAATATTTAACGATTCAAGGATCCTCTAAACTCTCCGGGACTAAACCCAGTATGCTTTTTAAAAAATTTAGAAAAATATGATTGGTCAGAAAAATTAAGAGCAAACGCCACCTCGGATGCAGTCAGATCAGTATGCAGAAGTAATTTTTTTATTTCTATAATCATTTTCTCATCGATCAGATCAGAAGCCGTTCTACCCATTATATTTTTCACGGTCTCATTTAAGTGACTAGGCGTAATGGATAGTTTCTCAGCAAAATCTTTTACCGAAAGATTATCTTTGTATTGCTCTTCTATCAATTGTTTAAATTTCTTTACCATGAGTCTACCTTTTTTCATTCCAGGGTTTAACGAACTTTTCGGGTAAAGTTTTTTACAACAGGCAAGGATCAAATCTAATAAAGAATGTACTAGTCCTTCCGACTCATCAGTATTGATAGAACTTTCATCACATCCTTTGATAAAAAGTTCTCGGAGAAAATTAATCTCCTTCTCATCTTTAAGTTCTAATGGAGGATTATCATCGCTTGTATTATAAAAAAAAGGAAATTCAAATATTTTATTCTTATCTGTTTTATTCATCAAAAAAAACTCTGGTGAAAAAAGAAAAATATATCCGTAAACATCTTTAGAAAGCGATATAGAATGGATCTGTCCTGGGGATAGAAAAAAAATAGAATTAGGTTTTATTTTATAATCTTTAAAATCTATTGTATGCGTTCCACTTCCTTTTGTTAAAAAGAGAATTTCAAAAAAGTCATGTCGATGTGGGTAATGAACTTCAAAATGTCTGTTACTATCAAATATTTCTACCTCATACTGTCTTTTCCCTTCCTTACGGGAAAAGATTTCTATGCCATAAAGCGGAACGGATTTGTTTTTTTTATCAGCCAAGAGCAATTAGCTCAATTTAGTTACCGTTTGAATATCGTAAATACGAATCATATTTTTATATACTCGCTCTACGTCAGATTCATCTACTTCAAATTCAATCGTACATACTGCATTTTCATTATCCTTTTTATGATAACTAAGACTATTTACACAAAGCCCTCTTTTACGAATTGGTAATAATATTCTATCAATCGTTTCAGGTGTATGAGCGCAGTCAATCTGCCAACGGTTTGTTTGTTTCATCTTTTCGGTTAACTATTTATATGCAAATATAACTAGAAGCCAATAACCTAACAACGGTAAAAGGTAATTGTGTAGTACTTAAAATCAGTAGTTAAAAACAGAATTAAATTTACATATATTACTTAATTTTAATTAGTTAAACAATATAACATAAACTAGGAAACGTAATTATAAGCAAACTTAATAACTCTATAGTCCAAGAGAACAGACTAGGGAAAGTAAAACTAACCACATCTTAAAAATCAGAAAATCGTCTGCAATTCAATTCCTCACTGTTAGGTTTTCAATCCTTTTCTCGTAGTTTTTTCCTTGAAAAATTCTAGACACAAATATACCTGAAGTATGAATCTGATTGGGATCTAACTCTCCTGCTGGAACAAGTTCCTCCACCTCGGCAATAGTAATTTTGCCTGCTGTAGCCATCATTGGATTGAAATTTCTAGAGGTACCTTTAAAAATAAGATTACCTGCTGTATCGCCTTTCCAAGCTTTTATAAGACTAAAATCAGAACGTAACCACTGCTCCATTAAATAAACTTTCCCCTCAAATATTCTTGTTTCTTTCCCTATTGCCACTTCTGTTCCCACACCCGCAGGTGTAAAAAACGCAGGTATACCAGCACCTCCAGCACGAATGCGTTCTGCTAAAGTACCTTGAGGAATAAGATCAACTTCCAATTCACCAGACAATAACTGACGTTCAAACTCTTCGTTTTCTCCAACGTAGGAAGAAATCATTTTCTTAACTTGTTTATTCTTTAACAATAAACCAAGTCCAAAACCGTCTACGCCTGCATTATTAGAAATACAAGTAAGATTTTTAACTCCTTTTTTGAGAAGTGCAGAAATAGCATTTTCAGGAATCCCAGACAAGCCAAACCCTCCAAACATTAAAACTGAACCGTCTTGAATGTCTTCGATGGCAACCTCTGCATTGGCTACTACTTTATTTATCATACCACCAAGATAAAAAATATTTTTAATAATTGTACCTTTGTTACTAATTCGCATTCAAAATCATGTTCATAGATACACACGCTCATATTTACTCCGAAGAATTCAATGCTGATAGGGATTCTATAATTAGAAAAGCATACGAAGAAGGTGTACATAAGATATACATGCCAAATATTGATCACACCTCAATAGATGGGATGATGGAATTAGAAAATAAGTACCCACAACAATGTATCTCTATGATGGGACTACACCCTTGTTATGTAAAAAAAGATTTTGAAAAAGAATTATATCTGGTAGAAGATTGGCTCAACAAACGTAGATTTTCAGCAATAGGAGAAATAGGAATTGATTTGTATTGGGATAAAACATTTCTTTCACAACAAGAAGAAGCATTAAAAATTCAAATCGCTTTGGCAGAAAAACATAAACTACCTATAGTTATTCATTGTAGAAATTCATTCCGGGAAACTATTGACGTAATTAAATCTATAAAAAGTGAACAACTCAGCGGTGTGTTTCATTGTTTTTCAGGAACAAAAGAAGAGGCAGAAGAAGTTATTTCTATAGGATTTAAAATTGGAATTGGGGGTGTAGCTACCTTTAAAAATGGAGGTCTTGATAAAATATTACCAGAAATAAACTTAGAACATATAGTGCTTGAGACTGACAGCCCTTATCTAGCACCAATCCCCTTCAGAGGTAAAAGAAACGAGCCTTCCTATATACCACTTATTGCAAAAAAATTAGCTGAAATAAAAAATATCACTAGTGAAGAAGTTGAACTGATTACAACTAAAAATGCTTTAGAATTATTTAAATAAGAAATAAATTTTAGACCTTTTTATTTTCCAATTATTTAGAGTAAATTAATATACTATAAAAAACTATGTTAGAAATACTACAAAAACCATGGCCTTGGTACATTAGCGGACCACTCATCGGATTGATGGTTCCCGCTTTATTATTACTAGGCAATAAGCCATTTGGGCTCTCTTCTTCGTTGAAACATATTTGTGCCATGTGTACTCCTATAAAAGTAGATCTATTTGACTACGATTGGAAAAAAGAAATTTGGAATCTTGTATTAGTTACTGGAATTTTAATTGGAGGATGGATCGCAGGTTCTTTCTTAAATCCTTCAGTAGAAATATCATCAACTACTATAAACGATTTAAAAGCAATAGGTGTTGAAAATTTCAAAGGCATAAATCCTTCCGATATTTTTAACTGGTCCTCACTTATAACATATAAAGGATTTGTAATGATAATAATCGGAGGCTTCTTAGTTGGTTTTGGGACGCGATATGCAGATGGTTGTACCTCTGGACATGCCATATGGGGCCTTTCTACAATGAACTGGCCCTCTTTAATTGCAGTTCTAGGATTCTTTGTGGGAGGTCTACTTATGACACATATACTATTACCCTATATTCTAAAATAATCCATTATGCGCTATTTAAAATTTCTATTTATTGGAATCTTTTTCGGAATAGTATTAACCAAAGCCGAGGTAACTTCATGGTTTAGAATTCAGGAAATGTTTCGTTTCCAATCTTTTCACATGTATGGAATTATAGGTTCTGCAGTAATGATAGGAATGATCTCTGTGCTGCTCATCAAAAAAATGAATATAAAAACTATAAGCGGTGAGCAAGTTAAAATTGAACCTAAAAAATATCATAAAGGGTACTTTGCAGGAGGAGTTATCTTTGGATTGGGTTGGGCATTGACAGGAGCTTGCCCAGGACCATTATTTGCACTTATAGGAAATGGTTACACGGTAATGATCGTAGCACTTATAGCAGCAATAATGGGGACTTATACCTATGGATTAGTTAAAAACAAACTTCCACACTAGAGAAAATCTACTCCATAAAAATTTTATCGCCTTTCACAACAGCTTTAACTTTCCCTTTCAATTTCTGTCCCACAAAAGGAGAATTTTTTGATTTAGATTTAATTCTTCGCTCTTCGTAAACCCATTCTTCTTCTATATCAAACACAGTCAGCTCTGCAATTGCTGATTCTTTAAGCTCTGGCAAGTTAATTTTAAGAATTGTCCGGGGTGTAGTTGTAAATTTATCAACTAATTTATCTAAAGCGACTTTATTATTATTCATAGTTAAAATTGAAAACATTGTTTCCAATCCAATCATACCAAAATCAGCGAGATCAAACTCCAGATTTTTAGATTCTGTATCATGAGGTATATGATCTGATACAATTACATCTATTGTATCGTCGGCTATTGCACTCCAATAAGCGTCAATATCCTCTTTAGAGCGGAGGGGAGGATTGACTTTATAGTTAGTATCAAAATCCATAAGCAACTGCTCGTCTAACACAAGTTGATAGGCTGCAATATCACAGGTAACGTTCAATCCCTTTTTCTTAGCTTCACGGATCAAATCTAGAGAGGCTGCACTTGACACATGTGCAAAATGTAATCTTCCACCTGTATATTCTAAAATCTGCAAATCTCTTGCTACCATAAGCTCTTCTGCAAGCTTAGGAAAACCTCTCAGTCCAAGCCTTGTGCTAATAATACTTTCATTCATTTGGGCACCATGTGTAAGCAATCTATCTTCGGCGTGATTAATAACCAGCCCTTCGAACGTTTGAGTATATTGAAGTGCCTTTAACATTACATCAGTATGCCAGATGGGTTTATCTCCATCTGAAAAGGCCACTGCACCAGCTGTATGAAGATCAATCATTTCTGTTAATTCTTCACCTTTATTATTTAATGTTACAGACGCTATAGGATAAATGGTAACTAATGTATTGGCAGTGCGCGTACGCATATAGGATACTGCATCTTTAGTTTGTATAGAAGGTTTTGTATTTGGCATGGATGCAATTCCTGTAAAACCTCCTGCGGCTGCGGCTAAACAAACTGACTCAATATCTTCTTTATGCTCCAACCCTGGCTCTCCCATTGTAACCCGCATATCAAACCAGCCAATAGAAACACATAATTTATTTCCTTCTATTATTTTATCTGCTACTGTATTTTCTTCAACAAAATTAATCTTTCCGTTGACTACAAGAATATTTTTCACCTGACCATTTAATGGTCCTTTAAGGTCTATAATAGTAGCATTTTTAATAAGTAATTTCATACTATTTAAAATTATTTTTAAAGAAAACGAATTAATAATATCTCCACCATCAAGAATAATAATGCCCCTACCAGAAAATATTTCCAGAGTGGAGTTCCAATATTATCCTGACGAAATGCGTCGGCAAACTGATCACTTGTTTCAGGGTTATAGACTTTAATATTTTTATTTTTTTCAGTCATTTTTTTCAACTCATCAACGTTGTAACACATCATTTTTGATTCTTGTTTACCATAATTAAGAGCAATCGTTTTTATATTTTTACCATTCAATTTCAATTCATAAAATCCTGCTTTCATTTGTTCTGAAGGAAGATCGAGTACAAGTTTACCACCAGATGTCCATTGAGAAGGGATCATATTAAATTCTTTTGATTCAAGAGTATATACACTATTGGGCTGTTGCTTTTGATCACCGAGATCAATTGTTAGAGTAGGTTCTTGAAAAGAAAAAGACAATCGTTCGGTTGAAACAATACTATTAAAAGCAACTTTATACATCAAGGGTACAAATACTGAGTGTCTGTGTAAATTAGTAATTCCTTCTTCAAGAGAAGTAGCGGCCAAATAAACCATCCCTTTGCCCAATTTGTTGTTTGATAAAAAAACTTCTGAATTTTTATACTTCAAAATTACAGCTCCTCTACTACCCCATTTGATAACTGGGTAAGCAAAAGGCATAGCCATTCTAAGATCTTTTTTATCAAATATATTATTAAAAAAAGGATTTGAAAAATCGGGAGGCAATAATTCAAAAGCTGTTTTCTTAGAAGAATCAGGTTTTACAAATTCAGGATTTTGCAATTGAAATTGCAAAGCAAAATTTTCATAACTTTTTTGATTCGCCTCTTTCGCTGGAAACACAAGTAAACTCCCACCATTCTCTACAAAATTTTTAAGAGGTTGAATCAAGGCTGGTGCAATATTTTTAACGCCATCAAAAACTATTAAATTGGCACTAGCAATTTTAGAATAATCAAAATCACCTGATTTGTTATTTATAGCTTCAAAAACACTTTCATTTGCATATACATTTGAAATGTTAGAACCATTGTCATCATACAAATGAAGAATATTAATTTTAGGTGAAACATTCAAGGTCAGGAAATACTCATTGTCAAATGTTACAGGATAGTCTTCAAAACGAATCGATGCTTTTTTTTGTCCTTCTCCGCTTATATTAAATACAAAAGAAGCGGCGGTGTAGGATTCTGGTTTTATATCGACTACAGCGGAGCTCACTTGAATATTATCAATATACAATTTCAGCGTCAACTCACGAACTTCCTTTGTACCACTATTTAGCAAATTCACTTCCAGGGTATTATTTTCTCCCGCTTTCACTAGAGGTATTGAAAGCCAAACTGAATCTACAGATACATTTGAAATTTCGGTATTTTGAATAGGAACTAAATGATACTGAATTGTTGAATCATATTTCAAACTCGACAAATCACCTAAGGTATTTTTCTGAAAATCAGAGAACCATATAATATGCTTATTTTCGGCCCCCTGTCCTAAGAGGCTTTGGTGTTGCCTTTTTAAAACAGCAGAAGCATCACGATAATTACTTGAAAAATTCAGTTCTGAGATACGTTCATTTAATTTATCTTTATTTCTAAAATACTGATCTTTTCCCTCAAAATCATTGGTAAGGAATCCATACGAAGTAGCACCTGGAAATAGCTCTGTTAATTTTTGTACTGACTTCACAGCAACATCAATAGACTTCTCTTGACCCAGCTCATTTTGCATACTAAAAGAGTTGTCTACAAAGAGAGAAACGAATGGCTTCCCTTTTACTTTACCTGAGTCTTTATTTATAATAAAAGGTTGGGCAAAGCAAAATACAAGAAATACTAAAAAAAGAATGCGAGAAGCTAAAATCAACAAATGTTTTAGTTTCAACTTATTTGAGGTGCTTTGTTGTACCTGTCTCAGAAACCTAACGTTAGGGAAAAGGACTTTTCTAGGCTTCTGTAGATTAAAAAGATGTATTAAAATGGGGATGGACACCGCCAAAAGGCCAAATAAAAACGTAGGGTAGAGAAAGTTCACCAGTTATATGTAGTTAAAAACGACCTGACTATATTTTTTGTCCTTTTCTTAAATTAGAAGACAGGGACAAAACACATCCGACATCAAAACTAACAAAAAAAAATGTAACAATTGAAATAGATTTGCGTAATATTGAAACAAAATTATACGTAAACATTGTTTTTTACCAATAATTTTTAGTAATTTTTCCAAACAATTATAAACCTAAACAAAATAGTACCTATGAAAAAATACGCTATCTACTCCGTACTGGCTATCGTTACAGTTATTTCTGTCTTTATGATGGCATTTAAACCTTCTGACAAAGTTTCTACCAACAACACTGCAAATTACATATTAGTTGAAATATACGAGATACCATCTTATCCAGACAAAGGAGTTCATATACACTATGGTGGCAATAAAAGAGAAGTTATCCCATTCAAAGAATTCAAAGCTGAAAACCATGACGAAAATGGCGACATTACTCTAAATGCAATCAATAAACTTGTTGCTGAAGGATATGTAATTGAATCTACTGCTGCTGGTCTTACTGACGCAGGTATGATCACTAAGATATTCATGAAAAAGAAATAATCTAATTATACGCTTGGAAAAGCTTTTCCAATAAAAAAGACCTTGGTAATTCTAAGGTTTTTTTTATTGGAAAATTCTAAAAACAACTTGATAAAACTTAAAAAGAAAATTTACTTTAACACGAGCCCTTGCCAATTTCATAATTGAGTCGTCTACGAATGAATTCGATTCTAACTGCACCAACAGTTTATGGTAACGTAAGACCAGCTCAAAACATTCTACAAAAAAAGATTGTCGCAAATGATAACGAATAGAATGTAGAAGTGCATTAATTTCTTCTTTATTTCGACAAAGCAAAATAGCATTCTTACAAACTTCCAAAGTAGATTCTAGGTGTACATTGACACTTTTTCTATACCAAGAAGAAGAATCAGAACCACTAACTTTTCTATGATAGGTTAGCGGTTTATCTATATAATAATATAAATAATTTCTAGACGATCTAATAAAAAAATCATAGTCTTCATAACTCAGCGATTCATTATAACCAAACAACTCATCTAATACTTTTTTTCGGATCATTATAGTTGGCGAACAAATTTGATAACTATGAATTATATCTTTAAAGACATCTCCATAAGGTACTTTATCAATAAGCACTCCTAATTGATTTCTCTTATAAAAAGTGTTCGTTTTCTCACCCTTCTCATTTACAATATAAGCGTCCGAAAATACTACTCCATATTTTTCGCTCAACATAGAAAAGGCTTTAACCTGCTCTTCAATGCGGCTAGGCGCCATCATATCATCACAAGCAAAATCAATCACAAATTCGCCCTTAGCCTCTTTAAATGCTTTATTAAAGGATCGGCACATGCCTATATTTATTTCATTTTTAATAAAATGAATCGATGGAAATTTCGCAATAAGCGAATTGATTATAGAAACACTCTCGTCTGAACTATTGTCATCAATTATAATAATCTCTATTGTGGTATACGATTGATTCAATACAGAAATAATTGCCGATTCCAAAAAGCGAGCTTGATTATAACACAAACAAATAATAGAGACAAGTGGACCCATCTAAGCAATTGAACAAAGTCTTAATTCTAGTGAAACCCTGGTGATATCTTTCTGTTTATTCAATGCTGCTCCGTGCACTATAAATGGAGTAAACAATAAGGCTTCACCATATTTTGGATTTGGTCTTATAGCATGCAAACCATCTTTATAATTAATAATAGCTGGTACATGATAACTTAATCCATTTATGCTTGCACCTTTTGCTTCTGTCCTTATTATATATTGCTCATTCCAAAAATGACTCTTCGGAATTAGAGGTAGAGAGGAAACTGAATTACAACCTGCAATTGGAATCCAAACATTCAACGTGTCTGCCCATATATCTAGATAGCCATCTCTATGAAATGGATTTATATCGAGCGATTCAGGTCTATTTATTCTTAAAATAATTATTTCTTCAAGTAGTTTTGGATTTGTTTTTCCTAATTTTCTATTTACAGAAACAGAAATTCGTTCTACTACTTTTTCAATATCTACGTTAAAATCTTTAAATGTCAAAAATCTTGTTTTTTCAATTACAGCTTGATGCACAGCATTAGAAGTCACATAGTGATGATACGTTTCGAGACTAAACTTATTATCGATTGTTACATTATTTTCCTCTAAAATTTTTTCTAGTATTAAACCTATAGAAGTTTTAAATGTATCAAATTCTAGTTCGTCAAGTATTGAAAGAGTCGAATATCCCTCATTCAACCAAGAGCAATTTTCTAAAATATTTCCTCTTTCTTCAAAAAGGACTTGATTTTCCCCTTTGAAAAATTCCCCTTCTACTTCAAGTTCAAATAAACTTCCATCTATTGTAAAATCAAATTTCATTCTTATGCTATTTTTTTTATATACAATGAAGCGCCTTCATCCTTAAGGCATTCGGGTGTATTTTTGGTTATTAAATTAAGATGTTTTTCATATATATAATTATTAAAATAACAAATTTCAAACATTGGATTATACATTAAAAATGCTTTTAATAAATAGACCTCATTCCACGCTAATTTCTCATGTAAAACTAATTCTTTAGGATATTCAAATGGAAAATATATATCATGGAAATGAATAATTACCCCTTTTTTTAATTTGGGTAAAATTTCAAAAAGCAAATAATTTAAATCACTCCCTACTTTGCTGACATGGGAAGAATCGATAAATAATAAATCATTTTCAGTAAGCTCTAAAAAAAGTCCAAGGTCTACATCTTGAACCTTTTTATTTATCAATGTACATTTACTCTCATCACCTGATTTCATAAAGTTCTTTAGCCTTGTAAAATCAGGATCTATAAAGGTTAGCTTTTGTTGATTTTGAAAATAAAATTGATTTACATCTAACATTAACGCAGAAGAATAACCAGAACCCACTTCTATGATTCTAATAGGTTTATAGAGACGGATAATTCCGTACAATACAAAGGCATCGGTAAACGTAAAAAAAGATTTAGGAACTTGATATCTAAGACCATCAAGATTTTTGATAGGGAATTCATTGTAAAAAGGAATAAGATTCTGAAATAAGTTAAGTTGCCCTTCCTCGTTTAAAAAAACAGCTTCAGGTGATTTTTTTTCAAATATTTTTCCCTCATGTAGTAGTATCTCTTCTAAATTAGGAATTGGCGAATAATAATGACCTGTAGGATATGCTGTAATTTCCTCATACTGCTTCAATAAACGGTGCAAGGTTCTAACATAAGGTAGCTTATTTAACAAAAAAATTATTTTCTTCTTAATTTTATCCATTATAAAACTATGTAGTTATATCAATTTTATATTCGTATGAATATTTATGAGAAAGCTTACCTCCTAGATGTTCTTTAAACTTAATTAACCCTTCGTTTCGAATACCATTTACTGTTGCAATACCGAGGTCATAAATTTGATAACCTCCATCTCGACAGTAATCATACATTCCTTTATTTAATAATACCATAGGACTATACGCTGAATAATCTATATGATCGGCTGGTAGGAAGTTATACAAGATATCGGACCGTACCTTCACTCCTATCCCAGCTGCTATAATAAGTTCTTTATCTTTCACTACAAATAGTAGATAACGATCGGGAAAATTCAAAAACATTTTCTTAAAATCGGTCAGGTTCATAGAAAGTGGATATCCTTTTCGTTTTCGACAATCGGAAATTAATCCATGTATATAATCATAATCTGGATTTTTTTCTATCGAACAATTAAAGCCAGCTTGTAGGCACTTTTTCAATCGTCTCTTTTCAGACTCATGAATAAATGTAGCAAAGTCTCCCTGATTTATTTGTATATGATAATTCAATTCGGTTTCAGTTACCAAAAAACCAGCATGAAGTAATGCTTCATCCATTAAATCAGATTTAAAAATATCATAACATTCGGGAGGAAGTGATATTCTGATTTTATCTATTCGATCTGCAGTAGCTTCATTTATAAGATCTCTTACAAATTCAAACAACGTTTTCATATCTGTTTCTTTAGAAAATTCTAGTCCTCCAAAAGGTGCTCTACATGGAGAAATCCAATCATTTTCTTTCTTATAAAGTCTAATAAATAGTTGTGTTTGATCCTTTTTATATAGAAACGTAACGCCTTCGTGAATATCTTGTTTTTGGGAATAATCCAATGTATTGAACCAAAATTGTTCAAAATCGACATCAATAGGAGTATTTACTGGTTTTTTTTCCACTTTCTAAAATGATCTAATGTCAAAAATCTTTATTTTTCATTCAATAAAGAAGAAATTCTGCCATTATTTATAAATATAAAACAAAATGAGATGTTATACTGAAAATATGTCATACTATTTCCAATGGCACAATAACTGCAATACGCCCAGCAGTAAATAAGACCTTTTAATTTACACTAAAAATCATAAAAATATGTCAAACATTAAATTAAAGCCATTGGCGGACAGAGTGTTAGTACAACCTGCTGCTGCTGAAGAGAAAACTGCTTCTGGAATCATTATTCCTGATACAGCAAAAGAAAAACCTCAAAAAGGAATTGTAATTGCTGCCGGACCGGGCAAAAAAGATGAACCAACTTCTGTAAAAGTAGGTGATACAGTTTTATATGGTAAATACTCAGGTACTGAAGTTTCTGTTGAAGGAAAAGATTACTTGATCATGAGAGAATCAGATATCTTCGCAATATTATAAGTGTGAAAGTTAAAAGTTTAAAGTAAAAGTGAAAAACATTTAAACTTTAAACCTTCAACTTTAAACTCTAAACAAAACAAACAAACAATAAACTTAAAATAAACATGGCAAAAAATATATATTTCGATACAGACGCCAGGGAACAACTTAAAAGAGGCGTAGACGCTTTAGCTAACGCTGTAAAAGTTACCCTAGGACCAAAAGGAAGAAACGTAATTTTAGATAAAAAATTCGGTTCTCCAACAATCACTAAAGATGGTGTAACGGTAGCAAAAGATATCGAACTAAAAGAGCCTATCGAAAATATGGGTGCTCAATTGGTAAAAGAAGTAGCTTCAAAAACTGCCGATAGCGCAGGTGATGGAACTACAACTGCTACTGTTTTAGCTCAAGCTATTTTCAATGCTGGTATTAAAAACGTAGCAGCAGGTGCAAACCCAATGGATTTGAAAAGAGGAATCGACAAAGCTGTTATCGCTATAGTTGGTGAACTTAAAAAACAATCTAAAAAAATATCTTCTTCTCAAGAAATAGCTCAAGTAGCTACTATTTCTGCCAATAACGACAAAGAAATCGGTCAGATGATTGCTGATGCGATGGACAAAGTTGGTAAAGATGGTGTAATCACTGTAGAAGAAGCTAAAGGTACTGAAACTGAAGTAAAAACAGTTGAAGGTATGCAATTTGACAGAGGATATCTTTCTGCTTATTTCGTTACAAATACGGATAAAATGGAAGCTGAACTTGAACAAGCTTACATATTACTTTACGATAAAAAAGTTTCTTCTATGAAAGAACTTCTTCCAATATTAGAGCAAGTTGCTCAAACAGGAAGACCTCTTGTAATAGTTGCTGAAGATGTGGATGGAGAAGCATTGGCTACACTTGTTGTAAACAAAATACGTGGTGCTCTGAAAATTGCTGCAGTAAAAGCTCCAGGTTTTGGAGACAGAAGAAAAGCAATGTTGGAAGACATCGCTGCCCTTACTGGTGGTACTGTAATATCTGAAGAAGGTGGTTACAAACTTGAAAATGCTACCTTAGAACACCTTGGTTCTGCTGAAAAAGTAATTATCGATAAAGATAATACAACTGTTATCAACGGTAAAGGTGAAAAAGATAATATCAAAGCTAGAGTTAATCAGATTAAAGCTCAAATCGAAAACACTACTTCTGATTATGACAAAGAAAAACTTCAAGAAAGACTTGCCAAATTATCTGGCGGAGTAGCTATCTTATACATAGGTGCTGCTACTGAAGTTGAAATGAAAGAAAAGAAAGACAGAGTTGACGATGCCTTGCATGCTACAAGAGCTGCAGTAGAAGAAGGTGTTGTTGCGGGTGGTGGAGTTGCTCTTATTAGAGCTGCGTCAGTACTTGATACTTTAAAAGTAGAAAATGAAGACCAAGAAACTGGTATTCAAATCATAAGACAAGCAATCGAAGCTCCACTTAGAACAATAGTTGCTAACGCTGGTGGCGAAGGTTCTGTAGTTGTTAATAAAGTAAGAGAAGGAAAAGACGACTTCGGTTACAATGCTCGCGATGACAAATATGAAAACATGTTTGCTGCTGGTATTATTGACCCAACTAAAGTGACGAGATTAGCACTTGAGAATTCGGCTTCTATTTCTGGTTTATTACTTACTACTGAGTGTGTAATTGCAGATATGCCAGAGGAAAAATCATCTATGCCTCACATGGGCGGTGGTGGAATGGGTGGAATGATGTAATATCTACCCTGATCTTTTATAAAAATACCCCTAGTTTTTAGGGGTATTTTTTTTATTTACGAGGGCATTTATGTAACTTTATTGAGTTAAAACATAACAGTTCAACTACTAAATGGTTCAACCACGTACTACAGTTCAATGGGCATACGAACATTATTTTGTATACCTACATTTGTGCATCGCAGACTCGGATTGTGTTATTTGCGAAAATGAATTTGAAAAAATACGCAATGCTGTGTTCCCCACCATTGATGAGGCTAGAGCAGCAAAGCTCATAAAAGAAGTCTACATTGAATTTCTTTCTCACAACGATAAAAATAAGAAAGAAACCATCAAAGAATTAGCTCCAAAATACCTAAGAACTACTTCAATTTGTGAACGTGTTTTAAAAAATCTAGAAAACCATGTTAACAAAGAGGATGATAGTGAAGAGCAAATTATGTTTAAGTATATTGAAAAAGCTATCCGCTATGAAAGGTAAGTTTTCTTACTAATCTATCTATATTTTAAAAGTAGCTCATTCACTTTGCGAATATTTTGCTCGCCATTGTATTTTTTCTATTTGCCTATTAACTATTAAAGTAGTAATGCGCTCAGCTGCAACCTCTACCAAAGGACTATCTAAAAATGATTCTTTGACTTTTTCCTCCTTCACATCTATCCTATACAATACTTGATATAAATAAGCGGTATTGTTTAACAAAAGATTTAATACTGCATTATAAATTTTCAGTCTTAGTTCTACTTCATTCAAACCCTTAGTTAACAACAATGAATTTGCTAATTCGGGAAGTTCTATATTTTCCATAGTTTATAAAATAAAATATCCCGCCATATGGCGGGATATTTTATTT
>JANOTP010000088.1:0-23283 GCA_031416415.1 Cytophagales bacterium | reverse complement strand
ATCTAAGGCAGCTATAGCGTGTGCTGATTCTAGCGCAGGTATAATACCTTCTAATCTACTCAACATAAATGCTGCAAGAAATGCTTCTTTATCATTGATGGCAAGATATTGCCCTCTTCCCGATTCAAATAAATGTGCGTGTATAGGTCCGATACCTGGATAATCAAGGCCTGCAGAAATGGAATGTGGCTCAACAATTTGTCCGTCCTCGGTTTGCATTAACAAGGTGCGACATCCATGTATGATGCCTTCTTTTCCGAGAATAGTTGTCGCCGCAGAATAGCCACTGTTTACACCCATCCCTCCTGCTTCTGTTGCCACTAGCTTTACAGAAGGCGTATCAAGATAATGATAAAAAGCGCCTACAGCATTAGACCCTCCACCAACACATGCTACCACGTAATCAGGGTTCTCATTTCCAGTATGCTCCTTTAATTGAAACTTCATCTCTTCACTGATAACCGATTGAAAACGCGCCACCATATCAGGATAAGGATGTGGCCCAATAGCAGAGCCGATAATATAATGAGTATCTACCGGATTATTTATCCAATCGCGAATAGCTTCGTTGGTAGCATCTTTCAACGTTCTACTTCCCGATTTTGCTGGACGAACTTCTGCACCTAGCATTTTCATTCGTTCCACATTTGGCTTTTGACGTTCAATATCTACCTCTCCCATATACACGATACACTCATAGCCCATCAACGCACAAGCAGTTGCAGTGGCTACTCCATGTTGGCCAGCGCCAGTTTCTGCTATGATCCTTGTTTTACCAAGTCGCTTTGCTAGCAGAATTTGACCAAGCGTATTGTTTATTTTATGTGCACCTGTATGACAGAGATCTTCACGCTTCAAATAAATTTTTGCGTTGTATTTTTCCGAAAGTCTTTTCGCATAAAACAAAGGCGTTGGTCTACCTACGTAGTCTTTCAACAAAGACTTTAATTCGATTTGAAACGATTCTTCGTTTATGATGTCCAGATATCTTTCACAAAGCTCTTCTACATTTGGATACAACATTTCAGGAATGTATGCCCCTCCAAAACTACCGTAGAATCCCTTTTCGTCAACTTTATAGTTCATTTCGCACTTTATCTATAAATAATTTTACTTTCTTAACCTCTTTTAACCCAGCTTCTACTTCAAATTTACTATTAATATCCAAAGCATGAATATTCAAGTCACCTAAATTTTTAATTTCTTCAAGACTATCTAAATCCAACCCGCCACTCAAAAAAACAGGGACTTCATTATCGTATCGCTCCAAAATAGACCAATCAAACTTCTTTCCTGTTCCTCCATATCCTTCGCTTTTAGTATCGAAAAGAAAATAATCAACGTGTTTTTTATATGGTTCTGTAGAAACAAAATCAAAATTTTTATCTACTTGAAATACTTTACTAATTTTATATCCTTTCGTTTTTAGAGCCTGACATTGCTCTACACTCTCGTCGCCATGAAGCTGCAAGAGAGATAAATCGTATTTTTTTATTTTATCCTCAATATATTCAACGGAATGATTTACAAATACACCCGTTTTGATTATACTTGGATTTAATTTTATTAATAATTCAGGATCGAAATCTTCTCCAATATATCGCTTAGACTTTTCATAAAAAATAAACCCCATAAGATCAGGTCCACAAGCAGCTACTTCCAGAATATTCTCTGGATACTTCATCCCACATACCTTTACTTTAAAATTCATATTTTACTACTTCAGTTTTTCCACAAACGCTTTCATTGAAGCACCTGGATTGGTTGTTTTCATGAAATTTTCACCAATCAAAAACCCTTTATATCCGTATTTTTTTAAATCTATAATTGTTTCCGGAGCTTCAATACCACTTTCAGAAATTTTCATATAACTACTTGGGATTTTTTCAGCTAACGCTCTGGAAAAGTCTACATTAACACTAAAATCCTTTAGATTACGATTATTTACTCCCACACAATCTATAGAATCAAAACAATTAGAAATAAGTTCCTCTTCGTTATGAACTTCCAATAAAACTTCCATTCCCAACGACTTAGTAAATTTCGCTAATCGCTCAATCTCTGCAGGTTTCAAACAGGCTGCAATGAGTAAAATAATATTAGCACCTATTGATCTAGCTTCTATAATTTGAAACTCATCGACTATGAAATCTTTTCGCAGAATAGGTATTGTCAAAACAGCTCTAGCCCTCAACAAATCCTCATCCGTTCCTCCAAAGGAAGGTGTATCGGTAAGAACAGAAACTGCAGAAGCTCCAGCATCTTCATACCCTTTTACAATTTCCTCTACTGTAAGTTTATCGTTAATAATACCTTTTGAAGGAGACTTTCTTTTATGCTCCGCTATTATACCAGACTTCGATTCGTCGAGAAGAAATTTTCTAAGCGAAATATTAGGCCTTGAAAACAACAAAGAGGCTTCTAACTCTTTTAAAGATTTTACCTTTTTCCGCTCTGCTACTTCAACTCTTTTGTATTCGATTATTTTATCAAGAATATTCATATAACTACTAACTACTAAGAAACTAATTTTTTAAACATTCCAAACGCCTTCCCACTTTCCAACGACTCCTTTGCTTCTGCAATTGCCTCTTCAACTTTCAAATGAGGTTTTGCGCACCAGATTCCCATCCCTGCGTTAGCCATTACAACATGTTTTTGGGCTTCTGTAGCTTTATTTTCTAATACATTCGTAAAAATTTTTGCAGAATCTTCCAGCGTAGCACCGCCTGATAATTCTTCGTGATGGTAGCGTTTAAACCCTATCGACTCAGGCTCTATCAATTGTTCTTTTTTATTGGAGATCATTTTAAAGCTTCCAGTCAAGGAGATTTCATCGTACCCATCTAAAGAGTGCACGATCATAAAGTCTTTATCTGTATGCTGGTACAAATATCCATATAATCTTGCCAGCTCTAAGCTGAATACCCCTACCATCTGCTTTTTAGGGAAGGCAGGATTGATAATAGGTCCAAGCATGTTAAAAAAAGTTTTTAACCCTAGTTCTTTTCGAATGGGTGCCACATTCTTCATAGCAGGATGAAAGAGTGGCGCATGCATAAAACAAATACCACACTCTTCAATTTGCTTTTTTAAAAGAGCAACGTCATTGGTAAATTTATAACCAAAATGCTCCATTATTGTAGACGAACCAACAGAAGAAGACACGCCATAGTTTCCGTGTTTGGCGACATTCACACCTGCCCCCGCTACTACAAAAGAGGCGCATGTCGAAACATTAAACGTATCTTTTCCATCTCCGCCAGTTCCACAGAGATCAATAGGGTCAAATTCTTTCAAATCAACAGGTAGGCAAAGTTCCAGCATACTGTCCCTAAACCCTTCCAATTCCTGCACTGTTATGCTGCGCATCATATAGATTGACATAAAAACAGCCATTTGACTGGCATTCACTTCTCCTTTTGCTATGCGTAACAAGGCAGCCTTTGCTTCTTCTTTTGATAATGTCTTATGTTCTAATAAATAAGATAAAATTTGCTTCATAGAAGGGCAATTTACAAAAAGACTAACTAAAAAACCTTATAAATTTTCTGCCTACAAACTTATTAATCCACTTGAAAATCATATTTTTGCATACTTTATCGAAAAAAATGAACTATCCAATACTCCAATTAAAGCTTAAACGCGAACGTTCCATCTTACTTAAACATCCTTGGATCTTTTCAGGAGCACTAGAGCGAAAACCTAAAGCGGAGGAAGGGTCTATTGTAGAAGTAAGAAGCCACCATAATGACATTCTCGGATATGGTTTTTACTCTGAAAAAAGCCAGATCAGTTGTCGTATGTTTGATTGGCAAAACAAACCTTCTAACTTTGAACATTCAGACTTTTGGACGGAGAAAATCAAGCAAGCACTTTCATTAAGAAAATCTATACTTCCTCCCGATACCAACGCCTATAGGCTTTTGCATGCTGAAGGAGACTTTCTTCCTGGTATAATTGCAGATGTTTATACAAATGTAGTTGTACTTCAAATTCTTGTAAAAGGAATTGAACAACGAAAAGAATTAATCATCGAAGCCTTTCGAAAAAATGGATTTGAAAATTTATATTTGAAAACTAAGTCAAGCTCGCAAAACATTGAAGAAATCAGCAGTACTTCTGGTTGGCTTGCAGGATCTGGAGAAGGAAAAGTAATTGCCAAAGAATATAATTTAAGCTTCAATATAGATTTTGTAGACGGGCAAAAAACTGGCTTTTTCATTGACCAAAGAGAAAACAGACGTTTACTCCAATCACTTTCTAACAACAAAAAAGTACTTAATACTTTCTGTTATACAGGAGGATTCAGTGTATTTGCCTTGGCTGGAGGTGCATCAGAAGTCCATTCTGTTGATATTTCTGCAGAGGCGGTGAGGCTTGCAGAAGAAAATGTACAATTAAATTTTCCAGCATCAAATCATAAAGGAATTACGGTAGATTGTTTTGACTTTTTAAAAGACATGCCTGACAATGAATATGATATCATCATTTTAGATCCTCCCGCTTTCGCCAAAAATGCCCGAGCAGTAGACAATGCCAGTCGTGGATATAAACAAATAAACATGCGAGCTTTAAAAAAAATAAAGCCGGGGGGAATTTTATTTACATTTTCTTGTTCTCAAAACATCTCGAAAGACCTTTTTCAAAAAATAATATTTGGTGCCGCATCTGATGTAGGTAGAAATGTCCGTATCATTCACCAGTTGCATCAACCTGCCGACCACCCAATAAGCATTTATCACCCTGAAGGAGAATATTTAAAAGGACTAGTTGTTTGGGTAGAGTAATAATCTTCAGTTCTTAAAAGACATTAATATAGTTTAGACTTTCAACTTTAACTATTGGAATTTGTCATACAGACGACACTCTTTACTAACTAATTGACCCAACTTTGTGGTCAACTAAAATGAGACCTTCTAAACTAAAACTGTTTTACACAAAAATTACTAATTGGGAATACTGGCCTTTTGAGTTAGTTTATTTCCCTATTCTACTTTATTACATTTGGCTTTCACTAAAAGCAAGATCTTTCTTTTTCTTCAGCGCTTCTAATCCATCTATTGAAACAGGTGGTATGTTGGGCGAATCAAAATTTAGTATTTTAAAAAACATAAACGAAGACGTAAAAGCGTTTACATTATTCTTCTTAAAAGAAACCCATCATTTTACAATAATAGATTCAATTAAAGAAAACAACTTAACGTATCCTCTAATCGCCAAACCTGACGTGGGTGAAAGAGGAACAAGTGTAGAAAAAATAAACAACGAAAAAGAATTATTTTCCTATTTAAAAAACAATAAAAATAACTTATTAATTCAAGAATATATTAATTTTGAAATTGAATTAGGCATTTTTTATTACCGCTTTCCCGACGAACAAAAAGGAACAATTTCTTCTATTGTCATGAAAGATTTCCTTAGCGTGATAGGAGATGGGTATTCTACTCTTGGTAAATTAATAGCAGAATATCCTAGAGCGGGTTTCCAATTTGACCGTTTGAACTCAAAATTAAATTATGAAAGCATTCCTACAATTGGTCAAAAAATAATACTAGAACCTATTGGCAATCATTGTCGCGGAACAACATTTTTAAATGCCAACACAATAATAGATCAAAAACTTATTGCTGTTTTTGACACTATTAGCAATCAAATTCCTGGTTTTTACTTTGGCAGATATGATTTACGATGCAAAAGTATTGAAGACTTAAAAGAAGGAAAAAATATAAAAATTGTAGAACTTAACGGCGCAGGTGCTGAACCAGGACATATATACCAACCAGGTTATTCGATTTTTAAAGCATGGAAAGTATTGCTATTCCACTGGAAAATACTTTATGAAATAAGTATTCAGAATCATAAAACAGGTACCCCATATATAAGTTGGTCAGAAGCTAAAATGAAATACAAGGTGATACAATCTTTAAAAAAATAATTAATGTCTGCCATTCAAATCCTGCTTCATTTCACCCTAGGTTTTATTACTAGTTTTATAGGATCAATACCCTTAGGTTCAATCAATGCGGGAGTAGTCAGAATAAGTATAACTAAAAACTATAAAGCTGCACTTTATTTTATAGCTGGCGCCACAATAGCTGAATTATTTTACAGCTTTATTGCCATTCATTTTTCAAGCCTTTTATTATCAATACCAAAATTCGAATTTTATATTCGATTATTATCAATACCTGTCTTTGTTTTATTAGGAATTACCTACTTTTTCGCAAAAACACAAAAAGAAACTTCTTCTTTAACTCATAACAATAGCAATACCTTCCTAAATGGTCTAACTATAGGATTTTTAAATCCATTACAAATTCCTTTTTGGCTAGCCTATGGAACTTACTTCATAAGTATGGGGTGGATAAAAGAAAATTTCGTTTTATTAACCATCTTTATTTTTGGCATTATCGCTGGATCTTCTTTTTTATTATTTTTAATTGCAAAATTTTCTTCTTACTACGCTAGTCGACTCACTATTAATTATAAAATGATTAATATCTTCACAGGATCTATTTTTATCGTTTTGGCTTTATACCAAGTAGTATTGCTTTTTTGAATACCTACAACCCTTCTAATATCTTTTCGATTTCCAGTTTCGATTGCGGTTGAAGCTCGAGCGATGCTTTCAAACCCTTCTGAACAGTCACTGCTTTAACGTCAAAAAATGTTTTTGTCTCTGTAGCACTTAAACAAATAATCTGTATGTCTCTACCGGAGGGAAGTCCAGATAAGGTATAATTTTCGCCATCATTAGAATATACAGGTAACACAGAGTTTATTTCAGGAAAAATAACATACATATACGTTTGGTATTCTTTGGGAAACGGATTTCTCATTTGTACATACATTTCCACTTTTTCGGTAGTATCCTCATAAAATCTATCACAATTAATCCATCCGAATTTTTTAGTTTTAAAAAGAAAATTAGCAGCTTCATACATTCTCTCATCCTCAATATTACCATCGTTTACAAAGCCATTTGAATTATTTTCTAAATTTTGCACTTCTAAAACTTCATCCGTTTTTTCCCAATTAATATTTCCTACTTTATTAATTTCACCAAGCCACATTTCCATACCAATACTTGTAGTTGAAGCTAACATAACTTGGATTCCATCTTCACAACTAACGTGCAAATTTTCACCCTTAGCTTTTGCATTTAAATAAATTTCACCGTTAGATTCCAATAACTTTCCATCTGAAACAGTTGGTTTGTTAGCCAAAATCATATCTTTTTTGGAATATAATTCTTTTAATTCGAGTTGAATTTTCCCTTTAACCAAAACGCCAAACTCATTCACAAGACAATTTGCAGGAATTGACACTCTTGTACCCTTATTTCCAAAAATTATGGTATCACGATCACTGTCAATCGTATACAATTGCATTTTTTCAGCAAAGACTAAAAGCTGATCCTTTACCTTTCTTGGTGCTACAGGCAAAATTTTAACTTCTGATTTAACATAAGCAACATCCTTTAAAACACCACGTTTGCCAATATTAGAATTCCAATTATTGGTACATGATGCTAAAACTAACATATAAAAAAGAAAAGCATTAATTTGTATAACTTTCATAACCATAAAGATTTAATAGTACAAAACTATAATGCAAGTCCTTTCAAAAGGATACAGTAAATAGTTAGAAAATAAGAGATTTTTTATTTACTTTGATAAAATTAACGAATTGAATTAAGTCGCTTAATCCTTTTCGACAAGACATTTAATAATAAATTATATCATAAGAATAACTCTAATAATATAATTTAGCCGTATAAGAATATAACTAACCTTTTGAAATTTTTATGGAAGTAAACAGATTATTTGACCTGCTGCCTTATCAGTTGGAGAGAAATCCAAAAGAAGATTGCCTTGCTTATAAAGTAAATGGCAAATGGGTAAAATTTAGCACTCAGCAGGTAATTGATACCGTTAACAAAATAAGCCTCGGTCTTCTTAAAGCTGGAATTAAAAAAGACGATAAAATAGCCATCATTTCACCTAATCGTCCTGAATGGGTAATGATTGACCATGGCGTACAACAGTTGGGAGCAATATTAGTTCCCATTTACCCATCGGTTACAGAAGACGATTTTAAATTCATCTTTAACGACGCTGAAATAAAAATTGTTTTTGTAGAAAATCTAGAATTATATACAAAGGCAAAAAACGCATCTGCTTTCGCTCCCTCTATAAAAGAAATTTATTCTATTCACGAGATCCCTGGTGTAAAAAACTGGAATGAAATTCTAACTGCAGGTGAAAGTGAGCCTCTATCAACTCTTGAGCCTTATAAAGCCGCTGTTACTTCTGAAGATATTTTGACTTTAATATATACCTCGGGTACTACTGGAACTCCAAAAGGAGTAATGCTCACACACTCCAATTTAATCAGCAATTATAAAGCATGTACTCCATTAATGCCTGTAGATAATACACACAAGGCGCTAAGTTTCCTTCCTATGTGTCATATCTATGAGCGAATGATGAGCTATCTTTATCTTGCAGTTGGCGTATCAATTTATTTTGCAGAGAGCATGGATACCATTGGTGAAAATCTGAAAGAGGTAAAACCACATATATTTACAACTGTTCCCAGGCTTTTAGAAAAAGTATACGATAAAATAGTTACAAAAGGTGGCGACTTGACGGGTATAAAAAAAGGATTATTCTTCTGGGCGCTTAATTTGGGCCTTAAATATAATATACAAGGAGGCAATGGCTTCTTTTATGACATACAATTAAAACTCGCGAATAAATTAATTTTTAACAAATGGAGAGAAGCCCTTGGCGGAAATCTAAAAGCTATTGTTTCTGGTAGTGCGCCTCTACAACCAAGACTAGCAAGAGTATTCTGGTCGGCACAGATTCCCGTTTTGGAAGGTTATGGACTTACGGAAACATCTCCCGTGATTACAGTGAATAGATACCAAGCATCAGAAAACAGAATTGGAACTGTTGGTACTCTTATATCAGGTGTTGAAGTAAAACTTGCTCCTGACGGAGAAATTTTAACTAAGGGTCCTCATATAATGAAAGGGTATTATAAACGCCCTGACCTTACTGCTGAAACCATAGACGCTGAAGGATGGTTTCATACTGGAGATATTGGAGAATTTTCGGAAGGAAGATTTTTAAAAATCACCGATCGAAAAAAAGAAATGTTCAAAACCTCAGGAGGTAAATATGTAGCTCCACAACTGATTGAAAATAAATTTAAAGAGTCCCGTTTTATAGAACAAATTATGGTCGTAGGTGACGGGCAAAAATTCCCAGGCGCTTTAATTGTTCCCTCTTTTGATGTACTTAGGAAATGGTCTGCTATAAAAAACATACATTATACAGACGATGCTGACATGGTAAAAAACACAATTATCATAGAAAGAATTCAAAAAGAAGTAGATGAATTAAATGAAAATTTTGCTCAATATGAAAAGATCAAAAAATTCATTCTACTCCCTCGCTTATGGACTATAAATGATGGCGAGCTTACCCCTACCTTGAAAGTGAAAAGAAAAATTATAGCTGCCAAAAACAAAGAACAAATAGAAGGAATGTATCTCTAACGATATCCCTTTTTTATAAAATAAAAATGGCCGAAATACTGGCCATTTTTATTTTACTTCAAAAAAAGAAGTAACTTTATCATTATATTAAACTATACAACTCTATGAAATCAATATTGGCATTATTTCTTCTATTATCGAGCTTCAGTGTTTTTGCTCAGAAAAAATTTGACATCGAGCAACAAAAAACAATAGAACAGTTGGAAGCTAAAAGGAAGGAATTCAAATTGTCTAAAAACGATTCTCTATTCGTAACCCAAAACAGTGACCAAGGTTATTATACAACCATAGTAACTCGAGGTGATCAGGCAGAAGATATAGAAGAACAGATTTTCAATGCTAAACCTGGAGACGTTGTAGGACCTTTTGACGGAGACAAAACATTTTACCTTTTAAAATTAATAAGCGTTGACAGTCTTAAAAGAACTAAAGCAAAATTAATTAACTTTTTCCCGAAAGGAGAATACACTTCTGACACCGCCAAATTCGCTAAGCTTGTTGAAAATTATATAGAATACATTAAAAAAGGCAAAGAATTTAGCAAAATGATTATTAAAGACGAGGCTTCTATAGGCATAAGAAGCAAAGGCATACAATCGTATTGGGAAGGCCAAAACAAAAAAGAAAACTATGACATTATCTTTGAAAGAAAAATTAGCGAACCTTATGTAAAAAGAAATGGTCCAGAAATCACTGTTCTTTATATCATTGAAGAAAAAAGAAACGCTCCTTTCCGTGCAAAAGTAATTGCTTTGGTAAAAAAGGTGAAATAAATACTCGTTGTAATACCACTACAACAAATGGAAATACAGAAAAAAATATCAGCAGTAATCATTACTTTTAACGAAGAAAAAAACATCAAAAGATGTCTTGAATCGTTGCTTGGAGTAGCGGATGAAATAATAGTAGTGGATTCATTTTCTACTGATCAGACAGAAAATATTTGTAAACAGTATCAGGTTAAATTCATATCACAAGCTTGGCTGGGCTATTCAGGACAGAAAAATTTTGGCAATTCTTTAGCCACAAGTGATTATATCTTATCAATTGACGCCGACGAGGCATTATCTGATGAACTTAAGAAATCTCTTCTTGATTTAAAAATAAACCCTGCCCATGATATTTATTCTATAAAACGATTAACCAACTATTGTGGAAAATGGATAAAACATTGCGGCTGGTATCCTGACAAAAAAATACGTGTTTGGAAAAATGGAAAATCACAATGGCATGGAGAGATTCACGAATCTATCCAATACGACACAGGTCTTACTGTATCTGAATTGAAAGGCGATCTTTTGCATTATAGTTATTATACCATACAAGATCATCTTAGTCAAATTAATCTCTTTACAGAAATAATGGCTAAAGACGAAGTAAAGAAAGGCAAAACAGTAACCATTCTACAATTATTATTAAGCCCGTTATTCAAGTTCTTTAAAAGTTATTTTATTAAACTTGGATTCTTGGATGGTTATTATGGCTTTATTGTTTGTGTCATTTCTGCTCAAGCTTCTTTTTATAAATATTTAAAAATTCGGGAGCTTCTTAAAAAATAATGATACCAGAAAAAATAATTATCAGCCGCACCGACAATTTGGGAGATGTAATGCTCACCTTACCTATAGCCGGGATATTAAAAAAAAAATATCCTATTTGTAAAATTTATTTTATAGGAAAATCTTACACTAAAGCACTTATCGATGCCTGTATCTATGTGGATGAATTTATAGATAGAGAAACTGTTTTAGCGGATGGAAACCTAAAAAAGATAAAAGCGGATGTTATTATCCATGTATTTCCTGACAATGCAATTGCAAAAGCAGCAATGACAGCAGGCATACCCACCCGCATTGGCACTAGTCACAGATGGTTTCACTGGCTGTATTGCAACAAAAAGGTAAATTTTAGCCGTAAAAATTCCGAACTTCACGAAGCGCAATTAAATTTAAAGCTACTATCGCCCTTAGGAATTATACAAGATTTTTCGCTTCAAGAAATTTCAAACGCTATTGGATTTGAAAAAATTCCTTTAGTATCGAATACAGCAGAAAAATTATTGCTAAAAAACAAATTCAATCTTATTTTACATCCAAAATCTAAGGGCAGTGCAAGAGAATGGCCAATGGACTACTATTTTGAATTAGCAAAATCATTACCGCTTGAAAACTATTCAATTTTCATTACAGGAACGGAGAAAGAAGGTGCTTTAATAAAAGAACAAAAATCAGAAATTTTCAATCTCTCGAACGTAACAGATTTAACGGGCAAATGTACACTAGAAGAATTGATCAGCTTTATAAACAAAGCTGATGGATTAATAGCCTGCAGTACTGGACCATTACATATTGCTTCTTCTCTTGGTAAATATACGATAGGAATTTACCCACCTATGCGTCCTATTCATCCTGGAAGATGGGCTCCATTAGGGAAAAAAACCACTGTGCTTTATGAGAATAAATCTTGTAATGCTTGTAGAAAAGATTTTAATTGTGTTTGTATACAATCAATAACTCCTTCGCAGGTAATGGCTGTAGTAGATAAATGGAATAAATAACATTCAACAGTGAGGTAAAAACTATCCACCTACCTTCATCCCCATTACCAATATATCATCAAGCTGTTTTTCATGATTACCTTTCCAATCTTCAATCGTAGTTTCAAGAATGTTTTTTTGTTCATCAAAAGGAAGTGTATGAATTCTTAAAAGTAATTCTTTAAAATTTTTAATCATGAACTTTCTACTTTCTTCTCCCCCAAACTGATCAGCATATCCATCTGAAAAAAGATAAAATGAGGTAGGTTTTTCTATTGAGATAACGTGTTTTGTATACGTTCTCTTTGCATCACCTTGTGAACCACCAATAGGATGGGAATCTCCTTTGATATAAAAAAGTTCTCCATCTTGAATGTACACTAATGGATTTTTAGCACCTGAAAACTCCATCGTTTTTGCATCTTTATCAATTACACAAAGAGACATATCCATGCCATCTTTATTGTCATTTTTATATTGCTGCAATGCAAATCGCACACTTTTATGTAATTCTGAAAGAATTTTATCTGCTTCAAAAACACTTTTTGAAGCAATCATATTTAATAAATTATAACCAATCATAGACATGAGTGCTCCGGGAACACCATGACCCGTGGAGTCAACTGCTGCTACTACAACCTTCCTAGCTTCCATTGGATCAGGAAGACGTTCTACTCCTGTATTGTTCTCTGAATCGTATTCATTCAAATTAGTACCCGTCTTAACATTATAAAACCAATAAAAATCTCCGCTTACTACATCTTTTGGTTTAAATAAAACAAAGGAATCGTTAATTAAAAATTTCAAACTTCGTTCTCCAGGAAGCATGGCATTTTGAATTCGTTGGGCATAATTAATACTGTTGGTAATATTTGTATGCTGCGATTGTATTACACCTAGCTGATCTTCAATTCTTGCATTTGCCTCCTGTTTTTGCTTGAAATTTTTGTATAATAAAAAAGCAAATACTAAAACTAGTAAAATTATTATAACAAGTCCAAACAGAATTGTACGTTCTGTTTTCAATTCTGCTTCTTTTTTCTTTAATGCCAGTGCATTTATCTTAAGCCTTGCATCCTGTTCTTTTACTTTTAAATCTTTAACCTCTTTTTCCTTTTGAAGTAAGTCTATCTGAGACTTAGTTTGCTTATTCATAATATCCAAAACCAAGAGAGAATCTTCTGTTTGAAGCAACCTAGAAGTTTGTACTTCTAATAAATTTTCTACTTCTTTTTTTCCTAGCTCTGTCATAAGCTTTTGTTCTTTAAGCTTATTTATTTGTAGTTCATTTATTTTATTTTTTTTATCAAGCTCATTATTGTCTCTATTTGTTTTGAATGAATTAAAATACCCAAAATATTCAGTCGCTTTTTTTTCATTTCCAGACTTCTGATAACTTTCGTACAACATCCTATAGGAATCTTCTGTCAATTTATTATTCTTAACAGTTATTGATCTTTTTAAGGCGTATTCTAATTCTTTAATTGATTTAGAATATTTAGTGGAACTATTATAGCATTCTGCCAATTTATGAGAGGAAAGAATACTCCCAATAGAGTTGCCAGATTTTTCATACGTCGACCGGCTTTTTTCGAAATTTTTAATCGCTGCTAAAAAATTTTTTTGGTTTAAGGAAGCTTCACCTAAAGTATAAAATACATCTGCATTGGAGCCTTCACTCTTCCCCCCATTTGCATTACTTTTGTTCTTGCTTATTGTTTTTTTTCCTCCTGAAAATTGTGCATTTGCTAGTGTACTTGCAAAAAAACAAAATCCAATAATTACCATCCTCCAATTCCACATATACCTAATCTGTTAATCAGAATTTGTACGGATTAGTTTCAATTAAGTTGTTTGAAATCTCAACTTAACTTTAGGCAAAATTTACACTAACACATTATAAAATTATTCTATTTTTATAACCTTCATAATCAGGTGAAATTTTTTTATAAGGAGTAGTCATCAGAGGCGATTGAATTACAAAATCTGCTGTAGCACGATCACAAACAATAACAATATTCCAAACAGCAGCAATTCTTAAAAGTGCTTTAATATCTGGATCATGTGGCTGTGCTGCCATCGGATCCCAAAAAAATATAAGGAGGTCTATCTTTCCCTCTACAATAAGAGCACCCACTTGCTGATCACCTCCTAGCGGGCCACTTTGTAGCTTACAAACAGGTTGCTTTAGCGCTTCCTCCACAAGTTTTCCCGTAGTACCCGTAGCATAAAGTTCATGATTGGCAATAATATTTTTATGGAGAACCACCCATTCTACCATTTCGGCTTTTTTATTGTCATGAGCGATCAACGCTATTCTTTTTTTTGCTTCCATACTACTTACTTTCATTAAAATTCATTTCCATGCGTTTGTTTTACAAGCCAACGCGTAATAGGTGGCAAAAATTTTAACGTTCTCACAACTACCTCGGTCATAATTTCCTGTCCGAAAAGTTGCTGAATTTTCCTGCCAACATAAATTCTTTTTGAAAACAATTGATTCCAATTTTGTACATATTTTTTCTCCAATTCCTCTCTTGAAAAATCAAATTTTCCATACTTTTCAAGGATACATTCGGACAATATTTTTGCAGAATGAATAGCCATAGACATTCCATTACCACAAAGAGGGGCTATCATACCAGCAGTATCACCTGACATGAGGATATGGTTTTCAACAATACTTTTACACTCAAAAGAAATTTCATTTATTACTTCTGGTTTTTCAAAAATAAATTCTGAATTTTCAAAAATGTCCTTTAAATACTTATTTTTAAATAAAATATTCTTTTCCATTTCGTCAATGCTTCCATAGTGTTTCAAATTATCACGTGTAGTGAGATAACATAAACAATATTTATCTTCTTCAATAGCAGAAATCCCACAATAGCCATCTTTGAAATTATGCAACGCAATTCTGTCGCGTTCAAAATCCGTCTTAATATGATATTTGACTCCTATGTAAGGAGAACGCTTGTAAAAAAAATCCCTGTTTAATTGACGGTCAAGATTAGAGCGTTTCCCAAAACTACCCAACACCAGTCTAGCTGTTTCCTGTATACCGTCTGATAATTTAACAGAAAACGAATCCTCCTCGTAAACTATATCTAATACTTGAGTATTTAAAAGCACTTTACAGCCTTTTGAAATTGCAATTTGATACAAATATAAATCAAATTTATAGCGACTTACCCCAAATGCTCCCATCTTTAATTCAGCATTAAGACTAGTTCCATAAGGGGAAGTAACCGTTAGCTTATTAATATGGGCTGGGTTCAACACTTCTGGATCAGCGCCGATAGAACGCAAAAAAGGCACAACTTCATTGGATACATATTCGCCACAGACACGATGGAAAGGGTAAGATTTTTTTTCAATTAACAGTACTTTTAATCCTCCAGCTGAAAGCTGAATAGCATTAGTAAGTCCTGAAAGACCACCACCTATAATTATTACATCGTACATCTTTACTACCTCAATTAGAAATTGCCATCCTTATAATTCGGGTTAATCGATTTTTACTTCCTAATTTTATTCATTAAATTTAAACAATAATCTATTGAATTCGGAATTTAATTTAGTTCAATTAAAAGTATGACACTGGCATTTAAAGAATGGTCCTTTATTGTAGATGCGCTTGGGAAAGGCAAACAAAGTATTATCCTAAGAAAAGGTGGTATTGCGGAAGAGAATGGCGACTTTAATCTAAAAGGTAAGAAATTTATTTTATACCCTACTATTTTTCATCAAGCAGAACAATTATTAAAACCACAATGGCTGCCTTATCTTAATGGAAATAAATTTCATCCTAATCAAGATAAAGTGAAAATTCAATATTATGCTGAAGTAGCAGAATCAACAATTATTTCAGACTGGAACACCATTGCAAAACTCAATAATTGGCATGCATGGAAAGAGGATGTGATTAAAGAACGTTTTGAGCGATGGAATAAAAGTGTAAACCTATTAGTACTCCAAACATTTGAACTGCCACAGATTTATGAACTAGACATTTTGCCTCAATACGGAGGATGCAACTCATGGACAGATTTAGAACCAGATATAGATCTTATTGGAAGTATGGTAATTAATAAGTCGATTATTTAAAAATTAACTATTTTTTATTAGCAAGATTCCCGCTGACTGACTTTAGAAACTAGGCATAGATTAGGCACCTTGCTAATAAACATAGTTAGATGTACTTAGTTAACTATTATAATTATATAAAGATTCAAGGCGTCATTGCGAAGAATACAAGCGTAGCGCAGGATTCTGGAGCAATCTGTCGGCTACGAAGCCTGAGCCCATTTAATAATATATTGTATGTGATTTCATATCAACAGTTCTTTGTCGTATAGCGGATTACTTCGTCGTATTGCCTACGGCAACACTCCTCACAATGACGGGTTCATTTCTTTAAATTTTAACACTATTTAACTAAGTACATCTAAACATAGTAACTATTTTTTATTAAAACTACCTCTTGTGTTTCCCATTTACAACTGGCCTTTCTAATACCATCAGTAATTCATTGTCTTTAAAAAACTCAATTCTTGCACCATTTTTACGAATCGAATTTGTTTGTTCCAATACATAGCGGGTGTTGCTCTCTAATTCATCGATAGACTCTTTGCAAGCTTTCCTAGTTGAGGTTAATTCGAATTGTTTAACCATATCACCCGTTATAAATTCGAGTTTTGAAGTAAGGCGATTACAACCCACATACACTAATATACTTTTTTCTTTCGTTTTCATTTCAACAGTAGTCTCTTTCGTTCCTACTTCGATCATTTTACCAGAGTCTTTCAACGATTTAATCTTCCAAACACCTTCTACATTTGGCTTCTGAGCTTTCAAAATATTTCCATATAACATAAGGAAAAATACTAGCAGTATAATTTTAGCTGTTTTCATATTAATAATTTAGTTAAGTAAGTCTCTAAATGTATACATTGTGGCGGAAATACACAAACAAATTTCATACCTCGTAAACAAGCAAATAGACAAATTACAAAACAATAGAGCCTTATATTAAAATATGTTTTTAGCACTTCGGTTATTTCCTTCTTGATGTTACTTTTTAGGCCAGAACAAAAGAGATATTTACAGTAAAAACTCATTTTAAGCAGCGGATACAGGACTTTAGTACTATTTTTATATAATAATTTCTATTACACCTCCTTCCTACTGAGAACGTCCTTTTCTTGTGATAAAGAATATTATTTTTATATTCAAGTATGAAAATTTTGATTATCGGTAATGGAGGCACAGGAAAATCTACGCTTGCACAAAAAATAGGAAGGGAACTAGATATTCCCGTAACCTATCTCGACCTAATCATGTGGAATAAAAACTGGGATAGACTTCCAGAACGGGAGTTTAAAAAGAAGGTAGCTGAAATTACTTCTACAAAAAACTGGATCATCGAAGGTTGGGGCTATCACTCTACACTAAACGATAGAATAGAAAAGGCGGACGTAATAATTTATCTTCAATATCCATTACAATTTTGCCTTAAAAGCGTCTTGGAAAGAAACACAAACTATAACAATAAAAAAAATCCTTTTGACCCCTTTGAAGACGACAGACTTTCTAATCATCATTTATTCGAAGAAGCTATTAAAACTATGCATAAAGATTATGAGCCTGAACTTAGAAAGTGGCTTAATCAATGGGAATACAGTATAAAAAAAATAGTTGTTTTTAAATCAAGGGCTGAACTTGAGAAAGGGTACGAGGCATTGTTAAAAAATATTAAAGGCTGATTTTCTTGTCAGATTGCTGACATTTTTTCAAAGTCTAAAATCGGATATTTACTTTAATTAAACCAATCTGACCTAATGAAAAAACTATTATCGTTACTCTTTATTATACTTTCAGCAACTTCAGCTTTTGCGCAACTCACTTCTACTCCCACATTAAAAATTGGCGATACAATTCCTAATGTAGAATTAAGCACAATGGAAAATCTTCCTCTACGCTTAAATACAGACTTGAAAGATCAATCATTGGTAATAATTTTTTATCGTGCCAATTGGTGTCCTTTTTGCAATGAACATCTTTCAGATTTACAAGCTTATTTCAAACCGTTAATGAAAGCAGGTTTTAAATTAATTGCTATCAGTACTGAATCTGTAGAGAATCTTAAAACCACAAAAGAAAATAATTTCTTAAAATATACATTGCTCAGTGATGGAACTCGTGCAGGTATTGTAAAATTTGGGATAACGAATGGATCAGTGGCGGTACCTTCTGTTTTTATCGTAGACAAAAATCATGTTATAAAATATTTATATACAAACACAGATTATAAAGTACGATTAAGCGGAGAAGAAATTTACAATCAAGCACTAAAAGTAAAGTAACTAATAAAAGGGTTTATTCCTAAACTATGAATAAACCCTTTTATTTATATTATAGATTCGCCAATCTAATGCATTATTAAATACTACTTTTTACAAATCTAGGACGATTTTTATCAACGTAACGAATAATCAAGAAGGCCAACAAGCCTACAAAATATAATGGCCACACTCTCAAAAGGAATACTACGGCTGCCAATATAAAACTCCACCCGTCTTGAACCGCCATGATAGCAGAAGACCCAAAAGCTGGCTCAAATTGATCGGAATGAAAATTCGCTATTACGTTTTTATATGCTTCAGTGTCCTGATAAATCGAAAGTTTCACTGTACTATAATTTACCTTCTCTAATAACGCCATATTATGAATTTGACGGTCTATTACTTCATTTTGCATACTAGCATTTTCGTAACCTGCGTTCGTATATTTTTCAAGATTGGATTTTTTATTTGCCATTGCCTCCTCATGATTTTCTTGGACTCGAGCCATATTTTTTGACTTCAATTCGTTAGATAAATACTCAAGCGATACATTGTCGGTAGTGATTTCTTTATCGTGTAATAATTGGGAAAGCCTCTCAAAACTTAGCAATAAACTATCAAGATTTTTTGATGGTACACGAATCGTAAGTTCATTAGTTTGTCGATAAGTAATGACTTCTAGAAGAGAGTCTGCGGAAATTTTCTTTGTGATAGAATTCTGAACCGTTGTTTGAATATGGCTATTCCAAACCTCGCCACCGCATAGATTTGTTAGTGAGGTTATTTTTTGAGAAGTCTTTTGTAGTTCTTTCACTTTAAAATTCATAGTAGCTTTTCGTACCATAAGTTTTTCCTCCGTAATTTTAGCAGCTATAGGATCATAGGCATAAGAAACTGAATCAGATGCCGAGGCATAATCATACGATTTATGATCATTATTACTGCCGCAGGCAGAAAAAAGACAAAGCAAAGCCACGCCAGGTAATACCCGGCCTATTCGTAGGACGTTCATAATTTTATAGGATTTTAATTGTGAAACTTTCCCTTTATAAAAAAAATCTATTGAGGTAACCCGAAATAAAAAATAATATTTTAGTATACTAAACCCATTTGTTTTCCGTTTTTATCTCCTTGTTCAAAATCTAACAACCATTTTTTGCGCCAGAGTTCTCCAGCATAACCAACAAGATTGCCGTCACTACCAATAACACGGTGACAAGGGATAACAAGAAGAAATTTATTTTGTCCATTAGCAGTACCAACAGCTCTTACACTTCCTACCTTACCAGTTTTAGCAGCCAATTCTTTGTACGACCATGTTCTACCAAAAGGGATCTTCATCAACGCATTCCAAATTTTTTGCTGAAACTCTGTTCCTTCAAAATGGAAAGGCAAATCAAAAATGGTTCTTTTTTTATTAAAAAATTCTTCTAGTTGATCAATACAAAGCTTAGTAAGTTGATTAGGATTTTCAATAGCGATTTTTTCCACAAATAATACAGAATGTATATGAGTGTCATTTGCTTTAATTTCAATAGTACCTAAGGGGCTAAGGTAATACGAGGTAAACACTAGAGAATCCATAATTTAAATTACTACCAACTATTTCAATAGACTACTTTAATTCTTCTTTTAAAAATTTTGCGGTGTGGCTGATTTTATTTTTTGCCACTTCTTCAGGTGTACCTTCACACACAATTGTACCACCTTTATTACCTCCTTCTGGACCAATATCAATCACATGATCTGCTACTTTTATTAAATCCAGATTATGTTCAATAATAAGAACAGTATTTCCTTTTTCAGTCAATTTATTTAACACATCAAGCAAGTGTTGTATATCTTTAAAATGAAGTCCTGTAGTAGGTTCGTCAAGTATGTACAACGTTCTACCAGTATCTTTTTTTGAAAGTTCAGTAGCTAACTTTACACGTTGTGCTTCTCCACCTGAAAGTGTAGTAGCATGTTGCCCTAAGGTAATATATCCTAGGCCTACATCGTTCATCGTTTGAATTTTTCGAACAATATAGGGTTGGTTTTCAAAAAAATCAACCGCTTGTTCCACAGTCATATCAAGAATATCGGCAATAGATTTTCCTTTGAAGCGAACTTCTAATGTTTCTCTGTTGTATCGTTTACCTTTGCATGTTTCACAAGGAATATGCACATCAGGCAAAAAATCCATTTCAATTGTTTTTATTCCCGCGCCTTCACACACCTCGCAGCGACCTCCTTTTACATTGAATGAAAATCTTCCTGGTTTATATCCACGGATTTTTGATTCGGGTAATTGAGTATATAAATTTCTTATTTCCGAAAAGACTTCTGTATAAGTAGCAGGATTAGAACGTGGCGTTCTTCCAATAGGTGATTGATCTACTTCGATTACTTTATCGATGTGCTCCAAACCTATTATTTCTTTATACGGGAGCGCCTCTCTTCGTGCACGGAAAAAATATTTATTTAGAATAGGAAACAGCGTATCGTGTATTAGAGAAGATTTTCCACTACCGGATACACCCGTAACGCAAATCATTTTCCCTAAAGGAAGTTCCATTGTTACATTCTTAAGGTTATTCCCAGTAGCTCCTTTTAATATTATTTTTTTACCATTACCCTCTCTTCTTTTTTCTGGAATTTCAATTTTTTTGTTTCCCCAAAGGTATTGTGCTGTAAGGCTATTGTGCTTTTTAAATTCTTCGGGAGTACCTGCCGCTACCACAGTCCCTCCATGCCTTCCTGCCCCAGGACCAATATCAATGATGTAATCGGAATTCAACATCATATCTTTATCGTGTTCCACAACAATAACTGTATTGCCAATATCGCGAAGTTCTTGAAGCGCTTTTATTAACTTTTCATTATCTCTTTGGTGTAATCCAATACTTGGTTCATCTAGAATATATAATACTCCTACGAGTTGAGTGCCGATCTGAGTCGCCAAACGTATACGCTGAGTCTCTCCACCAGAAAGTGTTCTCAAAGGTCTATCCAGTGTTAAATAATCAAGTCCTACGTCCAATAAAAATCCAATACGTTTTCTTATTTCTTTTAAAACTTCTATTGCAATCGTATTTTGTTTAAGACTTAACCTACTTTCCAAATCAGTAAACCAACTTTTTAATTGGTTTATGTCCATCATAGACAATTCGGAAATGTTTTTATGGTCAATCTTAAAATGCAAAGATTCCTTTTTTAAACGAGCACCTTTACATTCTGGACAAACAGTGGTGGTTTTATATTCACTTAGCCAATCCATGGCATAATCGGAGCCATTCTCGTCAAAATGTTGCAAATAATTTACAATACCATCAAACTCAAAAGTATATTTTGTCCCCGTTAATTCAGTAGAGGATTCTGTTCCATATAAAATTAAATGCAGTGCGTCTTTAGGAATTTCTTTTATTGGAACGGAAAGTTTTAATTTGAATTTTTTCATTACCGCCTCTAACTGACGGAACATCCAAATGTCGCGGTATTCACCAAGAGGAGCTATTCCCCCTCCCGCAATAGAAAGGGTTCTATCTGGCATTATGGATTCTTCCGTCAATTCTTCAACATTACCTAGACCATTACAGGTAGAGCAAGCGCCATAAGGTGAATTAAAGGAAAACATATTAGGAGCAGGTTCATCGTACGCAATTCCAGATTTTGGATCCATCAAAAATTTAGAAAAAAATTGTGCTTTGCCATCAACCTTATCTATATGCGGTACCACTACCATTACACCTTTACCATATTTAAGCGAGGCCTGAACTGATTGTGCTATACGATAACGATCGTCCTCACTTACTACCATTCTATCAATTACAATTTCAATATCATGAATTTTGTAACGGTCTACCTGCATCTTCGGCACCAGCTCTGTAATTTCACCATCGATCCTAACTTTATTGAAACCCATTTTTAGAATTTCAACAAACAATTCACGGTAATGTCCTTTTCTTCCTTTTACTACAGGAGCTAGAAGGCTTATTTTTTTATTATTAAAAGAAGTTAAAATATGCGTAATAATCTGATCTTCCGATTGACGAATCATTTTTTCACCCGTCACATAAGAATAAGCATCTCCTGCTCGAGCAAAAAGTAATCGAAGGAAATCATAAATTTCTGTTACAGTACCAACGGTAGAACGAGGATTTCGAGAGGTCGTTTTTTGTTCGATTGAAATTACTGGACTGAGCCCATTAATTTTATCTACATCGGGCCGCTCCATATTTCCGATAAAAGACCTTGCATACGCCGAAAAACTTTCCATATAGCGACGTTGCCCTTCCGCATAAATGGTATCGAAAGCCAGCGAAGACTTACCACTTCCACTTATACCCGTTATAACAACTAGCTTGTTGCGGGGGATTACAGTATCAATATTTTTCAGATTATGTTCTCTCGCACCAAAAATTTCAATATTATCGAAGCCTGTAGGATCAAAAGTCTGTGTTTCGGTTGTTTGTGTCTTGTTCAAAGTATGCTGTTACGTATTTTTGCAAAGTTAATAATTTATAACAGTTTATGGGAAGAAGAGTTCAAATAAGACAGAAAGTTATTATTGAAATCAAGTATAAGTAATAAAAAGTATTTTTTCTCTTTGTTCTATCCTATATGCCACAGGATTAGTGCTTTTGATAGTGCTATTTTTTAATAATTGTCGCCCAAAAAAGAGATCATAAGTAGCTATTCTGCCAACTCCTGCACTGCTAACCAAGCCATCAGGCCAGAACCTACTTGCAATGCGGATTCATCTATATCAAATGTAGGAGTATGTACGCCAGAAATAATACCACGTTCTTCGTTGCGTATACCTAGGCGATAAAAACAGGCATCTACTTGTT
>JANOTP010000087.1:0-30483 GCA_031416415.1 Cytophagales bacterium | reverse complement strand
GTCTTGGCTTATATGTAGTAAAAAAAATAGTAGAGCAGTTAAATGGCTCTATTGATTTCATTACAAACCAATCCTTTACAACTTTTACAGTGAAATTTAACTTAAATTGAAACTCATGTTGGCGCGGACATCCATGTCCGTGCCCGTTATTAATAAAACCTCAAGGTATTATTAATAATAAATATTTCCCAGTTATGTTTAGCTTATCTAAACAATAGCATAATCGTTTGCTGTGTAAAAATATCCATCTAATTGATTACTTGAAAAGTTAAATAATGAAAAGCGTCTTGATTTCTGATTTTTACTCCATGGCTGGTGTCTCACCAGACATTGCTACTACGCAGGAACGAATTTGCTTTCAATAACAATTTAATTTATATTCGTTTACATATTATTATAGATTATGCAATGCACTTTTTCTACTCATCGAAATTTGCTTTGTGTTTCATAGAAGCAGTGTCTTGTGAGACACAAGCCACGGAGTAAAAAATTAAAAATAATTCTCAAAGCTTATTAATATTTGTATATTTCATAAACTAGCTATCATTATTTACCATGAGCTTTAGTGTAAGTGTCCCAGCCAAAAGCCTAACAATATAGTTAAGCACGTATGCGAAGCTTACGGCAAACGATTATACTGCTGTTTAGATAAAGTAAGGACAACAAGAGTAGCATTGTAGAGCAACAGTTCTAACAATTAAAGAAACGGACAAAAAATAACTTAAAAAAAAATAAAAAAGTAAAATATGAGCAGAATAATTTTCGACAGTGGAATATCTCTTGATGGTTTTTTCGCAGGAGATAACAGAAGTCCTAAAAATCCTATGGGTGGTGTTTCAGGACAAATTCATTCGTGGATGTTTAATCAAAAAGCTTTCTGGGAATACTTAGGATTCGAAGGAGGCAAAGAAGATGGACCTGATGGGAAATTTATTAGAGAGACAATTGAACGAACAGGTGCATTCATTATGGGAAAACGTATGTTTGAGGAAGGCGAAGCCAGTTGGCCAAATGACCTATATAAAGCTGATGTTTATGTATTAACACACGAAAACCGTGAACCTTGGGTTCAAGAAGGAACGACAACTTTTTACTTCATAAATGATGGGGTAGAAAGTGCCTTGGATAAAGCTAGACAATCAGCAAAAGGAAAGGACATAAGAATACAAGGTGGAGCAAACACTATTCAACAATTTCTAAATGCAGGACTTGTGAATGAATTTTTTATTCATATTGCACCTGTTTTTTTAGGAAGCGGTATCCGACTCTTTGACGGTATTGACAAAGACAAATATGACATACAAATTGAAGAAGTAATACCGTCAGACTTGACAACCCATTTAAGATATAAACTGACAAAGAAATAGAAACAACAGCCCGTTAACAGGGGTTTTGCGAAAAAGCGAGTTGAGTGCTAAATTGAACATTTGTGCTTCTAAGTCCCCAGTTGTCCTTAGCCTCTCGAAACAATACCTTAATCGTTTGCCCCCAGTTATCCGCAAGCACTGACTAGTTTGAAATCAATTTCAAGAAAAATAAAACGACGAATTATACAGCCCCCATGAACACTCAACAGAAAATCATTGATGACCTTTTGAATTCCTTTACCGACATACGTTATGTTGCCCTATATCAAAAAGGAAACCTTAGCTCTAAACAAAAAGACAGAATAACTGACAACTCCTCCTCTGATAGCGATAGGTATGAGGAGTTATTAGTCAACCCTGTTTTATTGACAGCTGCAAGACAACGAGGGAATATAGATTGCGGGGGACTTCGTTTTATAATTATAGGCTACGGTAATTTTTACCAGTTGATAAAAGAAGTTAATAATGGTCATATATCAATTTGTCTAAATAAAAGTGCAGATTTAACTCATATTCCTGAACAAATACTTGAATTCATAAAAATCAATTATATTGAATTATAAAAGTGCCTAGAGAGAATAAAAAGGTCTAAAAACAACAAATAAAATAAAACATTATCCAAATGCAATTTGTTCATTTTTTATTTGTACATTAATCATAGATTGATGTATATAACGCATTGTTACTATCTTATTTTTACATTTTTATGAAAATTTATAAATTTATTCTTCAAGTATTCATTGCACTGTTTTGTACGATAACAAATGCACAACCTACAAGTGCAACCTATACGGTACATAACAACGAACTTGCAAATCCAGAACGAGGGTTTTACCGCTATACAGAAACAAGAGCCTCCAATCTGCAGCCTTTGACCGTCAATCAGCTGAATCAAATCCGTCAGCAAGACTTGTATACAATTGTCTTTCGCTACGTCTACCTTGATGCGTTTATGAATAGCCCTATAAGTGCCGTATTTCTAGCTAATATGCAAAATGATTTTACTACTCTACGCAACGCTGGATTTAAAATTGTACTGCGATTTGCTTATACCAGCGATTGGAATGGTAGTTCTACTGGACCTTTTAATGATTCTCCTTCCAAAGCGCAGCTACTCCAACATATTGTACAATTGAAACCTTTGGTACAGCAAAACGGTGATGTGATTCTTACCATTCAGAATGGCTTTTGGGGAATTTGGGGAGAGAATTATTACAGCGATGTCTTTGGCTGCGAATGCAACAATACACTTAATGCGGCACGCTGGCTAGACCGCAGGCAAGTGTCGGATTCATTGCTCGCCATACTTCCCTCCAATCGTTTCCTATCAGCACGATACCCTACTCTTAAAAGTAGAATGTATAACCTTACAATTCCTACCGATAGCATAACACTTGCACAAGCTCATACAAGCCAAACCAAAAGTAGAATAGGCTATCATAACGATTGCTTTTTAGTCGCTGCCAACGATTATACCTTTGGCAATACAGCTGTAGAAAAACCATTTTGGGAAAAAGAAAGTCGTTACACCATCATGGGTGGTGAGACATGTGGGGATAATACTACTTATGCCAATTGTTCGAATGCCTTACAAGACCTCGTAAAAGGTCACTGGACGTATCTCAACTACGACTATCATCCCGATGTAATCAGCCGATGGCAGAATAATGGATGTTTAGAGGGCATAACAAATCGATTGGGCTACCGACTTGCTCTAAATCAAGCAAGCAGTATTAGTAGTGTTTGCGGAGGCACACTATTACCTCTTTCGCTTACTCTTACTAATAGTGGTTTTGCAGCACCTGTCCACGAACGTTCTGTGATTCTTGTTTTAAGAAATGCCAACGCTACCTATACATTTCCATTGACTGTAGATCCACGCACTTGGTATGGTGGTACTACCCTAGTGCTTAATATGCAAATTCCCATTCCTGCTTCTATACTTCCAGGCACTTATGACTTGCTGCTTCATTTGCCAGATCCATCGCCTTCTCTCAGTACTAATACCAAGTATGCAATACAGCTCGCCAACGATGGACTATGGGAAGCTAGTACAGGTTACCATAGTTTAAACTTATCTGTCATAGTACCTGAAGAGACGGACTGTTCGGGTCTTCCTTTAAACTTCATTCGTTTTGAAACTGCGACTGATGTATCAAACATACATTTGACTTGGCAAGTGCTACTAGATAAGGACAACCTGAGCCATTTTATCATCGAACGTTCTTTAGACGGAAAACATTTTGATGAAATTGGAAAGATTGAAATAAAAGATATCGTTCGTCCACAAACTGTCCTAACGCATCATTTTATTGACGAGCATAGTCCTGCAGGAAATTGTTATTATAGAGTGATGGCAAAAGATTATGATGGAAGTCATACTTACAGCTGGATACAACATGTTGAAAAAAACAAGCCTACCACACTAACTATATCGCCCAATCCCAGTGATGGTGTATTTACCTTATCGGGAAATTTGGCGCAGGTATCTAGTGACAAACAACTACTTTCACTCTTCAATAGTATTGGTCAACCAGTGTATAGGAGTGAGTTCTACACAGAAAATAGTTTTTTTACCACAACAATAGATATTTCACAATTGCCCGCTGGTATTTATTTGGTAAAGACAGGTGATAACCAAGCAAGGGAGATATTGATAAAAAATTGAATCCAGACAGCTATGAACTATTTTATCAATTAATAAACTCTTGCTGGCGAAGTCTGCAGACTTGTGCCTATTATTTTGTAGTCTTCTAGGCGGATTATTCGAAGCTAAAAAGAAATTATTCACTATCTGATATCCGTAAGTTTAACAATGCTTAATGAATTCCTTCTATAAAGATTATTTTCTTTATTAAACTCAATCCTACTGCTACTAAACTAAAGACTCCAATAGAATTCATCTTCACAATTAATCTAACCCTGTAGATAATCCGCTAATGCTACTGTTTAGATAAGTTAAGGACAACGGGCGGTCATTTTATTGCGACATTCTACGCAATGTGTGAATCATGTAATTGTTGCCCAAATTGTGTAAGACTTCTAGATTTCAAAGCACCAACTTTAGATATTGATTATTGAACTCCATTTAAAAAATAAAAAATATGAGAAAAATTAAAGTCGTTGAATGGTTATCCGCAGATGGTTTTTTTTCGGGTGTCAAAGGTGAAACCGATTGGTTTATTATGGATGAGGGTACAGCACAATACCTCTCCAATCTCTTTAATTCTTTTGATACCATTTTATTGGGTCAAGTGACTTACAAAATGTTTTCAGCATATTGGCCTAAACCCGATCCTTCCGATGGGAATCCTCAGGAATTGACGGATTTTATGAACAATAGCCGTAAAATTGTTTTTTCAAAAACCTTAGACAAAGCGGACTGGCGCAATACAGATGTGTTTAAAACCATTACGTTGAAAGAGATCAAAAAATTGAAAAAGGAATCAGGAAAAGACATTGTTATTTTTGGAAGCGGTAGCATTGTTTCAAAATTAACTAAATTGAAAATGATTGATGACTATCATTTTTTAGTGAATCCGGTTTTTCTAGGGAAAGGAAAGCCTATATTTAAAAATACCGAAGCCAAAGCCGCTTTAAAACTTTTGGATTCTAAAAAGTTTGAGTGTGGAAATATGATATTGCATTATAAGGCAGATAATTGATAGGTAAATTTTTATTAGTAGTTCAAACTTTACAATCAAAATAAATGCGAAAAGTAATTCTAAACTTAGCTATTACGCTTGACGGTTTTATTGAGGGACCAAATGCTGAAATGGATTGGCTTGTTAAAGATGAAGAAATTGATTTTGGCGACATCTTAAACGAAATTTTGAGTGACAAAGATGCTATCTTTTATGGACGTGTAAGCTATGACAAATGGGGAAATTCACTGCCCGATGAAAATGCAAGTCAAAAAATTAAAGACGCATACAAATTGATGAACAGCAAACAAAAATATGTTTTTTCAAAGACAAAAAAAGATGATAATACCAATGCAATTTTCATTAACTCAACTATTAAAGAGAGCGTCTTGGAAATTAAAGAACAACAAGGTAAAAACATTTGGCTTTATGGTGGAGCAAAGCTTGTAACAACTTTTCTCAACTTAAACTTGATTGATGAATACAGAATAGTTGTTCATCCTGTTATTTTAGGAAAAGGAAAACTACTCTTTGAAAATATTGAAGAGAGACATAAGCTAATATTAATTGACACAAAAAGCTACAAATCAGGTGTAACAATGTTGACTTACCAAACAGACAGAACAACGAAATGAACCGATAATATTGAGTTTGGTATTATTGGGGCAGACGGAAATTACTTCATTCTTTTATAAGTAGATATAAAAGTGGAGTTCAGCAACCACTAAAAAAAACGGGGCGTTTCCGAAAAGCCATACGAGTAGGAGAATAATTAAAAAAAAATTATGATAACTATCAATCCAAGCCTAAATTTTGACGGCAATGCCGAAGAAGCATTTAATTTTTACAAAACAGTATTTGGTGGAGAATTAAAAATAATGCGTTACAAAGAATATCCTAAGGATATGAAAGTAGCAGAAAATGAAAAAGAAAAAATAATGCATGCAGCACTACAATTAGATAAAGGAAATATACTCATGGGTGGAGATTTCGTAGCAAGTATGGAGGAGAAATTATTGAAAGGAAATAACTTTAGCATTGTAATACAGCCAAAAAGTAAAGAAGAAGCTGATACAATATTTGCTAAACTTTCTGTAGGTGGAAAAATTATAATGCCAATGCAAGTAGCCATTTGGGGTGATTATTTTGGAATGTTTAAAGATAAATTTGGAATAGAATGGCAGTTAAATGTCACTGTTTGACAAATTTTTTATTTTATAATTAGATAACAAAGTGGAGACCAGCAACCACTAAAAAACGGGGCGTTTCCTAAAAGCCATACGAGGATTTAAACATTTTAAAAATAGTGAAATATGAAAAATGATTTAATAACCGAAACATCCATAAGCATTGACGCTACACCTGCGCAAGTTTGGAAAGCGCTAACCACACCAAAATTAGTGAAAAAATATCTTATGGGAACAGATGTAGAAACAGATTGGAAGGAAGGAAGCCCAATTACTTATAGTGGAGAATACGAAGGAAAAAAGTACCACGATAAAGGAGTAATTAAAAAAATTGAACCCGAAAAAATATTGCAAAGTACTTATTGAAGTTCTATAAATAAAAAAAAAGACAAACCGGAAAATTATAATCTTGTTACTTACAAAATAACAAAACGGGATGACGAAACTAAAGTAACACTTACTCAGGATAATAACGCTACTGAAAAAGAAAAAGAACATTCAACTGGAAATTGGAAAATGGTATTAAAGAAATTAAAGGAAGTAGTTGAAAGCGAATAATAATAATAATAATAATTTGAAAATAAATCAAAATAACATGAGAAAGATAATTGTTTTAGAATTCATCACATTAGATGGAGTAATGCAAGCACCGGGTGGACCTGAGGAAGATGAATCAGGCGTTTTCAAATTTGGCGGTTGGAGTGCCCCGTACAATGACGAAGTTTTGGGTAAGGTTATGGAAAAACAGATGAAGTCTGCAGACCTTCTTTTGGGCAGGACGACTTTTGATATTTTTGAAAAATATTGGCCTGAGCATGCAGCATCCTGGCCAGGTATCAATGATGTTAAGAAATACGTCCTGTCCACAACCAGAAATAAGTCAGATTGGAAAAACACTGAATTTATCGAAAATTTGGCGGATATCAAAAAGCTCAAAAACACCGAAGGTTCTGACATTCAGGTTTGGGGAAGTAGTAAACTTATTCAACTGTTACTTGATAATAATTTAGTGGACGAACTCTGTCTAAAAATTTACCCCTTAACGCTTGGTGAAGGAAAAAAATTGTTTGACAAAGGCACTATGCCGGCAGCCTTTACATTAACAGAAAGTATCATTACACCAAGCGGAGTAATTATTGCCAATTACAAACGGGCAGGCGAAGTGAAGACAGGTACTGTTGGAGATTAGACAATGACAAATAAAGGAAAGTAACTCTTATCCCAGCTGGCACAAGTCTGGAATGCACCAGCGAGAGCAGTCTCCATAATTGTGCCAGCGAGAGCACAACCTAGTGCTATTCTATTATCACCTTTAGAAATAACTGATTGGTATTAATTGAAGTTGTTATATTTGTTTGTTTATATTTACTGTACGTTTATTACCCTTACTAAGGACTGACAAAATAGCCCGTCACTCGCGAGATGCAAAGCGACTGCGGGCAATTAAAAAGCAAAATATGAGAAAACTAGTTGCAGCAATTAATATGACACTTGACGGATTTTGCGACCATACAGCAATAATCCCGGATGAGGAAATACATCAACATTACGCTGACTTGTTAAGTAACGGAGACGTTATTCTATATGGAAGGATAACCTACCAACTTATGCAATTCTGGCAAACGCTGATAAAAAATCCTTCAGGTGAAAAATCAATGGACGACTTCGCTATCGCCATAGACAAGATTCCTAAAATTGTCTTTTCGCGTACGTTGCAGAATACAGAATGGGACAGTGCAATACTGTCAAATAAACCTATTGAGGAAGAAGTTTTAGAACTAAAACAACAATCGGGCAAAGACATATTAGTTGGCAGCAGGAGTTTAATTATACAGCTAATGGAGCTTAATTTAATTGACGAATTCCAGCTGTGTATTCATCCTGTCCTAGTAGGAAAAGGATTACCATTATTCGAAAAAATAAACAACAGAACAATTTTTAAACTCATAAAGACCAAAACCTTTAGTGGGGGTGCAGTAATGCTTTACTATGAACCGATAAACAAAAAAACAACGAACGGTTAATGTGTCTCGTCCTGAAATAAGTTTACTCCATGGCTGGTGTCTCACCAGACATTTGCTATTACGCAGGGTCAAATTTGTTTTCAACAACAATTTAATTATATTCGTTTACATATTATTATAGATTATGCAAAACACTTTTTCGACTCATCGAAATTTGCTTTTGTGTTTCATAGAAGCAGTTTCTGGTGGGACATCAGAAACGGAGTAAAAATTGATTTTAATGAGCGAGTTCCATTGTTTAGATATTGAATTTCCTAATGTTGATTTCAGGCCTTTCTACATTAAAAGCGAGACAGAAATTAGTCAGATTCATCACGCTCATTTATACGCAAAACAAGATGAAATTGAACTTAGAATCTTCTATGAAGACAGCAGTTATTTTGGTGAAAAATTAACTGATTGGTCAAGCACAATAGATTTGAAAAAATTCGGCTCATTCATCAAAGTAGAAGTAACCCAAAATCATACAAACGAACGTTTGCAAAAAATTGATCTATCTGATTCGAAATTGTATGGAGTTTCAAATAGTTCAAAATATTACGAGGGCGATAAAAAATATGTTGTTGTAAAAATCGATATCGTAAAATTTTATTGGAATCCTATTGAAGAAAGAAAAAATACAGCCGAATTTTATTTGGACGACAAAGGTTTTAGAGTAGTTCAACCGTTTTACGGGATTTTTGGACCAAAAACATTTTTTAAAAATGACGGAAAATTTGAAATTAGCCGCATGAACGATTCAAACATGTTTTATAAACTTGGTAAATCATCGTTTCGTCCAAAGTTTGATGTTTATTCAAAAGACAATAAACAAGACAGAACGGCTACAATTATAAAAGAGCCAAAAATTGAATTCAAATACCAAAAAGGAATAACAGAAAAAGAAGCCTTTTTTTATGGTGATATAATATTGATGTTAGCTTCGTTTTATCATCATATAAAAATTGATTATACCCTTCGCAGAATACATTTGCTTGAAAACACAATCACGATAAAAAACATTGAACAAAAAAACTATTTTGATACAAGCGGAAATTTTTGGGACTTTGGAATTAATTGGAATTTCAATAAATTCCTGCAATCAAGTTGGCAAAAGGAAACTTTAAAAAACTTCGATTTACTTTCTAAAGCTATTACGTTATTTAATCAATCGCACCTAGTTGATAAATCTTCTGCATTTTTAATCCGTTACAACATTATTGAAATTTGCGACAAACAAAAACAAAGTAACGAAAAATTCACACTTATTTTAAATAAGAAACAAACAAAAATTAAGCAAGACGAAGCATTATTAAAGCTATTAGAAATAATTAAATCAGACGAACACGAAGAGTTCAAAAAACGATGGCATAATGTTCAAACACTTTTACAAAACAAGCCAATGAAAAATCAATTGGTTTCATTTTTGGAAAGTCAAAACTTAGACCCAAAATCTTTTCCTGTAAAAATTAAAGACTTGAAAGAATTAAGAGACAACATTATTCACGGAAGTATTGATAAAGTAAATGAAGAACAGTTAAGAAAAGCAAACATATTATTGTATAGAATTAGTGGAATACTAATCCTAAACTTAATAGGGATTAAAGAATGGAAATTAAACACAGAAATAAATTAGACAAAAGCACAGTGCATAACATCACATTTGCAATAATTTAGCCCTTCGGATAATCCGCCCAGAGGCTACAGCATAGTAGGCATAAGTTAGGAGAATGCGCCAGCGAGTGTTTCATAGAAGCAGTGTCTTGTGAGACACAAGCCACGGAGTAATCTGTACTAAAAAAGTAATTTTTCATCCTAAAGAAAAAAGCATACCTTTATTAGACTAACAACTAAAAAAGTACAATAAAATCATACTATATGAAAAAAATATACACCATTTTATTTTTTAGCATACTTTGCCTTTCGTCTGTAGCGCAACAAAAAGAAGGAGATTATAAAGCACACAAGCTAAAAGAAGCTTTAACCATTGATGGGAAAGGAACAGAAAAAGATTGGGCGAAAGCAGATTGGAAAGATATAAAACATGCATGGTTGGGAACAAATCCAACAGAAGAAGATTTCAAAGGAAGATACAAAATGTTATGGGATGAAAATTCTGTTTATTACCTTGTGGAAGTTCACGACGATTCATTATCTGATCAACATGCTAGTCCTTTTGACTTATGGTGGGAAGACGATTGCTTAGAACTTTTTATTGACGAAGATGATTCGGATGGAAATCACCAATACACTCATAATGCTTTTGCTTATCATATCACATTACAATTGGATGTAGTGGATATGGCACCCGATAAAAATCCTGTATTATTAAACGACCATATGCGGGTAATGTGGACTAAAACTAATAAAGGAAATTATGTATGGGAAGTAGCGATGAATGTTTACGATGATAAGTTTGACCATAATTCAAAAATTTGTAAACCAGTAAAATTATCGAAGGGCAAAAAAATGGGTTTTGCCGTTTCTTATAACGACAACGATGGTGATTTTAAAAGAGAAAATTTCATTGGCTCTGTTCCTATAGAAGGTGAAGACAAAAACCGTGGATGGATCGATGCGGGAGTATTTGGTACGGTAGAGCTTGTGAAATAAGGATACAAGATGCTGGATGCAAGATGCCAGATAAAAAGAGGAAACAGGAACACAAAACAGGAAATAAAAAAGGGAATGAGACAATGTCTCACTCCCTTTTTTATTTTGTATCCAGCATCTTGAATCTGGTATCCGACTCTGCAATCAATTAATACGCACGAACAACCTTTCCTTCCATGAAGAAAATAAATGCTTTGTTAACTACTCTGTTTCCTCCAGGTGTTGGGTAATCGCCAGTGAAATACCAGTCTCCAAGATGTTTTGGACAGGATTTATGAAGATTTTCTACGGTTTGATAAACGATTTGAATTTCCGCTTTACAATCTTTAGGAGTAACGATTTCTGCAATTTTATTGGATACTTGTTCGTAGGTAAAAGGAGCATATAATTCTTTTACATGGTTTACCATATTTCCACTTAGGTCGTTGATGGAAGCTTTACATTTTTCCAAAACTGATTCAAGCAAATTTTCCTGTTTGGTATCTTTCAATAATTCTAACATAGCTCTGAACGCTACGAATTCTTTTACTTTCGACATATCGATACCATAACAATCAGGATAACGAATTTGAGGAGCAGAAGAAACAATCACTATTTTTTTCGGACCTAGTTTGTCCAACATACGAATAATGCTTTTCTCAAGAGTAGTACCTCTTACTATTGAATCGTCAATGATTACAATATTATCTACTCCTTTATTAATAACTTCGTAAGTGGTATCGTAAAGATTTGTAACAAAAGTATCTCGAGTGGCATCTGAAGTAATGAAAGAACGCAACTTGGCATCTTTAATTACCATCTTTTCTACTCTTGGTCGGAAAGACAATGCTTTGTTTAGATCTTCGCCTTTGTGTTTGCCATCGGTAACTACTTTTATTCGGAATCGAGCCATGTACTCTTCTATTCCTGACATCATACCAAAGAAGGAAGTTTCGGCCGTGTTTGGCACATAAGAAAATACCGTATTCTCTAAATCGTATCCTACTGATTCTAGGATCTGTGGGTAAAGACAAAATCCTAATTTTTTTCTTTCCGAATAAATATCTGGATCAGAAGCACGAGAGAAATAAATTCGTTCGAAAGAGCAAGATTTTTTCTCTACTTGTTCTATAAATTGTTTTTGAGAATAATCACCGTTTTTTTCGATGATTAATGCATGACCTGGTTCTACTTCTTTGATCTGATCGTAATCGACATTAAAAGCAATTTTAATAGCGGGCTTTTCAGAAGCTACAACTACTACTTCATCATTTGCATAATAATAAGCAGGTCTTATTCCAGCAGGGTCACGAGCTACGAAAGAGGCCCCGTATCCCGTCATTCCGACCATTGCATATCCACCATCCAAATCCTTACACGCACGCATAAGAACTCTTTGTAGATCTAATTCGCTTTCTATAATATCGGAAACTTCTCTGTTGGTGAATTGGTTTTTGTATTTATCAAAAATATCTTGATTTTCTTCGTCAAGAAAATGACCCATTTTTTCCATTACAGTAACGGTATCATTTTTCTCTTTTGGGTGTTGTCCGATATCAACCAACTTACGGAAGAGTTCGTCCACGTTTGTCATGTTGAAATTACCTGCAAGAGCAAGGTTACGACTTCTCCAGTTATTTTGACGTAGAAATGGGTGACAGTTTTCTATTTCGTTTTCGCCATGTGTACCATAGCGTAAATGTCCCAAAAGTACTTCACCTGTAAAGGCAACATTGTCTAAAAGCCAACGTGCATCGGTGATTTTGTCTTTGTTGTCTCTAAGTGCTTTGGAAAATTTTTTATTGATTTTTGCAAAAATATCTGCGATGGGCTGCGGATCTACTGAACGGTAACGACTGATGTATCGCTTTCCTTCTTTTACATCAATCTTGATGGTTGCAACTCCGGCTCCGTCTTGCCCTCTGTTACTTTGTTTCTCCATCATCATGTAGAGTTTTTGTACACCGTACAAAGGACCATACTTTTCAACGTAGTATGAGTAAGGCTTTCGCAACCTTATCAAAACTATACAGCATTCATGTTTTATCGCATCGCTCATATCAGATCAGCATTATAGTTTTATGTATCCTATTACGTTTAGCACCCAATTTGGGTTGAAGAATAATATTAATAAAGGTAACGAAATCAGTGCCATAAAGATACTAGTACCTATAGGTTCTGATGTAAGTATTGTGCCTGAATCATCTTTTTTGAAATAGATGAAATATGGGATTCTTAGATAGTAAAAAAGAGAGATGATGGTGTTAAACAATCCGAAAAAAAGTAGCACAAGGAATAAGTGATTTCCGCTTAACTGATACGTTTCCCATAATGCGGTGAACACAAATAGTTTTGCATAAAATCCTGCAGTAGGCGGTAGTCCAGTGAGCGAGATCATAGTTAAAACAAATATACCTCCGAGAAATGGCATTTTTAGGCCTAAACCTTTAAAGTTATTAACATCGTTAGAACCATATTTACTAGCAAACAGTTCAATGAGGCTAAAGGCTGTAAAGTTCATAAATAGATAGACTACTAAATAAAATAATAGTGCTGTAACCGCCAAGTCCTTTACGGTCAGCAATACCATAAGCATAAATCCTGCTTGACCTATCGCAGAATAAGCCATCATCCGCCTCAAATTGGTTTGGACTAAAGCGGAAAAATTACCAATAGTCATAGTTATGATTGCTATTCCCGCAAGTAATAATGTAAGAATTCCAGACAGTTCGCTGTTTATCAATAAGGGCAATAAAATTTTAAATAAAACTGCTAGTGCGGCAGCTTTAGGAGCTACTGAAAAAAAAGCAACTATTGGAGAAGGGGCACCATGATAAATATCAGGTGTCCAAATATGAAAGGGGAAAGCTGAGGCTTTAAAAAACAATCCTGCTAAGGTCAAAAAAATGGCTAAGATAAATACAATTGGGCCATCTGGACCTAAGGTTAGGGTGTTGAAAGTAGTAGGAAAGTCAAAATTACCATTTATACCATACAACAAGGATATTCCAAAGAGCATAATGCCTGTGCAAAAAGCTCCGAATAAAATATACTTTATAGAAGATTCTGTTCCTTTTTTGTCAAAATTAAATATTGTAAGAATATAAGAACTGATTGATATTAATTCTAAACTAATAAACATCATTAATAGATTGTTGGCCATCACTAAAAGATGCAGACCAAGCACAATACTTATAAGAAGATAATAAAATTCACCTTTACCATCTCTTTTGAAATCGGAGGAGTAGAGTGTAAAAGAGGCAGATAAAATTCCGGAGAGGCAAAATAAAAATTTAAAATAACAAGAATAATAATTAACTTGTATAAACGAACTGTACAAATAAACTGTTGCGCCATTTCCATTCTCTACAGCCAATGAAGTCCACTGTACATATACCAATATACTTGTAAAAATAAAACCTATGATAGTTCCTATTGGAAGTAATAATCGGTTGCCGTTTTTATTGACTAGATCAGCAACTAGAAGGACGATTAGAAATACTATAAGACAAATTTCTGGAAATATTCCGTTGAAATCAGTTACTATTTTCTGTAATGAAGTATACAAAAGGGTAATATCTATGTTTAGGGTATTAGAAGGAACACAAATTTAACTAGCTGAACGGAAATTCAATTATTATAAACGAATTTAATTTTTTAATAATTCTTTCGTTTTTCAGACAAACTGATATAAATTGTAAAAAACTAATGATGAGAAGATTAAGTCTTTTTAAGAAACTATTTTTAATGCTTATGTTTTTTCAGGTTCATTCCTTGTCTGCTACCCATATAATTGGAGGGGAGATATTTTACCAATGTCTTGGCAATGATACATACAAAATAACATTGAAGATTTATAGGGATTGTATCCATGGCCTTGCACCTTTTGATAATCCTGCTTTTATAGGCGTTTATGACTCTTCAGGTGTATTTATTCGAAAGTTAAATGTTCCATTTCCGGGGTCTATTGTATTACCTCTAGTTTCAATTGATCCCTGCTTAGGTCCTCCCGAAGACGTATGCGTTGAGCAGGCTATTTATGAGATAACAGCTTCCTTCCCTCCCATTCCAGGTGGTTATCATCTTGCTTACCAACGATGTTGTCGTAACGAATCAATCTTAAACATTGTGAACCCTCTAGGTACAGGTGCTACGTATTATACAACTATCCTTGACACTTCTATTGTTACATGTAATAGTACTCCTCGTTACACCCAACTTCCTCCTATTTTTATTTGTCAAAATTCACCACTCCTATTTGATCACTCTGCTACAGATCTTGACGGTGATTCATTAGTATATGAATTATGCGAACCTTATTTGGGAGCTACGGATTCTGCCCCGCAGCCCAACCCTCCAACTGCTCCACCTTATGGATTTATTACTTGGAATCCTCCTTTTACTGGCAGCGATCCATTAGGAGGAATTCCACTTTCAATAGACAGAAAAACAGGTATATTAACCGGAACACCTAATACAATAGGACAATTTGTAGTAGGCGTCTGTGTTAGTGAATACAGAAATGGAGTATTTTTAACGACCAACAAAAGAGATTTTCAATTTAATGTTACTTTTTGTCCTCCAAAACCTTCTGCTTCTTTACCTGCCATTATAATAAGTTGTGGCTATACAGTCAAATTTGAAAATAATAGTACTGGAGCATTTGCTAGTTTTTGGGATTTCGGATTAATTCCCGCTACCAATGATACTTCGAATCTAGTGGAACCTTCTTATACTTATCCCGGTGTTGGCAATTACGATGTCACACTTATTACCAACAGAGGAACAATTTGTTCTGATACTGCATTCTCACTAGTAAAAGTATACAACGTTATTGACGGAGCTAATTTTAGTACTCAAGATGTATGTGTAAATACGGTTGCCTCATTTACTGATTTGTCAGTACTCACAGAAGGTACGCCCGTAGCTTGGGACTGGATCTTCCAAGATGGAAGTACAACTGATCATTTACAAAACCCTTTGCATACCTATCAGTTACCTGGTATGTATAACGTTTTTTTTACTGTTTACAATGAAAATGGGTGTACGGATACACTTACAAAACCAATAGTAATTCATCCATCACCTAATATTAATGCGGGAAATGATACTCTAATTTGTACAGGAATTACATCGAGTCTTTCGGCAACAGGAGGAATTTCTTATACATGGAACAATTCACCTTATTTATCCTGCTTTAATTGTCAACAAACAGTTGCCTCGCCCCCTACTGGATCATCCACTTATTTCATAGTTACAGGAACTGATATCAACGGGTGTAGTGCAAAGGATTCTTTACTTATCAACGTAAGACCTATTATAGTACCGCAAGTATCTTTGACTGGAAACGGTCGATGTTATAACTATCCTATTCCCTTTTATGGAAGCCAACAAAATCATGACTATCTATGTATGGGATCTGTAAAATGGAATTGGGATTTTGGAGACGGACAATTTTCAAATGAACAAAATCCTGTACATCTTTTCACAAAAGAAGGCTCTTACATTGTTTCTTTAAGTATACAAAACTCTCTACTAGTAAAGGACACTATAACAGTACTGTCTTCTGATTCTTGCCTCAAAAATATCTTTGTGCCAAATGCTTTTACTCCCAATGGCGATGGTGAAAATGATCTCGTTTATCTTCGTACCATCAATGCGACGAAAATAAACTTTCGAATATATAATCGTTGGGGTGAAGAAGTTTTTCGCACAGAATCACTTAAAGAGGGATGGGACGGGACTTATAAAGGAGTAAAACAAACACCTCAAACGTTTGTTTATATGGCTGAAGTAACATTTTTCGACGAGTCAGAAAAAACGCTAAAAGGTAATATTACATTGATAGAATAATATTTTGAGAAAAAATTATTTTTGTATTTTATTTTTATTATTTGTGCTACCTCTTTCAGGGCAGGACTTTCATTATTCTATGTATCGGTTTTCTCCACTTACCCTTAATCCTGCACTTACAGGTGTATTTGATTTTGATCATAAATACGATGACTTACGAGCCGCTGCTCATTATAGACAACAATGGAGAAGTATTCCTAGTGCTTACCTTTCAATCCCCACGCCTTTTACAACAGTTTCTCTTTCTATCGATCATAAAATAAAATTACCCAAACTTATACGCAGAGACTTTATGGGTATAGGTGCACTATTTTATAATGATAAAACGGGAGATTTAAATTTTGGCACCCAACAAACAGGAATTTCCTTTTCGTATAATAAATCGCTCAACAGAAACATTTATGAGTATATTTCTTTTGGTATTCAAAACAATTTTGTAAAAAGGAGCATCGCTTACAACAATGCTTTTTTTGATAACCAATGGTCAGGTAAGGAGCTGGACCCGACATTACCTTCGGGCGAAAATTTTCCAACAAATCAATTCTATTACAATGATCTTGGGGCAGGTATTGTATACCAACATTACCCAGACAAAAGAGCTAATTATGCTATTGGAGCTTCTCTATATCATTTAACTAAACCCAATCAAAGTTTCTACGACAATACTACTAATACTAGTTCACTTCGCAGAAAACTTGTTGTTCACGGGGAAGCTCGATATGCATTGAATTATAAGTGGTATATACTTCCTGCTATTCTTTATTTAAGACAAGGGTCTGCAAGTGAAGTAAACATTGGAAGTTATTTCCAATATCATAAAAATAAAATTACCTCTTTTAAAATAGGGGCTTCCTACCGGATAGTAGGTAACTATAAAAAATCAATAGCCGGTGATGCGTTAATTCTTTCCTATGTATTCGGCTACGGAAAATTTGATATAGGTTTCAGTTACGATACCAATACCTCAAGTCTTACGACTGCAAGCAGGTATAGGGGAGCCTTCGAAATTGTGTTGATCTACCATGAACGAATTAGAAAAATAAAATCCAAGTACGAACGATTTAAAGAACACATTCCAGATTGTCCTGATCATCATTACAAATAAATTAGCCCTATACATTATAAAACATATAGGGCTAATAAATTAATCAAAAAAACTAAACAGTAGCCAAATACTCAGAAGTACTCTCTACTGTAGCCATCATTGCTTTTTTACCTTTGTTCCAGTTTGCAGGACAAACTTCACCAAATTCTTCGTTGTGTCTAAGCGCGTCTACCATTCTCAATGTATCTTCGATATTTCTACCTAGAGGAAAATCGTTTATTACAAGATGTCTTACAACGCCTTCTTTGTCGATCAAATAAGTACCTCTGAAGGCTATTGGTGTTCCGTTGAATACCATTTCGCCATTTTCATTCATATCATAATCGCCAGCTAATACACCAAAATTTGCAGAAATTGTTTTTGCAACATCGGCTACTATTGGGTAGGTAACACCTTGTATACCACCTTTATTTTTTGGGGTATTCAACCAAGCTAAATGTGAGTTTTCTGTATCCGTAGAACATCCTACTACTGCGGTATCTCTTGATTCAAATTCGGATAATAAATCTTGAAAGGCAAGAAGTTCTGTAGGACAAACGAATGTGAAATCTTTAGGATAAAAGAAAAATACAACATTTTTCTTTCCAATGAATTGATCTAATGAAAAATCTTCTACTACATCCTTACCATTCAATACCGCAGGGGCTATAAAGGAAGGAGCTTTTTTACCAACTAGTGCCATAATTTTAAAATTTAGTTTAAGTGTAATTTAATTAATCGTTATATTCTCTTTCGTATTCAATTTTTCTCCATTTATCTGCAAACGTATATCGCTAATCTTGAAATTTTTTATTTTTTTATTCTTAAAATAATTCTGAATTAACTTACTAAGTTGTTCGTCTTCAAAATCCATGATCTCTTCCGTTTTAGTACAATACAAATGACTATGATGATCCATATAACCATCGTACCTTGCAGTACCGTTGGACGACATCACTTTAGCAGCAAGATTGGCTACTACAAAAGTATCCAATGTTTTATAAACCGTAGCGAGTGAAATACTTGGATTTTTAGATTTCACAAAATCATAAATAGTTTCCGCCTTTGGATGATTGTGAAGTTGCATCAATGCATCATAAATAACGATACGTTGTTGAGTAGCCTTTAATTTATATTCAGCCAGACGCTCTTTGACTTGATTGTATGTAAGTGTTTGGACTTGCACCATTTCCTATATAATAATAATTATCAACTAGTAATTACTTTCTACAAAAATAAATTATTATATAAGCAAAACAAATTTTAAGTGGTTTTTTTTATAAACATTCTAATCTAGATGCTTTAATGGGTGTTTCACATAAGATTAATCCTTATATTTGCCTTGGTTCGAATAAATAAAACATGAATAAAATTCAATGCTTTTCATTTTTACTGTGTTGGTTATTAATACTACCCATAACAATAAAAGCTCAAACACCTGAAGAAAATCAGAAAAACTACCTTTTTGGTAAAAGTTTGTTTGAAGAAGGACGTTTTGAAGCAGCTACACAAGTTTTTTTGCCCCTAACTGCCGAAGCGACTCACAATGCCTTTTCTAAGCCCGCTTCCTATTGGTATGCCTTAGCTTCTTTTAAAAATAAGAACTTTGAAGCAACCAAATCTATGTGTCTTCAAACGTTGCAACGTTATCCAGATTGGGATCAAAAAGACGATATGTATTATTTACTATCCAATTCTTATTTTGAACTGAACAAGGACAGACTTGCCCTACATTTTTTAAGTAAAATGAACAGCCTCAAAAAAGAATGTGAGGAGATGAAAAGTTACTATCTGAGTAAACTTGATCCTATAGACACACTTAAGGCATTACAGAAAGACTCTCCTGAAGATCTTCTATATGCAACGATCCTCGCAAAAAGATTATCCTCAACTACTTTAGATGAGAAAAATAAAATGCTTCTAAACTTTCTTATGCAAGAATATAAATTAGACATTAGCGATATTAATAAAAAAATAAACTCTACACTAAAAACGAGCTACAGTATAGCTCTACTCTTGCCTTTCCAACTCAATGAAATCGATCCTAAAATAAGTAAAAGAAGTAATCAGTATATACTTGATTTTTATGAAGGAATTAAATTAGCGGTAGACAGTCTTAAAGCAAAAGGACTCAACCTTACTATTTATTCTTACGATACAGAAAAAGAAATAACCATACTAAACTCCATAATTAGTCTTCCAGAATTAAAAACAATGGACATGATTATAGGACCTGTTTATCCTATTCAAATGCCTCTTGTGGCAGAGTTTTGTAAAAAGAATAAAATAATAAACATTAGTCCCTTTTCAGCAAATTCAAAAATTATAGAAAATAATGAATTTACATTTCTGTTTCAACCAACAATTGAAATACAGGCAGGTGTAGCGGCTCGTTATGCGTCTGAAAATTTCAGATATGATTCATCTTTTGTGTACAATTATACACCTCCAAAACCAAAATATCGTAATAAAGAAGTTTTACCAGTTGAGCATAAAAATGTTATTATTTTTTACGGCAACGAATTGAAAGATTCTTTAATGGCGGTATACCATAGGGATTCTTGTAAAGCAAATAATTTAGTGGTAAGTCACTTTGAAAAAATCAACAGAAGTAAAGTAGGTCTTCTTCGGACGATATTGGGAGATAGTGTAAAAGTGAGCAAGTCCAACCACGTTTTTGCAGCAATCTCCGATGAAGTTATAGCAGCCAACATAATGAGTTTAATGGAAATTGGCAGAAATAATACTCCGCTAATTACCCGATCCGACTGGTTGTTTTTTAGTCTTATCTCCTTCGAACAATTTGAAAAACGAAACGTTTATTTCGTTCATCCAGATTATTATGATTATAGTAATCTATTTTACAGAAATTTTGAAACGGCTTACATCGCTCGAACAAAAATATATCCAAGCATACAGTCGTTGCAAGGATTTGATTTAATGATGTATTTCGGAAATGCCCTTAAAGAAAATGGGACGTATTTTAAATATGGACTAGATCAAAAAGGTTTTTCACAAGGATATATTTTTCAAGGATTTGATTTCAGTAATTCTTATTCTAATAAGAATGTTTCCCTAACCCGATTCAGAGAAAAAAATCTAATGCTAGTAAACGGCAAATAATAATTTATAAAAAATGGAAAGAGGAAAAAGCAATGCACTTTTTGAAAAAGCTAAAATAGTAATACCAGGTGGAGTGAACTCTCCTGTAAGGGCCTTTCGTGCGGTAGGAGGAAATCCAATATTTATAAAATCAGCTAAAGGTGCTTACTTGCATGACGAAGACGGTAATTCCTATATAGAACTTATTAATTCTTGGGGACCAATGTTATTTGGTCATGCTAAAGAAGAAATAGAAAAAGCGGTAAGAGACGTTTTACAAAATTCTTTCTCTTTTGGCGCACCTACTGCACGTGAGGTAGAAATGGCAGAAAAAATAATTTCAATGGTACCTTCTATTGAAAAAGTCAGAATGGTGAATTCTGGAACCGAAGCGACTATGGCTGCTGTAAGAGTTGCTAGAGGATATACTGGAAAATCAAAAATTATAAAATTTGAAGGTTGTTACCATGGTCACGGAGATTCTTTTCTTATTGCTGCGGGTAGTGGAGCTATAACACTCGGTACTCCTGATAGCCCCGGTGTTACACAAGGTGTAGCAAACGATACTTTAACTGCACCATATAACGATATACAGGCTGTAGAAAAACTTATTGATGCAAACAAGGGAACAATTGCAGCAATGATTTTAGAACCAGTAGTAGGCAATATGGGTTGCGTACTTCCAATACCGGGATTTCTTGAAGGATTAAGAAAACTCTGCGACAAAGAAAATATAGTATTAATATTTGATGAGGTTATGACTGGCTTTCGTCTTTCCAGAGGTGGGGCACAAGAACTTTACAACATTAAACCTGATCTAACTACACTTGGAAAAATCATTGGTGGTGGAATGCCAGTAGGTGCTTATGGTGGCAAAAAAGAAATTATGGATATGGTTTCTCCTGCTGGTCCGGTTTACCAAGCAGGAACGCTCTCTGGAAATCCAATTGCCATGGCAGCAGGACTTGCCATGCTAAACCTTATTGACAAACATCCTGAGCTTTATACCCAATTAGAAACTACTACCACAAAAATTGCAAATGGATGGAAAGCCAATGCAGACAAACTAGGCATTAAAACTACCGTGAACAAAATTGGTTCTATGTTTACGTTGTTTTTCACAGACCAGCAGGTAACAAACTTTGAGACAGCCAAAACTTCTGATCTTAAATTGTTCGGAAACTATTTTCGAAATATGTTAGACGAAGGCATTTACCTTGCCCCTTCTCAATATGAAAGTCTTTTCATTTCTACTGCAATCACTGATGAGTTGGCAGAACAAATTATTGACGCAAATTATAAATCACTAAAAAAAGGTTGAAAGGTTTAAAGTTTAAGGTTTAGATTTATTTAACTTTTAACTTTAAACTCTAAACTTTAAACTCTAAACTTTCAACTTCTGACTATTAACTTTATCTAAACATGAAAATAGCAATTATAGGTGGCGGCAACATGGGAATTACTTACGCCAAAGCATTTGTAAGAAGTAATATTGTAAAACAAGAAGACCTTTTAATTATTGAAAAGCACGATGAAAAAAGGGCAGAGTTAAAGAAAGAAGGAATAGCCTTATTAAGCAATGATATAACGGATGAACTATTAAAATACGATGTGATCATTAGTGCAGTAAAGCCTCAAGATTTTAAAGTAATGGCTGCTCAACTGAAAGTACACATGCACGACGATCAGCTTGTTATATCGATCATGGCTGGAATTACAATTAAAAATATACAATCTTTACTTGGTCATAAGAAGGTAGTGCGTGCCATGCCTAATACTCCTGCTCAACTTGGGTTTGGCATTAGTGCATTTGCAACTTCATCGGATGTTTCTTTTGCAGATATTAGTACCGTAAATACTCTTTTAGAAACTACAGGGAAATCAATTTTTATGAAAAACGAAGAATTGATAGATGCTGTTACCGCCCTTAGTGGTAGTGGTCCTGCTTATTTTTATTATATCGTAAAACATATGATTGAGGCTGGAAAACAAATGGGAGTAGAAGAACCTGTAGCAGCGATGCTCGTAAAACAAACTATGCTTGGGGCATTTCAGATTATGAATAATTCTAATCAAAGCCTTGATGATATGATAAAAATGGTAGCTTCCAAAGGAGGTACAACAGAAGCTGCCTTGAATAAATTTGAAGAAAAAGAAGTTGGAAAAAGCATCATTGAAGCACTCAATGCTGCTGAGAAAAGAGCTAAGGAATTGTCTAACGGATAGTATAATCCATCGCGCCTAAACCCTATTTACAATGCAAACTTCTATCACAAAAATGCTTGGTATAGATCACCCGATAATCATGGCTCCCATGTTTCTTGTGTCTAACCCAAGTATGATTATTGCGGCTCTTGAAAGTGGTATTACTGCCGCATTCCCCGCGTTAAATTATCGAACAGATAAAGAATTTAGAGAAGCAATTGCTGAAATAAGATCCAAAACAAATAAACCTTTTGGAGTAAACCTCATTGTCAATAAATCTAATTTTAAATACCCACAACAATTACAAACTTGTCTTGAACTAAATATTACTTTTATAATTACCTCTTTAGGAAATCCTAAAGAGGTAATAGAACAATGTAAAAGTAAAGGAATAAAAGTTTTTTGTGATGTAACCGATCTGGATTATGCACTTAAAGTAGAGGCATTAGGAGCAGACGCTGTGATAGCAGTTAACTCAGAAGCAGGTGGTCATGCTGGAAATAATAGTGCTGAAGAATTAATCCCATTATTGAAAAAAAATCTAAAAATTCCAATTATTTCTGCTGGCGGAGTAGCTACAGGCCAACAACTGAAACATGTACTTAATTTAGGAGCTGAAGCGGCAAGTATTGGAACAATTTTCATTGCCTCCAACGAATCTCCTGTTTCAGATGATTATAAAAAAGCACTCATACAATACGGTGCCAAAGATATTGTGAAAACTACAAAACTTTCTGGCTCTTCACTTACTGTGATCAATACACCTTATGTGCAGCAACTAGGTACAAAAGCTAGCTTTTGGGAAGGGCTAATGCTTAAAAATAAGTGGTTAAAGAAATATATAAAACTTTTTGTAGCTGTTCGTGGGATGAAAGCAATTGAAAAAGCTGCTTTTACTGCCACTTATAAAACAGTTTGGTGCGCAGGACCAACTATTGAATATATCCATTCTATAAGACCATTAAAAGAGATCTGCGAAACGCTTATCAAGGAATATAAAGAGTCTTAATATTTTTAAAAAAGCCTAATATCTATTTTTAAAAAAATACGCGCTCATTTTTTATGACCATTTTAAAAATATGGAACTAAGGCGTTACATGATATTTATATATCACTATATACAAATTAGTTAACAAATACCTAATAGTTATTTTTGGCATCGTAAAACTTCTAAAATAAGGGAATAAATAGCTTATTAATACAAAATAGGCTTACGTTTTTATGGTTTAGTCTATCTTATTGTAAAGAACCGAATTTAGAAGTACGATCTAAATAGAGTTTGGAATAAGAACCTAAAACATAAAAGTAATTTTAGTATGAAAAGGAGTTTTATCAAGCAAAGTCGATTACTATTAATCATTGTATTTATTCTTTCTAACGGGATAGTTTTCGGACAAAAAGAAGCTTTTAGATGGTATTTTGGACGAAAGGCAGGTTTTGATTTTAATACTACCCCACCTACTATGTTGACAAATAGCCCTTATGCTGGTATTGGAAATGTGGAAGAGGGACATGCCGCAATTTCTGATAAAGATGGTAATTATCTATTTTATACTAATGGTGAAAATATTTGGGATAACACAGGCGCATTAATGCCTAACGGCGCTGGACTAAATGGAAATTATAGTTCAACACAATGTGCTACGGTTTTTCCTGTACCGGGTTCTATAACTGATTACTATGTACTTACAACGCCCGTTACTGGGAGTCCGAATGAACTACAATGGAACAGAATTGATATGACCTTAAACAGTAACAAAGGTGATATAAAAACTCCCGTAGCTTCAAATAAAAATCAAGTAATGCCAAGTTGCCCTTCCTATATGATGGAATCAGTAGTATCTGTTCCACATTTTAATGGGACAGACATATGGGTGATTGCACACACTGCTGATGATCCTGGAACTGGTGGTAATGAGGGTGGTTCTTTTATTGTATGGCTTGTAACCTCAACTGGTATAACCTATAGTAATACCTATACATTAGGTTATGCTTATCCTCAAAATGCTGGTACTAGTCGTGGTATTGGGATTATGAAATCAAACAATTGTTTTACCAGACTCTTTATTAGTTATTACAATGCCTCTTCAAGAGTGGAAGGGTTTTCTTTCAGCAACTCATCGGGAGCGGTTTCTGATTGGCCGGCTCCAGTTTCCGGTCCTCTGGTAATTGATCAATATAGAGATGCTACAAATGCAATGGCTCCAATTGGAAGTTTTTCATACGGACTTGAAATTTCAGGAAATGGACGATATCTTTATAATACCATTTCTGGAGAAACTGGCAATAAAGAATTAACGCAATACGATCTTATGGCTGGTACTGGCACTACAGCCAACATTGTAAATTCAGCAGTAAGACTTACACCTGCTGCTGCAGATGGCGTACGTTATGGTCAGCTTCAAATGGGACCAAATGGTAAAATTTACCATACCTTGCACAACTGGAATAATATTGGTACTTCTGGCTATTGTAAAATTGGTGTCATTGACTTTCCAAATACAGCAGGTACAGGAGCAACTTTTATTGAATCGGCTTATGTATGGCCAGCTTCAGCCACAGGCGTAGGTTCTACCATGGGACTTACCTCATTTCACAAAGGATTTCTCGCAGGTAAAGCTGCAATCACTTCTACTGTTGGTAATCTTCAAGAAATATGTTTAGGAGATGCTGTTGATTTCACTGCCCAAACTTCTGGGTCTACTATTACAATGTATCAGTGGAATATTGATAAAAATTTAAATGCTACGATAGATTATTCTGGCGCAACATTATCAAGTATTACACATACCTATGGAGCTACTGGTACATACGATGTGGAGTTAACAGTTACCGATCAATGCTTGTATACGTATACTAGTATTTCAAAAGTAAAAGTATTACCCAAACCCTCTACAACAGGATCTGTTAGTTGTGGAAACCCTGTTTCACTTAATGTTACTTCTTTACCCACAACTGGTAAAAGCTACGTATGGTATAGTGATGCTGCCGGCACTAATCCAATAGGCTCAGGAGCTTCTACTACAATTCCAGCACCTTATACAGGTAATGTTTATGTAAAACAAGTAAATACAGTCACGGTAACTCCTACAGTTTCAATTCCAGCTCAGTCTGCTGCTACTACTTCTATTAGTGCTATTCAAACCACATTACCTTCTGCCACCTACGTTCCATCAACGACTAGAATAACTACTATTAATGTTTTGAGACCACTTACGTTGAATAGTTTTATCTTTATTTCTCCTGGTCAATGGTGCTGTGCAACCGCAGTATCTTACACTGTGACTATAAAAAATTCTGCCAATGCAATAGTCAATACGCAAACAGTTTCTGGCGATACGTATCTTAATACTAGTAATATTTCAATTAATGGAAACGCAAGAATAAAATATACCTATGCTCCAGCGGGAGGCGTTGCATTAACGGCTGGAACATACACCATAGAAGTAGTAAGGCTAAGTGGATCAATTACAGGTATGGAGATTTCAGAATTTGATTTCCCAGGACTTACAAGTTCCACTATCGTAGGTGCTATTTCTAATAGTGGAAATACGAACTCCGCTACCAAAACATTTATTACGGATATCAATGTTTCGACTCCTGCAGTGCCAGCAGTGATGGTTGATGTGATTACCTCTACTCCCTTAGCTTGTTCCTTCATGAGTCCCGTTATTACTGCCAACTGTCCCCTAGCAGTAACATGGTTAAATTTCGAAGCTACCAGAATAACTACTTCTTCTGTACTACTTGAATGGTCGACTGTAGATGAAAAAAACAGTAAAGGTTTCCACATTCAACGTTCTTTAGATGGGATAAATTTTGAAACAATCGATTTTATATCCTCCTCTGGAAATAGTAATACAATTCAACACTATGAATACCTAGATAAAACAGCACCAAATGGAGTAGTTTATTACAGAGTAGAAGAAGAAGACTATAATGGCTCAATAATGATGTCAAGCATTCAGCATGTAAACGGTCTTGGTACGTTAGATTTGAACCTAGTTCCCAATCCAGGAAATGGCCAGTTTAAGATTACTGGCCTATCTCCTAATACAAAATTAACTGTAGTTATTCTTTCGGTAACGGGTCAATCAATTGCTACTCTGACTACTTTCCCTGAAGAAATAATTGATATGAGTACTTTTGCAAAAGGATTTTATATTGTAAAAATATTAGCTGGTACCTCTACACAATCAATCAGGTTTATAAATCAATAATTTACTAACCGCAAAACACTTCAATATCAAAAATTAGATATTGAAGTGTTTTTTTTTAATTTTTTTTATACTAAAAAATCATATCTGAACAAAAATCTTACCCTTTGATAATTTTATTACATAGATATAAAAACAATCTACAACCTACCCAAACTTAAAGTCGTATATAATTTAAGATATAGCATCTTGGCTAAACCTTTTTTTCTGTTAAAGGCTAAACAACAGGAAATCGATCTTCCTAACTTATTTTAAACAAACGTAATCAAAGCGTTACAGTTTTTAAATTAAGAAATTATTAAACAGCTAGTTATACTCATTTTTAGAGATACTCAGTCCACATTTTTAGATGTTTATAAAGAAGAAAATAAAGGTATTTTTTAACAATAGGGTTACTACGTAACCAAATTTCTTCTTAATATTTAAAATACTCTTTTCCCGAAAGGAATTAGACAATGTAATTAGTTCGCAAACAAAATACAGATAATTATGAACCATATGCTTAATAAATTACTCCTTCGTGTTTCATTAGTTTTCATTCTAGCAGTTACAATGACACCAGTAAACGCACAAAATGAAGCAAATGTATGGTGGTTTGGTACAGGTGCAGGGATAAATTTCAACACCTCTCCTCCTACTCCGTTGGCCGGTTTACCAATTAATACGTATGAAGGCTCTTCTTCTATTTGTGATCCTGTTACTGGCGCTCTGATATTTGCAACAGATGGTCAAACAGTTTGGTATCCTAATGGTACTGTAGTAACAGGCGGAACTGGACTTTTTGGAGCTAGTTCTTCTACTTCATCAGCCTTAGTAGTTCCTAATCCCTCTAATGCTAACCAGTGGTTTATTTTTACTTCAAATGTAGATCCTACAAATGGGACACCACGCGGACATAATTATTATGTAGTAAATAGAGCGGGTTCTGTTATTACAGTAGGCGCTGTAAACCCCTTATTAGGTCCTACCGTAACTACAGAGCAACTTGTAGGTTTGGGTGATGGTGCAGGAGGCTATTGGTTAGTTACACATGGTGTAGGGAATAACAGGTTTTATGCCTTTAATGTATCTGCCGCAGGAGTAGTAAATAGCACTCCTGTTATCAGCAACGTTGGAACTGTCATTGGCGCTGCAAATTACATTGGTTCTATGAAAGCAAATACCTGCCAAACACAAATAGGTTTAACAAATCTTGGCGCTAAAATAGCGGAGGTATATACTTTTAATAATTCTTCTGGATCTGTTACTGGGTTACTTTATAGTCACAATATTAGTCCAGCAAATCCTTACGGTTTAGAGTTTTCTCCTAAAGATGGTTATTTATATTATGGAACTCTTGAAGGTACTATGTATCAAATGAATCTTACTACTGGAACGCCTTCTATTACGGGATGGACTCCTCCACCAAATGGCACTGGTAAATTTGGACAACTTCAGTTGGCTCCCGATGGTAAAATTTACGTAGCTAGCGAAGATGTAAATTCGACCACCTATGTTGGAACTATAAGTTCTCCTGATAACCCTTTTGCTACGGCCGCCTACAGTCCTACAGGCTTTACATTATCTACCGTTAATACAACCATCTCTCAACTAGGATTACCTACGTTCAGCAGAACTTTTATTTCTTCTGTACTAACTACTGCACCAGGTAATGGATCTTATTGTCTCAATGCTTCTATACCTCTTTCTTACACTTTTTCAGGTAATGTAAAACTATCTACAGTAATATGGACTGCTACTGGAGGTGGACAAACATTTACCCCAGGAGGAACATCTTCCACAAGTATTAACCCAACTGTAAGCTTCTCGACTACAGGCTCTAAAAATGTTATTTTAAACTTTAACGATACGTGTAACAGGCCTCATACGAAAACAATGACTTTTACAATTACTGCACCCAAAACACCTGCAGGTGCTATAACTTGTACTGCTAATGGATTTACACTGGATAACCCAGCAGTGGATCCAGACGAGCCAAATTATATCTGGTATAAAACCTCCGTAGCCACTAGCAACATCATCGGTATTGGAACACCTGTTACTTACATAGCAGGAAGCAACGCAGCCATACCAGGTGATATATGTTTGGGTGTTTCTTCCGGAACCGCTACTTCTACTTCTGGATCAAATAAAACCATTGCACCTTTTAATATCCCTGCGGGTGGTGGAGGTGTTAGCCCTGCTACTTCTCCAACCATTGATGTATTAGCAAGTCAGATCGTCCTAAAATCTTTTAATATAAGTTTTAGATTTGCTGGTGACTATACATTTACTTATGAAATAAAAAATGGTTCAGGTACCACAATCTATTCAAATACTATTACAACAGGAGCAGTCCCGGCCACGCCAACGGGCCCTGGATACGTTGTACCTGTCAATACAACCCTAACTATAGGCACAGGTTATACCATCAACATTACTACTCCTGGTATTCAAATATATAGAGGAGCATGGACGGGCAGCACGAATGCAGGAGAAGTTACCTATAATGCTGTAAGCCCTGCTGGTACAAATAATTTCTATACACTTGTTTATGACCATAGTACTTTTACGGCTACACCAGTTTGTTCTGCACCGACTTGTTATCCAGTAACCTGTGTGCTTCCAGTAAGTTTATTATATTTCAAAGGAAATTCTCTTGACTCTAAAAATATATTAACCTGGGCTACTGCTTCTGAAACTAACAATGACTATTTCGAAATTCGTCGTTCTACAGACGGAATAAATTTCGTTACCATCGGTAAAGTAAAAGGCCACGGCAGTAGCAATTCTGTTTACGAATATGAATTTATTGACCCTACTCCTTCAACGGGAATAAGTTACTATCAATATATTCAATACGATTTTAATGGTGAATTATCCTTCAGTCCTATCATAACTATAAGAAGTAGTGTTAATAATAATAGTTTTTCTGTAAGTCCTAATCCCAGTACTTCAAGCTTTGCTATAAATTTCACTAGCCTTTCAGAAGGTGAATTTACAGTAATTGATTTATTGGGAAAATCATTGTTTACTAAAACAATCAAAGTTGGTACAGAAAAAATTGAGATAGGTTCAGAACTAGCCAAAGGTGCTTATGTTGTTAGACTTTCAGGAACAAATGGAGTTAGCACACAACTTATAATTAAAGAATAACACTACTTTTAAATAAAAAGAAGCCCCATTATTAGTGGGGCTTCTTTTTTATTTGACCATTTTAGGATACTGTAATTTTAAATTCTTCATGGTT
>JANOTP010000086.1:0-4011 GCA_031416415.1 Cytophagales bacterium | reverse complement strand
GCTCCTTGAGGAATTCCTGCTGTTGCTACTCCTGCTATTGCTTCTACATCGGCAAACTTATCTTTTATAAGTTCTACTAAAGCATTTTTAATAAGATTTCTCGAATCAGGAAAAGATAAGGATAGTCGATTGTCACAATAGATAGGTGAAAGCCAGCCTGAAGCCCATTTAAATGGTTTTGAAGGACTAAGACGAATTGCTCCAATTTCCAGTAAAGAAGAAGCTACTTGTTCTGCAACGGATGAAGTGTTGTTGTTGGTTACCATAATGTAAATATAATATTTTTTTTTTGCTGATGTTAATAATTACTTATCGATAGTTTGTAATTATTTTAATGAATTTGTACCTTGTATAGCTGTATAAAAGCATAATTCCGGAAAGATGAAGATATTTGTAAACGATAAGCCAGTAAAAATAATCCTACACGAAGACCGGAATAATTTGGTAGGGTACGATACGATATTAAGTGGCTCAGATGAAATCACTTCCAAAAAATTAATTGGACATGTTATTATTCAAAAAGCAACAACACTCCAAATTGAACGTTTAATCCGAATTCTTGAATTTAAAAAACTAAAAAAACTTAAAGCAATAAGTTTTGCAGTGATAGATTATGAAACAGTAAAAGATTTTATAAAAGATCAGTTTAAAATCATTAAAGCTTCTGGAGGCGTTGTCAAAAAAGGAGATAAAATATTAATGATATTCCGTCTTAAAAAATGGGATCTACCTAAAGGTAAACTTAAAAAAGACGAAGATTCTATAAAAGGTGCTAAACGTGAAGTGGAAGAAGAGTGCAACATTAAAGTAGAAGTTCGTGAAAAACTATGTTCTACTTATCATACTTATATCCGTAAGGACAGAAGAATTCTTAAGAAAACTAATTGGTATATAATGAACTGTGTGGACGACAGTAACATGCGTCCTCAATTGGAAGAGTTTATTGAAGAAGTAAAATGGATGAAAAAAGATGAAGTTCAAAAGTCTCTTAAAAATTCATACTTATCTATTGAAGAAGTTTTCAGCGAATTTTTTTCGCTTGAGCATTTAAATGTCGTAAGGTAAGAAATCACTTACTTTACCTCCATATTTGTGTAAATCACGAACAATTGAAGAGCTAATATAAGCTTGATTAGGATCAGTAATTAAGAACACTGTTTCAAGATCTTTCCATTGATGTTTATTTACTTGAGAAATAGTATTTTCATATTCAAAGTCTGTAGTATTTCTTAAGCCCCTTATTAGAAATCGAGCATCTATTTTTTTTGCAAATTCCGCAGTTAATCCTTCATAAGACATTACTTTTACTTGAGGATAATTTTTAAAAGCTTCCTCTATTTTCGGTATCATAAAATCAATTTTAAAATACCTCTGCTTCGCTGTATTAATGCCAACCCCAATAATAACCTCATCAAACAATGCAGTACCTCTAATTACAATATCCATGTGACCTTTAGTAAAAGGATCAAAAGAACCGGGAAATAGAGCGATGTTTTTCATATTAATAAAGTTCAAGGTTTAAAGTTTAAGGTTTAAGGTTTATATTTTTTTAAACTTTAAACCTTAAACTTTGAACTTTATAAATATACAACCATTTCTAATTAATCTTCAGGATATGGAATAAAAACAAAATTAGTAAAGTCCACGTCCACTACGAAAAGGCAACAAAATTCATCAGGATTTTTATATGCTTCTTCGAAGTCTTCTATTTTTTCTTCTGCAATTAATCCTCTTTGAACAAATTCATCGAGAAAAGATATATTATAATTCCATGAAATATCCATGTCCTTTGTGCCCAAAAATATTTGACCAATTGGGAGTTCTACTTTTGAAATAGGGAAAATAGGAAATTTTGAAACACCTCTTACTCTAACTTGATAAGATGCATCTTTTAAATTGTCAGCTATTTTCACAAAATCTGTAGTGATAGAACCTAAATATTTACCACTTAACTCGGGATCGTTTTGCATAGTATAAAAAAAAGGCAGGCATTTTACAAAGCCTGCCGAAAATTATTTTTAATTAAATTATCTTTTAAATGCCAACACACTAGAACATTCTGTGGATGGATCATCAAATTTAAATTTCATATAATAAATACCTGTAGATCTACAATTGTATGCAAGTGCATAGTAATGGCGCTTGTTAGCTTCATCATAACTACTTGCTATCATATTTCTGTTAGAATCATAAAGTGTAACACTTGCGTTTTTTTGAGAGCCATCTTTATTGCAGATGATTAACATATAGCTATTGTCTTTACTGAATACATAAGAGTACTCAACTTCTTTAGAAGGATTATCAAGTTTGTAGGTTTTCAAAAAAGTAAAACCATTTAATTTTGCAACACAATCTGGAGTTTTAAATTGTGAGTGAGAAACTCCATATGTCAAGAAAGCAATAACGGTTAATAGTATAATTTTTTTCATAGTTCTAGTGGGGCTATCAGGTTCAAATATACAAGAAATAAAATTAACTCACAATTTTATTTCTTATAGCACTTGTCAATTTAGCAACTTCAACAACTTGAGCATCAGTAATAATCACTTTACTCTCGCTTTTGTCCACTATAGTCGGGATTCCGTCCACTATTTCCATTTTAGATTCTTTATAAGTGTACTGGATTTCTACTTTTTTGTATATTTCCTGTAATTGTTTTAAATCTGTATTCAAAAGTTTTATATTGTTATCGGCTTCATAATTTGTTAAAACTAATACCAATTGATCTATAATAATTTTTTGCTCCCCTATTCTTTCGTAAAGCTTCGGATTTTTATTTTTCTGAGCTATTTGACACATTATATTTAAACTTTCTAACCAACCACCCGTTAAAATTAAAACGCTCTGATCTGATCTTTTTTGCTCATAAAGGAAGCTATTGATCTTATTAAAATTGTCAGTTGTGATGTTTAATAAAGAATCTGCATTTTTATTATTGCTTGCTAATCTTTTGATAGTCTCGAAATCAAAGAACTGACCTATATTCAAGCCATCTGCCATCGATTTAATTGAATTAAGATAATATAAGCTTTCCTTATTTTTTTCATAAATATTAATATAACCTAAATCGGCTCCATAAACCCCTAGATTTAATGCTTTTTTATAGTTAGTACTATAGTTTTGAGCATTTTCTGAAGGATTAAGAATATCTTTATTGTAAGACCCTCCTGCTTTTTTAATCATTACAGAAGTTTCTATTGGAGAAGGTATTTGTTTAAGTATCTCACCTACTGCAGCTTCTGGCAATTTATCATTTTGAGGAGCAGTAGAGGCTGAATCTAATAATTTTTGAAGTGCTAATTCATCAGCAGTTTGAGAAGTGTTACCTGAATCACAGGCAAAAAGTAGTAAAGAACTGAGTGAGTATAATAATAACTTTTTCATAGGTTGCTTATAATTTCGAATAACGATTATAAAATTCAGTAATAAGTTTGTACGTAGATTTTTGTGAATGGTTACGTATTTCTATTAGTAATTTTTCCAAAAATATTCAAAAACCTTCTTAATAGATCTAAATATAAGGTAAAATACAAAAACATCGCAGCCAACCAGATTACAATGATATTAAATTTAAACGTATCATAATAATTTCCTACAAAATGTTTTTCAGGAGCAAAGAAATGAGCCCTGTAATCAAAATTGCTTTTTAGCTCTATAGGACGAAAAAATACATAGTCTGTTTTAGGAGCCAAATATCCATCGGTTTCGATTATTCTTTTTTTGGCAGTAGCATTTCTTACTAAATCCGATAAACTTTCATTAAAATATTCATCTTTCAAATTATTTACATTCACGCCTCCGTTTAATCTACTTAAGGCAAAAATATAATTTTCTTTTTGTTTTGACGACTCATTAAAGATGGTGTTGTAATAAACATTCAACTCTTGAAGGTATGTTTTAAATTTCGAATATGCGGCAGGGTTTAATTTTTCAATAGTCAAAAGCTCAAAATCTGTTTCAGAAAGTTTATCATAAAACTCTTTGTTCCGTTTTATCATCTGCTTTGTATGG
>JANOTP010000085.1:0-5452 GCA_031416415.1 Cytophagales bacterium | reverse complement strand
CTTTATATAAATCTGTATTCATGAAGGGAGTAAGAATACAATATAAGCCAGGTCAACTGTCTTTGGGGATTGAGTACCTTACCGGACAACAACATGACACTAATCACGAATTGGGGACTACACACAGTGCCGCTGGTGTTATCTGCTATTCTCTTTTAAAGGGTACGAAGCGATTTAAGCCTTATGTATATACAGGCGGTGGATTCTTTGAATTCAAAGATTTTTCAAAAGATGTATTGGGGGTAGCTTTTTATATAGGAGCAGGTACTGAATTAAACATAACCCCTACTATTAAGGTATTGATTGAAAGTCGCTATATAAACCTTGGTCCTTTACAATTAGAGGGTAAAAATGAACTAGGAATTCTTTGGGGAATAAGGGCTTACTTTTAATAAAATAACCGCTGGTTGGCGGAGATTCAAATTCTCCAGTTAATCGCGTCTATATCAAATAATATTATCATAAAAAAGAAGGACTCAATCACAAAATTGTGATGAGTCCCTTTCAGTAGTCTTAACCGACATATTTTCGAACTCTTTTATTCAGGATGTATTAACTATAAGTCATTTAAAACAAAATCTATTGGTAGATTAACAAACCTTCAATAAAATAGTAAAATATCAAGATGGATAAATCGTATCAAAAAAAAATGAACTACTTAGTAATTCTAAAATGATATAAATAATTTAAATGCAAGGCCTGATCCTAATTAATGACTGTAGTTTCCTCAAAGTAGTTTTAAATAATTGTCATATTAAAGTGTTTAAAATATGACGCTAATTTAGCAAATTGAATTTACTACCTAAATGTAGTCAGTTCAACAACCTATTGGTTCAATTCCAAATTGACTATTCTGGAGTACTTAGATCTCAAACAAACAAATTTAAGCATACCAACGACAATTTATTTAAGCCAGAGTTAAGTGTGGCGTAAAAACGAGTGGTCACAAATAATAATACTGATAATCAGTAAATTATTTTTATACAACTGTGGCTAAAAAAGAGTGGTTAAACTTCCTTTTTTGCTTAAAAATCAACTATTTTACCAAAATCAAGGCACATAAAAATGTGAATAAACTAGCTTTCAAGTGTGGCGCAAAAAAGAGTGACCAGAATTCTAGTGTGTCTGAAAAACGAGTGGTCAAACTTGGGTACAAGGAAAATTAAAGTATTCTAGATAAAAAGGACTAAAAATTTAATAGATACTTCTAATTATAAAAACTATACATACTGGGGCTAAAAAAAGAGTGGTAGAGGAAATAAAGGTTGCTTAAGTATTTAGTCTAATTTTTTCTCTTGTGATGTTTTTTAAAAAGACTTTCAAGCTATTATCCAATTCTAGTCTTGAACCATTTATTTGTCTATATATTTCTTCCAATTCCTTAATTATATTACCATAATAATTATCCTTATCTTCTTAGAGATTTTTCATATATTTTAACTTATCAAAGAAATAAATTAGTCCATTAAAATTTATTTGAGGGTTGATGTAGGTATAAATTGATAGTTGCCATTCTTTACTGGTTAGTTGAGTTCAGCTTAAACGTCCACCGAATTCATAAATCCAGCAACAAAATGGGAAAGAATATGGGAATCATAAATTGAAAAAAATATATTTCATTTGAAAATAGCATCTAACGATTAGTATTCTTTTGGAATAGGTTGATGGACGGTTAAGAGATTGTATCTAATGTGAAATCTTTTATATTTGTATAACTCAAAATGAATCTTAATCACAATTTCAATAATGATCTTTTATGTGATTAGGTTATAAATTTGCAATATGAAAACCAAAGCGGAACTAGCTGAACTTATATTCGAAAAATTTCGAGCGACTAATAGCAAGGAAGGACATATTATTATGATGAGAATTATACAGTTTTCTATCATAAATAAATTGTACCCTCCTGAACAGGAACTATTTGAAGAAGTCCTTAATGATCTGATTAATGATGACTTTATAATTTATGAAAATAACGCTCCGGAATGTTTAAGATTAACTAAAAAAGGATTTAATCATATTTATGGTATTTCAAAAGAAAACATTTTAAACATAAATGCTATTAAACAAAAAATCACTAACCAAAAAAAATCTATGTTCTCTGGCCCTTTTAAAATATTAAATGAAGCAATAAAAAAAGTTCCATTTGTTAAGTATGCGCTTGGAGTAGCTGGAATGGCTGCAACAGTATCCATTATTAAATTACTTTCCATAGAAGATTATAACATACCCATTATAAGTATTTTGGTGGTACTGGGGCTGATGGTTTTATTATATATATTTTCGAATCTTAGCAAAGGAAAAGATAGACACATTAGTACCTCAGGGTATATCTTGGTTTATACTATAGTAATTATTACATGTTCGTCTGCTTTTTTATTGTTTACTTCTGTTTTCTTTGATTTCCCAAAACCAATAGGAAAATATTATGTTTCAAACAAAGAGAAAGATGGAAAGGAGCTACAGGATACTACAAAAAAGAAGATAAATCCTGTAGCACCTAAAGATACTATCGCTAACACAAAAGTAGAGGAAAAAAAAGAAAATGAACCTATGAACTTACCTCCCGATCTTCAGGTATTATTAAATGAAAAGGATCCTTTGCGATTGACTGAAAAAACTTATAAAGATGGTTCAAAGCATGTGACAACCGATGCACAGTTTCAATACGTTGATGGGAAAATAATTTGTGATATTACTGCAGAAAACGATGATGTATTAAAAACATTTGATTATCGGGTGGAGATTATTCTGCTTGATAAAAAAGGAAACAAAATAGATTCTTATACTACGAATAAAATGACCATGCGTTCAAAGTCATGGGAGGGTAAGGCTGTTAAGAACAGTCAACCGTTTAATTTTGAACTTCAGGACAAGAAAAAAAGAATTAAGGTAGATAAAATAAGCATAAAAACTTTTTTTGATTAAATTTTATAAACTGGTTTCAGTAAGATTTTCATTGTTGAATTATTCTCTTATTGCCACACGCTGCGCAAAATGATGGTTTTGGAGTTCGATAAGGCTTACCACAATTTTCACATGGTTGTCCATAATGTGAAATACAATGATGCATGATTGCATTAGGTTCTGTTTCTCCAAACCCAGTTAAATCATTGTAATAGTCAAGCAATGGCTTAGCTCTTTCTTCTCTAGTTTTGCTGATATTTTCTGGATCAAAAAGTTCACCATATAATTTATTAGCAATTTTAAATTCCTCATCGTCTAGCATAGGAACATCCATTTTACAACGCCAGCACCAAAGTATCTTCATTTGATAAATTTTATAAATAGTTAGTTTTCCTTTGGACTAGGTGGATGGACGGTTTAGATAAACAAAGTATATTGTCTTTTATTGATGAATAATTAATTACTTACTCTTTTCAAAATTTATAATTTTATTGTATTACCTATCATTTTTTTGAAGTTTCTTTAAAACAATTATCAACTCATCGAGTAACTCATCACACTTTTTCGAATCAATGGTAGGGTTTTTTGTGATCTCATCTAGCTTCTCAAACAGGATTTGTTTTTCTTCAAACGCAACATTAAGATATTCAATTGTAAATTTTATTTTTTCTTGTACACTTGCAGTTAAAATATTAAATGAACTGCTTTTTGCTTCTTTTTCATCAAGGTATTTGATAAATAGATTAAGCTTTTGAGATAAACCCATGAAAATATCTATATTTTTTTCAGTTTTTCTTTCATTTTCTAGTGCCTTAATAAATTCGTTCAAGTTATACATAATTAATTTTATTTTTAGTTAATCAATGGTCGTTTTCTGTATTTTCAAACTAATATTAAAGAAATTAATCTTGGAAAATATTTTTGTATAATAAATTATCAATTTCTTCTTTATATTTTTCAGATAACTGTCTTAAGGTTTGTTTCATTCCCCATTTATAATAGATTTGGCTGTTACTATTCGAAATCTCTAATAATTTTTTTATTTGAGTAACATTTAAGTCTTCTACAGTATTTGAGATAATAGTATTATATCGTTTCTTGCAATCTTCGAAACTATCACTATTTCCAAAGTATCTAATAGCAAAATCTATAAGGTCATCTTTGCATCCATTATCTTTACAAAGAGAAACCATAAATTCAAAGGCTGGCCAAGAAATACTATGAAAAATCGATTCATCTAAAGTTTTTATATACTCTGTTAGAGTTGCTGATTTAAACCAACCCATAAATTGGAAATCTCCTTCATCGTTTAGTTTATCTTCCAGAAGTAATTTTAAAGATGGATCCAACTGATTGTACAATTCAGGAAATGAAGCTAAAAAATGAACAAGTGTACCAAGACTAGCATCTTTATTTATATTACTATAATATGAAGGTTCATTTTTTAATAATTGTAGACAAGTGTTTTTATCGTGAGAAGTAAACACCCTAAGAGTATAATAGTTGATGTATTCATTATTTTTTGATTCATCATCGTTAGTTATAAAAGCAATTTTCCATAAACTTCGATAAACTTTTTTAAAGTCATTTTCTTTTAGATGTTTAAGATATCTTGATTTGACATAACGTTCTATATTCTCAGGTTCTCTCATTTTGTCCTTAACTTCAGCTAAATCAAGTAGCATAGTATCGAATATTTTATTTGAAAAGAAAGGAGGATTAGTAAGGACTCCTTCTAGAATATTTCTTATTAAAGATTGTACTGTTTCTCTATTTGGAGAATATAATAAATCGGCACTATTTAATACAGGATGAGCTGATAAATGCCTAAATTTTTGTAAAGATTCAATGGCTACAATATCTGAAGATTCAAAAAAAGAAGTTCTTGTCTTTATGAATTCAATCAATTTTGATTCCCATTCAGGTGAAGCAGGATTAGCTTTTTGTATTGTTTCGATTTCAGTTAAAATTTTCTGTGCTGTTGTTTCTCCATAAATATCTCTTAAATCTCTCAATTTATAGACTAAATCACAAATCAATACTGAATATAACATAACAATCGAAGAACGATAGTTTCCATTGATAAATGTTTGATATACTTCTTTGAAATATTCTTTTGTATTTGTATTGTGAATATTTTCTACTGCGGCCTCTATAGAAAAATCAAATTTCATAATTATATCTAACAAGTATATTTTTTATTATTTGATATTGTTTACTCGCTCTATTTCAGTCAGCATTTCAGACTTATTCTGGATGTTATATAATCTTAATTCCGTTGAGAATCTATTTAATTTGGACATGTTGAATAAACACTTTTTTATGATATTGTACTTTATATCCATCTTGAGATTTGTCTTTTCAATCGTCATCCAATCAACTCTTATGAATAAATTTTCGTATTTCATAAATAATAAAACAATATAAAGAAATGGTAAAAAGAAAAGAGTTAAAATTGGGGATATGATAAAACTTCGAAAATTGTCAGCTGAAGCAAAGCTGGTATAATTGACAATTATTTTATATAAAGCATATATGATAAAAA
>JANOTP010000084.1:0-21842 GCA_031416415.1 Cytophagales bacterium | reverse complement strand
CTTACTGAAAATATGTTTGGTGATATACTTACCGATGAAGCTTCTGTAATTACAGGTTCTCTTGGCATGTTGCCTTCTGCTTCGGTAGGAAGTAAGACAGCTTTATATGAGCCTATTCATGGTTCATATCCAGAAGCTGCTGGTAAAAATATAGCAAATCCATGTGGTGCCATTCTTTCAGCAGCAATGCTGTTGGAAACTTCTTTCGGATTAATAGAAGAAGCGACCATCATTAGAAATGCGGTGGAGCAATGTCTAAATGATAGTTTTGTAACGGAAGATATTATTAAAGGTTCTGGGGTTACTACTACGCAATTAGGAGATAAAATAGCGGAGTTGATTTGCGCAAAGAAAAAGTAATACATTTTATTATAAACGTCATTGCGCTGAAACCAAGCGAAAGCTAATGTTGACGACGCAATGACGCTTTTTTTAAAGTATTTTTTTAATTAATTCAACTGACTTTTGAAAACGCTCTTGCCAATTGCCTTTTATCTCATGAATTGGAAGAGCATATTCACTTATAATTTTTCTATGAGAAAGGTCTAGTGAATTACGATCTGTTTCACTGAGCCTTCCCCCATCTTGTATAAAGGGTACATCGTTGTTTAGATATAGGTATAGGTCTGCTTTATTTAGAGCGTAAATCTCTTCTGATAGATCAAGTTTTTTTTCAAATGCATAATAAGAATACGATTGAGTTATATGTACATTAGTATCAATAATTAATAAAGGATTGTCTCCTGTTAATTCGTTTTTTATTTTTTTGGAATGTTCTTTGGCTGTAGTATACAAATCTTCAACCGTAAAAATGGTAGAATTTTTTATAACCTCTCTTCCCGCTTCTAATACAATTGAAGCATTGAAGTGATTTGCCAGTAGATGTGTCAACGTAGTTTTACCAGTAGATTCAGTTCCAAGAAGCACTACCTTTTTTACATAAAATGGTTTTACAGCATTTGGCAAATAATTCCAATTTGTAAAAATATCTTCTCTGATAGTTGAAGCTGAAATGGGAATTAATTTTCGCTCAAGATCAAAAAACAAGTGATTGATATTCATGAAATCTGCTACAAATTCACCATAAGGTTCTGAAGTAATAAGTAAGGTATATTCAGGAAATAATTCTTTAAATTTCCTTGCCCATATTTTTGATACTTCCGAAGAAGAAACAGAAGTATTGGGAAATTCATCTTCTGAATAATTAAAAATTAGTATATCAAGGTTTTTCTTATGGCTAAAGGTATCTGCGATCCATTTTTTTCGTAGTGAACTGGAAATATTTTCCTTATCACTACAACAAATTAAAACTGTTACATGCTGTGATTTTGTAAATGCGAAATTTATCATTGCTTCGTGTCCTTTGTGGAAAGGCATGAATTTTCCAAAGACGAATGCTTTGATCATTTATTTTTAATCGTTTTCGAAAGCAGAAATTTCTTACAATAGACTACAATCATAAGTTAGGAAAGGTATGAGTCATAAATTAAAATTAGTTAAAAGTATTCTTCTTTTTCGAGAAGTTAAATTTTAAACTGAATTTCTCTTTTAGCATATTGCTTATGTTCGTCGAGTAGTTTGCTCACTTTTTCTAACCACTCTTTTTGTTTGTCTTCGTCTTTAGAATGATTAGTTTCATCGTCGTATTTTTTTTGAAATTTCACTAGTTCAGAAAATGTTTTTTTATAAACTTTCTCCATTTTATCACTAAATTTCATTCCATTAAGAATTTTTTCTTCTTCTATTTTTTTAACAAGTATTCGCATATAAAGCTCAAAAATATCGAAGTGACACTGTTCGTGAAGTAAAAGTTTATCCGTATTTTTCTTTGACTTTACCCATGATTTTTTAGGGTCAAAGCCAATGTCTAAGATTAACTTATATTCTTTATTTGGTGTAATAGTTTCGAAACTATAGCCAATATTTCCCATTGTTAAAGCATCAAAAGGAGATGAATTATCTGCTCGACCCTTGAAATCATTCCATACTAGTGGCTTGTCAGAGACCCAATTGATAAGCCCTTCTTTTTTTTGAGCTGTGCAAATTTGAACAAAGAGGAGTAAAGAGAATAAAAGAATTAAGTTAGTTTTCATTGTTCAGGTTGTTATGTTTTTTTAAGTACTATTTGCTTAATCAATATAATTAAAATATTTTATTTTATAACTATTAACAATTCTATTTACAGCTACCAAAGTGGTTTTGATATTTGTAACTTCATTTTTAGTAAAAAGTATAGACTTTATTTACAACAATAATGAAGGGTGGTTTTAGTTGACTAGTTTAACTTGGATGAATGTTTGTCTTGTAACGAATGCATAACGTAAAAAGTGTTTTATTGACTATTTGAAATTAAGTACTCTTTGTTTGATGAGGTAACAAAATGTAAGTAGGCCGAATCCAATTGGTAGAAGTAGCATGATGTTTTCACTAGCTACAAGATGTACTGTAAAAGCGGCAGGCATCATACAAAAATAAAGGAACGCAGCATATTTTTTTAGGATAGGAAGAAACATAAGTACTCCTAATATTACCTCTGTTGATCCTATGATGTAACGCCATGTAATGCCTAAATGCCAATTGTTAAAATTTGCTACGGCCATTTCAAAACCAATTACTTTTGGTATTCCAGTTAAAATAAATACGATGCCAAGTACTATTGCAAAAATATCAGTTTTTTTTTCTTCCTCCATAATAGTACGATTTTTAATAGCTCTTTATAGTAGTTAGTTGGTACGTTATTTAAATTTAGGATTGACTTTTTCAGAGGGTACTTCTGAAAGAGATACTTCATCGATATAATAATACGCAGCACATTCATTATTGTTGCAGCGTAAAGCGGGCCGTTTCATTTTTCGTTTGAACTCTTTCATTGTCATATTTGCTCTAAAAGAACCAAAAATCATATATTCTTCTCCACCATACGCAGTATATTCAGCCTCTACTTTCGTCCATTTTCTACTGCTAAGCGCTTCGTGATTTTTGATAGTTACTAAATGCCTTGCCGTTTGTAGTATTTCTGGGGCATTGGCTAGCATGCCATTTGGGACGGCAGAAAAACTTATAGCAATGTGGTCTGAACAATATTCTGAACTATCAGACAAGCTAATATAAAAGCTTATTTTATACTTGATCCCTTTTTCTAAAGGTGTATAAAGTTTATTTTGTATGTATTCTCTGATGTAATAGTTTTTCTTAAAATAGAGCGCTAGCCCCATATAAGCCTCGCCTGCAACAGGGTTTCTGTTTCCTTCAGAATTATTGGGTATGCCGATTTCTACTCCAGGGAATCTACCTTTTATATAACAACTGTTAAAATAATCAGGGGTGGAGCCTGGTGAAGTGCTACTCCATGAAATACATTTTTTAATATCTCCGTTGCGTTCAGGACATCCAGTATTGTCTTCAAATCCTGAATTGCTGACGAGGTTTTGTGCGTTAGTAGTTATTGAAAATAAACTTATTATTATGCCAGAAAATAATGCTCTCATCCTATTTTTATTCCTTTCTATAAATCTAAGAAGGCTCTGGAATAGTTCCGGAGCCTTCTTTTCAACTAAATCTGAAGTGAGTAGATCTAGTTGTTATTATTTTTGTAAAAGTTTAATGTTAAAAGTTTAAAAATTATTGTAAACGTTAAACTCTATACTTTAAACCTTGAACTTTCAACCTTTCTCTATCTGTTTTCTTTGTAATAATTAATCAAACCATTGGTAGATGAATCGTGCGATTGTACTGCGTTTCCGTCGGTTAATTCTCCTAGTATTTTTTTGGCAAGTTGTTTTCCTAATTCTACTCCCCATTGATCGAATGAATTAATATTCCAAATTATTCCTTGGGTGAATATTTTATGTTCGTACATGGCGATAAGAGATCCTAATACTTTTGGTGTTAGTTTTTTAAACATGATAGAGTTAGTAGGACGATTGCCCGTAAAGACTTTGTGAGGAAGGAGGCTTTCTAATTCTTCGCTGCTTAAGCCATCTTTCTCAAGTTCTGCTCTAGCTTCAGAAGAAGTTTTTCCTTTCATCAACGCTTCTGTTTGAGCAAAGAAATTTGCCAGTAATTTTGCATGATGATCACCTACTGGATTTTGAGAAACTGCAGGGGCAAGGAAATCGCAAGGGATTAATTTAGTTCCTTGGTGAATCAATTGATAAAATGCGTGTTGACCATTAGTACCAGGCTCTCCCCATATAATTGGTCCAGTTGAATAATCGTTAATTACTTCGCCGTCTTTGGTTACACCTTTTCCATTACTTTCCATATCTCCTTGTTGGAAATAAGCAGGGAAGCGATGCATATATTGATCGTAAGGAAGAATAGCATGTGCCTCTGCATTGAAAAAGTTATTATACCAAACTCCTAGCACACCTAATACTATGGGAAGGTTTTTTTCAAATGGAGCGGTTCTGAAATGTTCGTCCATTTCGTAGGCTCCCGTAAGCAATTCATCAAAGTTTTCATATCCTATGTTCACGGCTATAGAAAGACCAATTGCAGACCATAAGGAATAACGTCCACCTACCCAGTCCCAAAATTCAAACATGTTATTAGTATCAATACCAAAGGCAGCAACTTCTTTTGCATTTGTAGAAAGTGCTACGAAGTGTTTTGCTACTTGGTTTTTATCGTGGGCAGTTTTCAGAAACCAATCTCTAGCACTCTCCGCATTAGTAATCGTTTCCTGAGTAGTAAAAGTTTTAGAAGCGATAATAAATAAAGTTGTTTCTGGGTTTAGCTCTAAAAGCGTTTCTACAATATGCGTTCCATCTACATTGGATACAAAATGAATTTTAGGGCCATTTTTACTATAGGGTTTCAATGCTTCTGTAACCATGTATGGGCCTAGATCAGAGCCACCAATACCAATGTTTACTACATCTGTTATAGATTTTCCAGTATATCCTTTCCACTCCCCACTTCTTATTTTGTCACAGAAGCCTTTCATTTTGTCAAGTACTGGACGTATTTTGAGCATCACATCTTCGCCGTCTACGGTTATATGAGAAGCGGAACGATTGCGCAATGCTGTATGAAGTACGGCTCTATTTTCAGTAGTATTTATTTTAACACCGCCGAACATATTGTCAATAGCAGTCCTCAGGCCTGATTCTTCAGCTAGAGAAAGTAAAAGGTGAAGTGTTTCTTCGTTTATTCTGTTTTTAGAATAATCAAGAAGAATATCGTTGAATTTTAATGAAAATTTATTGAAGCGATCTTGATCTCCTGCAAACATATCTTTCATTTGAACAGAAGAAACATGGTTGTAGTGGTCTTTTAAACGATTCCACGAATTAAGATGTGTTGGTTGTGACATTGTAATTGTTGTTTTTATTTTGAGGTAAAGATAAGGCGGAAAGCCTATAATGAAAAGATTATTTTATACGGTTAAGTCGATATTTTTTTTGCTACGATGGGTTTTAAAAACTTGCCAGCCTAGTCCTATAAACATTCCTATGACCGCTCCTACATAGCTATAATTATTCATACTTAATACTTTGTTGAAAGCTGCTTTGTTCTCTACATTTATCTCTGTAACTACATCAATAGAAGGTTGGGAAAATAGTAGTGCAATCATTCCAAAAATAAAACTCGTAAACAATGCTATTAGAAAACTTTGTGCTGTTACTAATATCATTTTTTTATTGTCACTGTGTAATAAGCCACTCAAAGAAAGAAAGATCCCCAGTGCTAGGCCAACACCCCAAGTGTTTTTTATTCCTATTATAGCAGCTTCCCACCGTTCGTTGGTAGCATTTTCAATACCATATTTTTGGAAACGCATCTTAGTAAAAAATTCATTGCTAACAGAATAGGTGATTTGTTCGTACACTGCTCCATAAAGGCTAGCAAGTAAAATAGCTGCTAAAATTAGTAAAATAAAAATTCCTGTTCTCATTTACTAAATAGTCTTAAAGTTAAATATCTGTTTCATTCAAGATGCTAAATATAAATATTAATTTAGTTAAGAACAATACGTATATTAGTAAGTATTTTATTAAAATAAGCATGAAAATTCTTGTATCTGTCTTTCTACTATCCTTGTGGTTCTGTAATCTAGCTAATTCGCAAATAAATACACCCGATACTTGTAAAATTCCTTTTGGCATTGTTACCCAATCTTCAGGATTTGCTTATCCTTATGGATTAATGCCATCTAATTTACCCATTAGTGCTTATAAATATTTGTCAGCTAATTCGTTTGGTAAATCCCAAGATGCATTTGTGGCATATAATAGCTGGAAACAAAGTTTTGCTGAAAATTGCGGAGCTGGTGTATGGAGAGTGAAATTTGATGATCCAACTAAAACAGTATCGGAAGGGATTGCTTATGGTATGTTGCTTTCCGCCTATGCTGCAGACAAAATACTTTTTGATGGACTTTGGACTTACTACAAAAATTTCAGTAATTCAAATAGTGTTATGCATTGGAAAACGAATGGTTGTTCGGGTATAGCAGGTTTTAATGGAGCTACAGATGCCGAGCTTGATGCTGCTATGGCATTGATTGTTGCAGAATGCCAATGGCCAAATAGTAGTACCCCCTACAATTATTCTACAGAAGCTACACTACTTATTAATGCTATTAAAGCATATGAAATACATCCTTCAACCTATCAAACGATCAATGGAGATGGCTGGACATTTGGTAGTTCTTGTCGTAATCCTAGTTATTTTTCTCCAGCTTATTATCGTGAGTTTGCAAAACAAGTACCTGCGGATAGTGCTTTTTGGGCGGTGTCGGCGGTGAATGCCAGTTATGCATTTTTAACTACCAATCGAAATGCGGTAACTGGTTTAGTTAGCAACTGGGCTGATCCTTCGGGGAATCCTAATAGCTGCAACGGTCCGAATGAATATGGATATGATGCCTGTCGAAATCCATGGAGAATGGCAACCGATGTGCTTTGGAACAACGATGCAAATGCAAAAAACATGCTTTCTAAAACTACTGTTTGGCTAAAAGGGTCTAGCCGTTCTTGTAGGGGACCCGTTCAACAAAATGCAACGTCGCCTAATAGCGGTAGTCATAACAGTTTATTTACTTCTACTTGGGCCGTAGGTGCTATGGGTGGAGGTAATCAAACTTTATTGAATGAGTTTTATACTGAATCTGTAAAACTAACGGATGCAAGTTATTTCGGAAATAGCATTCGAACAATTATGTTATTTATGCTAAGTGGTAATTTTTGGAAACCTTGTCCGAAAGTATCGTATGTTGAACTTGCGGATTTTTCTGTTGTAGAGAAATCGCCAGGGAAGATTGAGATAAAATTTACAAGTAGTGTGGAATTAGAAAATGCACATTTTAATTTATATGTTTCTAACGACCAACTCAACTATGTTTTTGTAAAACAGTTTTTAGGTTATCAGAAAAGTAGTTTGCCTACAGTGTACAATTTTGAAGAAGAGCGTTATATTAATGAAGTGATTTATTATAAACTTACTTTTACAGATCGTTACGGAATAGAAAAGGAATTGAGGACAGTGGCTCAGTATAGAGATGCTAAAATAGAGGCTTGGTTGACTCCTAATCCATACGAAAATCAGCAGATTATTTATATTTCTACTCCCGACAATAATCCAGTACCAGTAAAAATAGTTGATTTAAAAGGAAGAATAGTATTTGATAAAAAGGACTTTCCAGCGAATGAAGATTTTATTCATACATTAGAATTGCCTGATGGAATGTATTTCTTAATGGTAACGTATGAAAAAAAGAGATATTCGTTTAAGATACAGAAGCATTAATACGAGCTACGTTTTACCCCTCATTTTTAAGACGCGAAGTGACTGCTAGAGGGTTATCCGAAGCGCTAAAATAAACGATGATCCTAATTTCTTTTTATTATGATTCAAAGGATACGTGGGTTGTTCTTACTAGCTGCAGTCAGTCGCCTGCGGCGTGAAGTCGCAGACTTCAATTTATCAAGAGTTATTAGTCGGAGACTAAGAACAACGGGGACATGGATGTCCGCGTCAACCAATTATTCATTTCTTATTATCCTTACTAAATGCACCACAATCATAAGTCCAACAGCTATAAGAAGTATAGGTGTTATCTCGCTAGATCCTGATTGAAAGTAATCACTGTCAAAATCCTCATCCAATTTTGAAGTACCCACCTCTGTAAATACGTATCCTGTTAACCCAACTATAAGCTCCCAAATTATTAAAAAGATTAACGACAAAACCTTATTATCTAATTTCCCTAAACAATAGATAAAAATACCAAACGCTACTGGATAAATATATCCTAAGAAAAACATCCATATCGGAACACCTATACCCATACCCACTTCTCTGACATAATGTGTTTGACTTCCTATGATGATAGCAGATATAAAACCTCCAATAAGCATTAAGAGTGTTTTAAGTATATAATATCCTATCGATAATGGTTTGTAAATAATTATATAGCCTACGATCATTGATACGCTAAATAAGGTAAGAAGAACAAAAAGACAATATTTGATGTCTATCTTAATGAGAAGTCCAGAGAATTTACAGAATGTTAATATAATTATAAGGAAAAATAAAATTACGCTTAGGATGTTAATTTTCTTCATGTGGTATTATGATTATTCATCAAATTAATTAGATTTAGCAAAAAGTGATTTTACCCAATTATGAGTAAGCAATAAAACACCTTCTCCAAAGATAACAAAAACAGAAAATACAATACCATGTCTTACTAATCCTCTTTTCTCATCATACTCACGTAAATCATAACATTCAGGAGGGAAATCTGTAATCAAAATGACAGCTAGCAAAGAAATTCCTACCAGTAATTTTAGTATGCCATATAATTTATCCTGCTGATAGGCAAGACTAATTAAATGAAAAAATGGAAGAATAAAAATAACCATAAAAACACCTACATAAATAGTTGAACTGCCCCACGTATTCATATTTGCTTTCGACAGTTCTGTAGCAAGACAAAACATTAAACAATTTATAACATACATAATTATCAAGAATATCTTATGCTTTGGCGATCCTCTATACTTGACCAGGAAATAGGTTATAATAACTCCTATGATAGGAATTAATGTGAAAGGATAATAAAAAATTACTATGTAATGTAGAAATGAAAGTAGTGTTGTAAGGCATATTATAAAACTAACAATCCATGTTCTTGTTTTAAAACTTATGTTTGAAAAAAGAAATAGAATTGTCATACATAAACTAATCGCAGATGATATATAATAGGCATAGTCTGCGAGCCAATCGGTGAATTTATACCAGGTGTTCATTTTATTTATTTTTAATTTACATTGAGCTGCGTAGTGATTACGAAAATCAGCTAGCGCAAGCCTCTTGGCTTGTGCTAGCTGATTTTGTAGCCCTCAGGGCGGATTATCCGAAGCGCTAAAATAAACGGTGATAAAATATTTTATTTCCTTCTGGTTTTTATTTTATATACCTAAAATCGTGTCCATCTGGTAACTGAAGTAAAAATTCATACATCAGTTTGATGATATTTTCTACGTCTTGTTTGTGCACCATTTCTACGGTAGTGTGCATGTATTTTAACGGCAGCGAAATTAATGCTGAAGCTACACCCGCGTTGGAATAAGCAAAAGCGTCTGTGTCGGTTCCTGTTGCTCTATAGGCAGAGGCGCGTTGAAAAGCAACTTCATTTTTATTGGCGACCTCGATTACCATATTGAGTAAGTTATTCTGCACAGCTGGGCCATAGGTAAGAACAGGCCCCTTTCCACAAGCAAGATCTCCGTTTGTTTTTTTGTCGTAAACAGGAGATTGTGTATCGTGACATACGTCTGTTATGATTGCTACGTCTGGTTTTATTTGATGTGCGATCATCTCTGCACCGCGGAGCCCGATTTCTTCTTGTACAGCGTTTACAATGTATAGGGCGAAAGGAAGTTGAATGTTATTTTCTTTTAATTTTCTAGCTACTTCAGCGATCATGTATCCGCCAATCCTATTGTCAAGCGCACGACCAAGATAAAAACGATCGTTAAGTGTTATAAATTCATCTTCGAACGTGGCAACACAGCCTACATGAACACCCAGTGCTTCTACTTCTTCTTTTGTTTCGCAACCTAGATCTAGAAAAATATTTTTCATGCTTGGTGGCTTATCGTTTTCGTTGTCACGCACATGAATAGCTGGCCAACCAAAAACTCCTTTTACAACTCCTTTTACGGTGTGTATATTTACGCGCATCGACGGAGCGATAGCATGGTCAGAGCCGCCGTTCTTTTTAAGATAGATGTATCCATCTTTTGTGATGTAGTTTACAAACCATGAAATCTCATCGGCATGGGCTTCAATGACCACTTTGTATTTTGCATTTGGGTTGATTACACCCACAACAGTTCCATAGGTGTCTGTAAAATATTCGTCTATAAAAGGACGTATATATTCAAGCCACATTTTTTGACCCGATGTTTCAAAACCAGTAGGAGAAGCATTGTTAATGTATTGCTCTAGAAACTTTAAACTTTCTTCACTCATTTTTTATGGATAATTTTTTTTAGAAATCTTTTTTTCAAAGATAGAATTAGATATATGGAATTCAAATTATTTACAAAGGAATATTCCCATGTTTTTTTCTAGGAAGTTTAGCTACTTTATTTTTTAGCATTTCAAAAGCTGTGATTACTTTTTTCCTTGTTTCCGAAGGCATAATTACTTCGTCTATATATCCTCTGCCTGCTGCGATGTAAGGATTGGAGAACTTCTGAGTATATTCATCCGTTTTTTCTTGCAATTTTTCCTGTGGATTTTTTGCTTCCGCTATTTCTTTTTTGTAAATAATTTCAGATGCTCCTTTAGCACCCATCACTGCTATTTCTGCTGAAGGCCAAGCATAATTCATGTCGGCGCCAATATGTTTGGAATTCATAACGTCGTAAGCTCCTCCATAAGCTTTTCGAGTGATAACCGTAATGCGTGGTACTGTGGCTTCAGAAAAGGCATACAGTAGTTTTGCACCGTTCGAAATTATACCGTTCCATTCTTGTTGTGTGCCTGGTAAAAAACCGGGAACATCTACTAATACTAGGAGAGGAATATTAAAGCAGTCGCAAAATCGAACGAACCTCGCCGCTTTTGTACTTGAGTTAATATCCAAGACACCAGCTAAAACAGCGGGTTGATTGCCAACAATACCAATGCTTTTGCCAGCAAGTCTTGCAAAGCCAACTACAATATTTTCTGCATAATTTTTATGTACTTCGAAAAAAGAATCGCTGTCTATAATTCCATTGATTATTTCTCTCATATCATAAGGCTGAGAGGGGTTTTCAGGAAGGATGTTATCCAATAAAGGAATTAACTCATTCGTTTTTTTTTCGTACTGAACTATAGGAGATTCTTCTTCACAGTTTTGGGGAATATAACTTATTAATTTTTTAATATGTTGAATACACTCTACATCGTTGCTAGTAGAGAAATGTGTAACACCGCTTTTAGTACTGTGAGCTTCTGCACCACCAAGTTCTTCTGAGGTGACGACTTCGTGGGTAACAGTTTTTACAACGTTTGGTCCCGTTACAAACATGTAAGAAGTATTTTCTACCATTAATACAAAATCGGTAAGCGCGGGAGAATAAACTGCTCCCCCAGCACAAGGTCCCATGATGGCAGAGATCTGTGGGATGACGCCAGAGGCTAAGGTATTGCGATAAAATATATCGGCATAAGCGCCAAGTGAAACTACACCTTCTTGAATTCGTGCTCCACCTGAATCATTAAGACCTATCAATGGGATACCATTCTTCATGGCAAGGTCCATAAGCCTGCAAATTTTTTCTGCATGAGCTTCTGATAAAGAACCCCCATATACAGTGAAGTCTTGGGAATATACATACACCATTCTTCCGTCTATAGTACCATAACCTGTTATGACACCATCACCAAGAATTTCCTCCGTATTAGAAGCTTCTTCAGTAAAACGTGAGGTGACGAATTTTCCCAATTCTTCAAACGTACCTTTGTCAATCAGAAGTTCTATTCGTTCTCGGGCAGTTAGTTTGCCTTTTTTATGTTGGGCTTCTTGCTTGTCTTTGCCACCTCCAAGTAGTGCCTTATTATTTTGAATTACTAATTTGTTGTATTTTGATTTGTTCTGATTCATATATTCAAATGAATTACATCATTAAGTTAAACTAAGTAATAATTATTACAATGACAATCGAATGTTCTAGAATATTAAAAATGGGCAATCCATGTCACCTCATCATCTAATTTATTATATTTGGATTCAAATTAAGTTAGGATGCAATCTGAAAGAATAGCTGTTATTGATCTTGGTACCAATACTTTCCATTTGCTTATTGCAGAGGTTGAAGAAAATAAGAGTAAAACTATTTATTCAGAAAAGGCTTCCGTACGAATAGGAAAGGGAGGAATTAATCAAGGATTTATTTCTGAGGATGCATGTGCGCGTGCACTAGCTACAATGATGATTTTCAAGGATAAAATCAATGAATATTCGATAACAAAAATTTATGCTACCGCAACAAGCGCTTTTCGTAATGCTTCAAATGGGATAGCTTTGGCAGAAAAAATTTATGCAAGCACTGGAATTAAAATATCCATAATTTCAGGTGATCGTGAAGCAGAGTTAATTTATTATGGAGTAAAGGAAGCGTTAGATTTAGGACATGAAAAATCTTTAATTGTAGATATTGGAGGCGGGAGTGTCGAATTTATAATTGCTAATAAAGACTCTGTTTTCTGGAAAAAAAGTTTTGAAATTGGAGGTCAACGATTGATGGAGTTTTTTCAAAAAACAGATCCTATTGCACCTGAAGATATTAAAAACCTAGAAAGTTATCTTTTAGAACAATTATTGCCACTTCAAACAGCATTAGTAGCCTTTCCAACACAGACTCTTATTGGTTCTTCAGGATCTTTTGATACATTCAGTGATATTGATTTGCGAAAGAAAGGGCATAGTTTTTCAATTGAAACAAAGAAAGAATACCAGTTGGCGTTGAATGATTTTGAGCAGCTTTATTTAGAGCTTATATCAAAAGAGAGAGCGGCAAGAAATCTAATTCCAGGAATGATAGAGCTTCGAGTAGATATGATTGTAGTAGCGTCTGTTCTTGTAAATTTTTTGCTTACACGTTTCGAGATTAATTTATTTCGAGTTTCTTCTTTTGCTCTTAAAGAAGGGGTTTTGAGTAGAATAATGAGAGGGGAGAATATTGACTGATAGTTGTCAGTAATTTTTAAGATTAATAATTACCGCATCTAATAAGTTTTCTGCTAATGGAATTTTTAAAATTAAAATGCAGTAAAACATAAATTGCTCCACTTTACTATATCAAGCTATAGTAAAGTGGAGCAGCTAATTCTATATGAAATAAATTCAGAGATTAATAATTACCAAGCAGTAATTGTTTTGATAAATGGGGTAATGGCATCGGCCATTTTTTTATGGGTAGCGTTTGTGGGATGCCAATCTTCTCCATAAGGTCCAGACTGAGGAGTTAGTTCAAAATAAAATACAGCGGTATCTCCTTTTGAGTTTGATTCTTTTACTACTGAACGTACAAAATTTTTCATTCTTGACCATCTGTTTTCTCCTACAGGCCAAACATCCGTAATAGAATTTCCTGCCACACATATTATTTTTGTCATTGGGTGTATTGCTCTGAGTTTTTCTATAAAAGAAATATAGGTAGAGCAAAATAACGTAGAGTCAGGTACGCCTTGTGCAAAGTCATTAGCTCCCAAATCTATCACGATTACATCAGGAATGAAATTTTGATGATTCCAGATGGCATCAGCTTTTCCTGGAGTTACATAATCGTAGAGAAGAGGAAGAGTACCATGCGTAGTACCCGTATTGTTTCTGTATAAACCTCTTCCTGAATAGGCAGTACAAACAAACTGAGCTTTTAAGGTACGAGAAGTTATGGCTCCCCAAGAAGTATAATTGTTTTCGTATATAGAATGAAAGCCAGTGTCAGGTTTTCCTTTAGGGGGAGCTTCTATAATAACTTCGTTTCCATACCCAGTTGTGAGAGAGTTTCCAATGAATTCAATTTTTCTAGTTGGTATATTTTCAAGTGGCAATAGTCGGTGTCCACGACGTAGACGAAACCCGTGTAATACTACTGCACCTACAGAACTTTCTGTTCTTTTGATCATTTCAATAGTATGCTCTCTAAGATCTAGACTTCTTGCTAAAAAATAAATGCGTTGTTTTTTATCAAGTTTAATTACTTCTGGTTTCCCTTCGTCAATTATGATTGTAAAATAATTTGTATGGTCTTCGCTTCCATCGCCCATTTCTTGCATCAACACATCGAAGGCGTCGCCAGTAAATTTTAATTTTATAGAGGTGCCAGGATAAGAAAATGCGGGATCGTTTTTGCTTCTAAAATCCATTCTGCCCGTGTAAGAGATCAGAGCGTTATTTGCACTCACAAAGATCATAGAAGTATCTACAAGGTCAGGTTGTGCTTGTACAGTATAGCTTGATACTATGACAGATAGAAGTACTACAAGTTTAGTTATGGAATTCATTATTGTAGGATTATTTTTCTTAGGGTTATTTTTTCTTCTTTTATAATATGTAAATAATAAATTCCATTTGGATATTCTTTAAGGTCTATGGAATTGTTCTTAGTAGTGAGGTCTATTTTTTCACCTAACGTATTGAAAAGTTCAAGTTTCACATTGTCAAGATTTATTCCTTGAATGTTGAAAATGCCATTAGATGGGTTAGGGTAAATAGATAAGTTTTTTTCATCGTTACTCTCTTCAGTATCTGTTACTGCTGTTCCAGCTACTGCTCTAACTTGTTTTAAAAGTGAATTTGCGCCAACGGCATCTAAGGATAGTTCCCAAATCATAACACCACCACCTTGAGTTTTTGCTAAACTAGTTTTATCAATAATTGTTGAAATGCCGTTGTAATAAATGGTTTTTCCTCCACCAGAATTTGCTTCATCTTCTGTAATGGTGGATGGATAATTGGTAGCTATATAATTGTACGCAACACCGTAATTGCTTGCAGAAGCGCTTCCAAACTCATAGCCATAAAAAGGCAGACCTAATACAGCTTTTGATTGTGCCAAGCCTCTGCCTTTCCAATACGTTAAAGCATTTATTGCCATAGAATAACTTGAGTGTTGACCTGGAGCACCCCAAGTAGGTCCACAAGCATCATAGGCCATTATATTTATCCAGTCAAAATAGGCGAACGTAGAGGAAGGAACATTTGCACCTCCATATCCTTGAGACAATGCAGAAGTAATTAATTTGCCTACAGGATGTAAAGAATCGGCTAACACTTGTACAAAAGTGCCATAATCGGAATTGATTGCAGTGCCTTCTAAGTCAAGATCTAAGCCGTCTAAATTATTATTAACAGTATACTGTTTTAATTTTGATGCAAAAGCATTGAGGTTGGTACTGTTAATAAGGTTGAAGTAAATCGCTCTTTTACTGGCATTTTCTGAGGAGCCTCCTCCACAGAGTGACAATAGAACTTTTACTCCATTGGCATGTGCTTGAGTTATTAAATAGACTTCACCCGTAGAAAGAGCAGGTAGGTCTCCGTTTGAATCGGGATCTTTGAAGGCAATATTTAAATGCGTAACTCTTGAATAGTCGAAATTATCACTAAAAGTAGTGAGGGAAATCCAATTGGGAACATAACCTACAATTTTAAACTGTGCATTTATTGGGCTAGCAATAAACAGGAGTACAATTATGAGAGGAATGAAGCTTTTTTTCATTTTTATCTTTAGTTAGGTGGCTTTTAAACCATCGTCAGTTAAGATATTATTACTTCATTTTAAAGCAAGAAAAAAGTGTAACTAATGTGATAAATTGACTTTTAAATAGTCATTTAACTGGATTTTAAATAACACCTTAATATTGTTTTGTAGACCATTTTTATGTTAAATTAAGGTAATTTTAGACTTTAAATAACGCCTTGATGCATATTATTGACGATTTAACGCATAGAGTTATTTTATCTAATAATCTGTACCCAGCCTTTATAATCCTGTGTTCCTATGAAGTCGGTAATTATATAATAATATACACCATCGCTTAGGCCTTCACCGTTCCACTCATTTCTGTAATTACTCTTTTTGTAAACCTTATCTCCCCATTGGTTGAATATTTCTACACGAATAAGGTCGCCCAATCCTGTAATTTCAAAAGAATCGTTTTTATTATCTCCATTTGGGGTAATGAGATTTGGAATAAATAGTTGATATGTTTTGATAGTAATACTGTCATGATCAAAACAGCCCAAATCATTTGAGGCTTTAAGTATAATTGAATAATAATTTTCTTCTTTAAAAATTAGTGTAGGTTCTTTTAAAGTAGTACTACTAAATCCAGTAATATCCCATGTATACGCACTAGCACCAGTTGAGAGGTTTCCCAATTTTACTGTCCACGGTACTTGGCCATAGTTAGGCATATCTATAGAGGCTACAATTTTTTCTCGTACCCCTACATTTACAGTGTCAGCTGTTATACAACCATTGTTGTTTATCGATAAAATAAAAGATGTATTTGTGTTTGGAATAGCCGTTGGGTTGTAAATGGTCCAATCGGAAAGGGATGTAGGAGGTGACCACGAATAGTTATATTGACTAAAATAATCTGAACTAAGGTTGGCTACTCCTCCATAGCAGATTATAGTATCTCCATAGGCCTTTACAGGAGGAAATTCATAAATGCTAACTGGGACATCAACTGAATCTGCAAAACAAGAATTATATCCTTTTAATTTAAATACGGTAGAGGTTGTAAGGTTAGCAATAGGATTGGAAATTGTTGAGTCATTTAAATTTATGCCTGGTGTCCATAAGTAATTTTGTGCGCCCGAAGCTGAAAGTTGAATGTTTTTATTTACACATCCTTTGGTCGAATTACTGACATTTAAATTTATTTTATTTATAATAACAATACGTACTTGACTAACTTTTTTACATATACCACTTGTTACTAAAACAGAATAGGTAATGTCGTTTGTAGGTATTGAAACCGGATTAGCGATAGTAGTATTGGAGAGGTAAGTGGCAGGCGACCATGAATAGGTATAGGGTTTTCCGCTACCTCCAAAATTCTGAACATTCAAAGAAGCGGTACCTCCTTCACAAATAAGAGTATCATTGCTTGCTAGGCTTGTGAACGCAAGATCTACTTTGATTAATATTGAATCGGTCCAAGAACAAAAGGCATCTCCGAAAGCATGCACTCTATACCAACCTGCTGCGTTTACGTTGTGAAATTTAGTACCAGTAGCTACCACTGTGCCATCTTTTGACCAGACATAATTTGAGAGAAAATTTACCCCAGCCGTTAGTGTCAAAGGAAAATCTGATGAGCATACTTTTAATGAATCTGGAGCAATGGAATTTCCAATTATAATGTTGTCGTTTCCAGAAAGACTACCAGACTCTATAAATACTCCAGAATCATAATTGGCATCTTCAACATCTGCAATAGCAAGTTTTAAATGATAAGTTTGACAAGGGAATACTTGAGCAACTGCTTTTAGTTTTCTTGTATAACCGTTGTATTGGGTGATAGGCCCTCCACCTAGTACTCCATCTCCATTGTCTACAAAATAAGTAGCAAATTCAAATTCGTTTACATTGTTAATTGAGACAGGGGTAGTAGTTCCAGGTATTAAGGCAATGTTACGTTGTCCAGAAATTCCGGGACCGCTAATGAAGAAAGCGAAAACGTCATTGTAAAAACTATTTACGTATTCAGGATATTCTTCGGAAGCAAAAATATAATTGAAGCTAATTTGAGTAGAAGGAGTCGTAATGTCAAATTCAATGACACAGGCATCTAATGTAGTATTTCTTATAAGATTTGAAAGCGAGAAGTCGCCAGGATTAAAATTTATGTCTGATTTATTATTGTCATCGTTTGGTCCTATCGAATTTTGAATTGACCCCGTAGTCATGATTAAACCATTAGAGATCCCGAGCTGATTGGAGGATTCTGAAAAGGTTCCATATATGTTGGTGTTGGATGGCAAGTTGCTAATTATATTACTTACGGTTACTCCAGTTCCAACGAGTGATTTTATAATGTTTTCTAATTTATTAGTACTGCTATTAGCTGGCTGAACAGAAAGTTGCCCTAAAGAAAAATTCGTAAAGGTTACTATCAATAAAAAAAGCAAATATATATTTTTCATCTCGTTGTCATTTGAGGAGGTAAATCACTGTTTTTTTAATACTATAGCTTCCCCCTAAAAGTGAATTGAAATACAATCTTCGTAATAAATACACTTTTTTTATTGGTAAATAGCTGCCAATTTTCCTGTGTCTTATATACTTTAACGTATAGAAAAAAAATATGATGGGTAAAGGAGTGTTTTTTAGAATTCTTCCTTAACTATTCGGCTATATACCCATTCTATTTTTTATTCAATAATGCGAATTCCTTTGCAAAATAAGTAAGTATAACCTTTGCGCCCGCTCTTTTTATACACGTAAGGCTTTCTAGCATTGCCTTTTCTCCGTCTAGCCATCCATTTTGAGCAGCAGCTTTTACCATTGCGTATTCTCCACTTACATTATAGGCGGCTATTGGAACTTCAAAATTGTCGTATAAAAGTTTAATTACGTCTAAATAAGCAAGTGCTGGTTTTACCATTAGAAAATCTGCCCCTTCTTGATAGTCGAGTTCTGCTTCTATAAGTGCTTCTGCTTGATTTGCAGGATCCATTTGATAGGTTTTTTTGTCGCCTGCTTTTGGTGCAGAATTAAGTGCATCACGGAAAGGGCCATAAAAAGCACTGGCGTATTTGGCTGTATATGCCATTATAGCTACTTTTTCAAAACCGGCTTCGTCTAGAATCTCACGGAGTGCGCCTATACGTCCGTCCATCATATCGGAAGGGCCAATAATGTCGGCTCCAGCATCTGCTTGAGCAAGCGCCATTTTGCCTAAAACTTCAATTGTTTCATCGTTTAGGATTTCGCCGTTTTCAACTATGCCGTCGTGTCCATCAGAACTATATGGATCCATGGCTACATCAGTCATAAGTATAGCTTCAGGAAATTCTTTTTTTATTTTTTTTATTGCTTTTAGATAAATATTATTTCTATCATAACTCAAGGTTGCGTGTTTGTCTTTTAGCGCATCTTCAATATTAGGAAATGGAGCAAAAATTTTCAACCCTAATTTCATGCAGCTTTCTATTTCTTTTAATAGTAAATCTTCGGAAAACCTATAGATACCTGGCATAGAGCTGATCTCTGTTTTTATAGCAGTGCCTCCCGTTAGGAAAACAGGGTAAATAAGATCTTTCACCGTTACTTCATGTTCTCTAACAAGGTCTCTAATAACAGAATTTTTACGATTTCTTCTTGGGCGACGCATAAAATTGATTGTAATATAAAATTTCAAAAGTTAAGTTACGCAATTATTTACTATTGTATTCTTTATTGTGGATGTTTCTATAGATGATAATCCTCAACTTTAAATTCTATTCCATGCTTTTTTAGTTCCTCTAATACAGGTATATAAATTTCTTTTACGGTAGGAATTTGAACACCTGTGAGTTTTATTTTATTTTCTAAGATAAGTAGAGTAGCTATACCCATTGGCAAACCTACTGTTTTGGCCATTGCAGTAAGCATATTATTTTCCCCTTTCAATACTAACGACGAGGTACGTTTATACTTAATCTCTTTAATAGAATAGTCAAAGATATGATGCATTACAATCATGTCTTTATCTTCTGGTAACATGCGTAACTTGTCTTCTAAAAGTTTTTGAAGTAGTTGAGCTGGGCTGGCATTTGGTATTCCTATTTTTGTCTCGTCAAGTAGGCCTAGCCATTTTAATTTATGAATTTCTTGTGCACCAGGGCCTTTATTTATAAGGGCTGCCAATAAGTGGTTTATTTTTTTATCTTTTTTATTTTGTAAAAAGGAAAGTGTAAATTCTTTCCATGTTAATGTTTCAGAATTTTTAAGAATATAAGAGTCGTCGGTAATGCCTAGTTGTACCAATAGATTCCAAGCATTACAAAAGCCTGGTTTTCTAAGTGTGCCACGAAGGAAAGTGCTAATGTTTTCTAACTCATAGGTCTGAATATATTTTAAAGAATCACGATTAGCGTATCCTTCAAAATTTCCTACATCCTGTATTCTTATGGTTTCAGCAGTGGAAAAAAGACGGTGATAGGGAATGTATTTATACTGATTATTTTCCAAATAGCTAACTGTACCTTGTCCAGCGAGAACAACGTTTCTAGGATTCCACGTTATTTTATAATTCCAGGGATTGTTGTCTGATTCCGGTGCTACAAGACCACCTGTATAGGACTTGAACGATGTGAGTACACCTCCTTTTTCTTTTATTTCATGGATTTCATTCATAGCTGACATGTGGTCGATGCCAGGGTCAAGGCCTGATTCCATTAGAAAGATAAGGCCTTTTTCTTTTGCCAAGAGATCCATTGCTTGAATTTCAGGAGTTGTGTAGGATGCACAAATAAAATGTTTGGAAAATTGAAGACAGTCCTGAGCAATAAGAATATGAAGACTAGGAGGAAGAAGAGAAATAACAATGTCTGATTCTTGTATTAATTTGTGTCGCTCGATCTCGTTGTTAATATTGGTCTGAATGTAGTGCAGATTAGGGAAAGCCGAATACTCTTGCGGTGTCGAATCAGCTATTACTAATTTTATTGTTCCGTTTTTTGTGAAATCGGAGAGATAATTTATCAAAACAGGAGCAGAGCGGCCAGCTCCGAAAAGCAGTATTTTTTTCATGTATAAGAAGAATAGATCAAATATATTAAACTTTCTAATGTAATTGAATTTTAAGAAACCGAAACGAAAAAGAGACCACCCTTTGGAGGTGGTCTCAAACTCAAATTTAAACGTAATATGAAAAAAATCTACTATTTAACCATCAACAGTTCTGATTTAGATAAAGCACCATTAATTAAATAGTTTATAGTATAAATTCCTTTATTCAAGGCTGCTACAGAGAAATCTTTGGTTAACGTGGCGAATTTTCCTTCGGCAATCGTCATTACTTCTTTTCCCATCAAATCTGAAAGCGTTATTTTTACAGAAGAATTACTTTTTAATTCAAACTCTAAGGTGCTATTATCAGAACAAGGATTGGGATATAGAGTTGATACTATTGAAGCAGTAGATTTGCTTACTGAAGAAGTAACACCACAAGAACTGGAATTGATCCCTAGATTTTTAATTTTTATTTCTCCATTTATAACACTCACATTTGAAGTACATCCATTACCTGGATCTGCAGGTTTGATGGCTATACCTTTTATATCGGAATTATCGAAACTGGCACCACTTAGGTTACCAGTTAGAGTAAATCTTACAAATCCTGTTTCATCAAACACTCCATTCGTTGTTGCAACTGAAGTTCCATAAGTATCTCCAGAATTATCATAGAACGTAAATGCAAGAGGAAGAAAATTAGTACCAGCAAGACAACCACCTCCACTAACAGCTAAAGCTGAGGAAACTTTTACATCAAAAGTTATAAGATCTGTGGTGGAAGCTGTAGATAAATTTAGTCCGTTAGGAAAATCTAGTTTTACTTCATTTTGACCATATACAACGGCATCTGCATAGTTAATTGTCAGTTCGTTTGAGGCAACTGAATAGGTTTGTTTGTTATTTGGATCGTATTCGCTTAGACCTGTTGAAGTACTAAAATCTCCGCAGAAAGTTGTAGGGGTTGTGGTTACAGCACATGTACCGTTATTTATTTTTAGATTTCTGATTACTATTGTACCGTTTACAACACTAACATTTGAGGTACATCCGTTACCTGGGTCTGCAGGTTTTATAGAAATTCCTTTAATCATGGTATTG
>JANOTP010000083.1:0-89449 GCA_031416415.1 Cytophagales bacterium | reverse complement strand
AGATCTTGTTCTTGTTGAATATCTTCTTTTTCAATCTGTTCTTCTGATTCATTTAAATAATGATTTTTAAATTCATGAAGAAATTTTTGTTTTTCAATAGGTTCGGCAGCTACGAAATAGAATTTAGAACGGTCTGCCATTTCGCCTTTTGATTTTCCTTTAATGGCGATATTTACATCTTCGCTTGAGCTAACACAAGCGAGTCGATTGTCGGAATAGGTAATAAAATTCCAATTATTGGGAGTAGGCTCCATGTAAATATTAATGACATCTCCTTTATTAGTTTTTCGTATTTCAATAAAGCCATTAATTGATTTTTTTATTTCAGTTTTCAGAATTCCTGCAAGTTCTATTTTGCCAACACTGTAAAAAGATTTGTAATCGCTTGACCATTTTAAATTCACCTTTGAAAAAGTAATTGATTTTGCCATTTCACTAGTTAAGCTATTAAGTGATGCAGCGCCAAGGCTCATTTTTGACTGGTAGTTTGTAAGCCCATTTTGTCCTACAATAGCCGCGATCTTACCTAGTAGTTCATTGTTGTCAATTAATTGTTGATCTGGATTATAGATAGAATCATAAGGAAGAACATCACAAGCGTTTTTCATTTGTAGGGCCATAGCAGTAGTTATTTTGCTATTCATTGCTACATTGAAAGAAAGAAGCGTGTTGAAATTATAATCGTTATTCTTAAGATAGGCAACACTTTTTCCTGAACAAATCAGTTTTACATTTGTGTTTTTGTCATCTTCTTGAAGTAATGTATATCTACCACTAGAATGTAAGACAGAGGTAGAGTCATTATAGCGCATATTGTTCCCTGCATAAGTTTTTCCCTCAAATTTTTCTGCATTACCTACGCGGAAATCATTGGAGTCAAGATTATATTCGAACGCTTTATCGGCTATAAAGAAATCGGGATCCGTTTGAGTTACTTTTTTAGAAATGAAACTAGTATATAGCTGATTTGTTTTTTTGTCAAGATGCATACCTGTAGATAGAGGTACTCCATTATCTGACACTGCATTTTGAAGGTCAATTTTAACGAGTTTATTTTCTCCATCATTATTATATTTGAGCCACTCGGAATAATTAAGTGCTCCTTTTAGATCGAGTTTAATATATCCATCAAATACTAGATAAGGGCTTTCAGCATACATTACTACTTTGCCTTTGTATATTATTTTAGGCCCAATAAATAAATTATCATCTTCTTTCACAAGTCCAGTAGCAACAGTGTGCATACCTTCTTTCTTTTTACGTCCAGGTTCAGATCTAAAATCTTGGAATTTAATAGAAAGAGTATCGTCTCCTAAGTTTACATAACGGTATGTTGCCACTCCTCCGAATTTTAATCGTGAAGTAATGTCAATCGTACCATCGTATAAATGGTGGTATTTTTTTACACTGTCAATATCTATAGTCGCTTTTTGTAGTGTAGTCATTAAAGCGTTTTGTTCAATAGTCACCTTTCCACTATCTGGATAGATAATCGCGTCTGCTACTTTAATAAATGGAATACCACTGATGTTTAAAATCTGTTTAGGAATATCATATACCCCTTTTGTAGCAAAATAAACTAAGGAGTCTTGGTCAGGTTTTGTTGAATAAAAATAAGATTTAGTTATATCCGCATTTTCTGGTTTAACTAATGTTACGATTTTCTTTTTAAGATCCCACTCTCCTTCTTGCAGAGAACTTTTATATTGAACATAAGGGAAAGAGTTACTCGCAACGCCTTCTACCTCGGGGTTGAATTTTGCAATACCTCCTACAAGGTCAAAGGCAAGTTTTACATCAATCCCACTAAGAGCTGGTTTTTCAGGATCTTCCGATTCGATTTTAAATTTGGCATTTCTAGCTTCAAATTTTTGTTGTTCAAAATGGAATTTATAAGATTCAGAAACAGATCCTCTAGTAAATAAAACACCTTTTCCCAACATACCATTTTTAGTTACGTTTGCTGTACCTATCATCGTTGCTGTGCTATCATAAAGTACGATAGGTTGTTTACTATTGGAGATAAACATACTATCAGGTCTTGGCAACCAACGTAATCGATAATCTGTAACTTTCATTTTCGGGAAAGTAGTGCCTTGTGCAGCATCATGATGTGTTCCTTCTTTTGTAACAGTTCTAGTACCTTCCGTTTTTACAGAATCTTTAAAAAAGATAAAATCTTTTGACCAAAGTGTTGTAGACAAATAACGAATCTCTCCATCGCCTCTAATCCCTTTATTATCTAGCGAAACCGTACTATAATATTTTCCCGTACCTTCATAAAGCTGATAACCATCCTTAGGAACTTTGTGTTTGAAACCGAGAGAAAAATCGGGCATAACAATCAACTTTTCTTTAAATTCTGGAAAAATTCCACCTGACTTGAATGTTCCCTCAAATCCTATGGTATGTGGGTCATCAGAACTCAAACTGTCGAGACGGAAAGGGGGAATTTTAAATTGCACAGTAGTGTCATACACACCTCCGTTGATGTTTTTCTTATTAAAATAAACAGACGCCCCTGATGTAGCATCAAATATTGGGTATTGCGGAATTTTTTTTCTAGAAGATTTATTGTCGGGCTTATTTATATATAAAGTACCAGAAGAATATCGAAGTTCGTTTCCTAATACCCTAGATTTGGAAGAAGTAGTATCCCCAACTTTATTTTTTTTCTTGTTTACTACAGCAAGTTTAATCTGGTCGATCTGGGGCATGTGTACAAGGAATGTATCGTACACGAATTCAAAGTTCTTTCCAACAAATTTGAAGGTCTCCGTATTGATGCTACCATCAAATTTAAAGTTTCTGTTTTTCTGAATTTTTATTTGTTTGTTGTCAGGAACAATATTTACTTTAAGAGAATCGGAAATATAAATTCTGTCAACACCACGTACAAAAAGTTCGTGCGTTTCCAGATTTAAGGTTGCATTTACGGCTCCAGGACTTAACGACACAAATGTCATGTTGTCATAATCTTTTTTATTTTTGCTAGAAAGGGAATAATGTTTTGCTTTAGGTCGTAAATGAATCCAACCTGTTGTGCTATTATAGTCTATGTAGCCAAGTTTCATTAATTGAACCATAGCACCCTTAAAAGTATTTACTTCAAGGCCCATACTCGTAGCTACATCGCCAGCGTAAAATTCATTTATTTTATTTTTGTCTCCATAATTAACAGCTACTTGAAGTGGGTGAAAACGATAAAGCCCTCTTAGTCTCATGTATTTGTCATCGTGATAAAATTCTTCTGATTCAAAAGTAGCAGGAATCTGATTTTTGGCGGTTACGATGTTAAATTCAATTTCATTTTTATTCATATCCCAAAAGATCACATCCGTAATAATTTCTAACTTGTGATAGCTATCAATAAATGGAGCGAAATTAAAGCTCGCTTGTTTGGTGATCCTAACCAGCGATTTGGATTTATTGTATTTGAAAACTGTTCCAGGATGTATAATAGAATCTTCGTCTATATATAGGGCCATACTGGCAAAATTGGAAGTAATAAGACTGTCGCCAAGTTCAAATTTAGTTGCAATTGCTTTTACTTTTGTTACTCCATCTTTCTGAATTTCTATGGTAGAAAAGCCTTGATCTATTGAAGAACTATAAATTCTTTTACCTGATAATGAAAGACCTCCTTTATAAAGAATATTTTTATCAAGACCTTTTATGTCAACATCACTTCTGAAAGAAATAAACCTTGGAAAGGAAGGTGCTATTTTAGCCTTGTTTTTATTTTCACGGTATTCAAAAATTCCTTCTATAATAGAATCTGTACGGGCCTTGTAACTTAGTTTTGCACCTTCCGATATAACTCGTATAGCTTTTACAGGGAAATTGTATTCTCTTAGTTCAGCAGTAATTTCACCTGGTTGTGCACCCGCAATTGACCAATCCATAACTCCACCTTTTCCTACAAACAATCCACTTTTAAGCATCATAGAGCCACTTGCTCCTTTAATGATAGCAGAGTCGGTATTTGAAGCAAATGCCAAATCAATATTTTTAAATTCTATTACAGGACCTTCTATAGTGGGTTGAAGAGGATAATTATAGCCAACATCAAATACATTTTGGTCTTCTGTAGGATCCGCAATGGTGCCATTGCCGTTATCTTCCTCAGCAGGTGTATCCCAATCGCTAAAGAAATCATTTTGTTGTTCTACAATTGATTTTTTGGTAGTGTCTACCTTTGGTTCTTCAGTAGGAAGTTCGAAATCTTCCATAGCCCCATTCGAAGATTTTGCTTGAATAAATTTGAAAGAGAAACTCCCTCCACTCATTCTAAGTCTATTGTAATTAGAACTATATAAAAGATTTTTTTCTAGAAAATTTCGGATTGTAGTTAGGTAGAATTGAACAGTTTTCCCATCGTAAAGCTCAATTACTTTGTCTGTAATAAATAGCAAGGAATCAATATTTTCATTGCTAAGTTGTTTTGTTTTTGCAACAGATAAAGTAATAAAAAGGTCTGTGAAATTTGGGTGAGACTTTGCCTTTTTTGATTTGCTAAGCTTTTGGCAAATATCAATTATTTTTTTCTGTTGTACAGGAGAATAGGAGCTGAGCGTAGTTCCAAATGCAGAAGCAGTCTCTATCGCAATTGGATTTTTAGTGTTGGCCATCATTGTGTTTATATCTTGTACAAACGCAGCCGGATCAGAAGAAAATTTATATTGAGCATTGGATAAATTACATATGCAAGCAAACGCAATTATACACACTATTCTTAACCTGTTTAACATCTCTTAAATGTTTAATTATTTAACAAAAACGAGCGAAGCCCATTTATTTTTTTCTTTATTGGAAATCATTTTTAAGCCTACCGTTTCTGCTTTTTCTTTAAGCATAGGAATATCTTCTATATAAAATCCACTTAGTACCATTGTTCCCCCAGATTTAAGTCTTTTGGAATATTCTGGAAGTTCTTCCATCAAAACATTTCTGTTTATATTGGCTAGAACAATATCATATTCTTTTTCATTTAACTCTACTTGGCTAATATCCCCTTTTCCGATAAGAATATTTGAACAGCCGTTTAAGGTAGCATTTTCTTTTAAATTCTCAAAGGCCCAATCTTCTACATCAAAAGCATTAATTAACGATGCTCCCAGTTTTGAGGCCATAATAGCCAGAATTCCAGTTCCTGTTCCAGCATCCATTACTGTTTTCCCTTTATGGTCTATTTCTAACTGATTGGCTATCATCATAGAAGTAGTTTCATGATGACCGGTTCCAAAAGACATTTTTGGGTTAATTACAATGTCGTATAGAAATGGTTTTTCAGGAGTATGAAATGAAGCTCGTACAATACAATCTTCACCAATTATAACGGGTTGAAAATTTTTCTCCCATTCTTCGTTCCAATTTTTGTCTTCTAAAAGACCAAAAGTGTAGGGAATAGAAACTTCAGAAGCGTATCTGTTGAGTATTTCTTGTAGCTGTGTTTCATTGAAAACATCCTGTTCAACATAGCCATCCAATCCGCTATCGGTCTCCTGAAAGGAATCATAACCAATTTCTACAAGTTCGGCTATGAGTAATTCTGATAATTCAGAAGAGGCAATAATTTTTACTTCTATAAAACGCATGGGTTAGATAATTATAAACCACAAAAATCAAACTGCCGAAGGTATGGTAATAATCGGTAGTTGACTTTTGTGGTTTTGGTAGTGGTATAGTAAGATTAAAATGACTTTAAAATATCAACAAAGTCTCTAGCTTTTAAAGAGGCTCCACCTATAAGTCCGCCATCTATATCTTTGCAAGCAAATAACTCCTTAGCATTGTCAGGTTTACAACTTCCACCATAAAGAATTGATGTTTCGTCAGCAGCTTTGCCATATTTACTTGCCAAATGCGTTCTGATTTTTTCATGCATTTCTTGTGCTTGCTCCTTAGAGGCAGTTACACCTGTACCTATTGCCCAAATTGGTTCATAGGCTATTACTACTTTTTTAAACTCTTCTTCTGAAAGATGAAAAAGACTTTCAGTAAGTTGGCTATTTACAAAATCAATATGTATTCCTTTTTCTCTTTGTTGTAAAGATTCACCACAACAGAAAATTGGCGTAAGACCTGCTTTCAAAACGGCATTTACTTTTGCCGCTAAAAGCGCATTTGTTTCTAAGAAATATTCTCTTCTTTCGCTGTGTCCAAGAATTACATATTTTGTACCAATAGATTTTAGCATCGATACTGAAATTTCACCAGTATAAGCTCCTGATTCTTTATCGTAACAGTTTTGTGCACCTACGGCTACTGAAGAGCCTTCCGCTAGCTTTCCTACACTATATAAAGAAATAAAAGGAGTACATAGTACAGCCAGAGCATCGTTTTTTACTTCGTCTTTTACCATTGCAATTACTTCTGACGCTAAGGCAAGACCTTCGTCCAAGGTTTTATTCATTTTCCAGTTACCGGCTACTATTTTCTTTCTCATGTTATAATTATTAGGGTCTTATTGATTTTATAGAATATTCTGATGCAAAATAAAGATTTATTTTGCCCTTTGCAAAAATGGTTAAATCCAGTAACCTTTGTTATTTCTGCTCAAAAGACAGTTTTTCCTGAGTGATTTTTTCTTCTATCCTCTTTCCACAAGATTTATTATTTTCAGAAGAGCTATCTGAAAACTCAATAAGCATCTCTCCAATTTGCTGTCCAAAGTAATGGGGCGTTTTTATCTTGTTGGAAAGAGGAAGTATGAATTCAAGTTTTCTTAAGGAGTAATCATTTTTATGATCAAGAGATCTGGAATTCATATAATTTAGTTGACTCAAAATGATAAAGGAATCGTCTATAGAAATTTCACTAAAATTCCCCGGGCTATAATTGTCTCCACTTGTACAGTTAGTACTTTCAACGGCAATCCTATCGGCTATAAGCAGGTAGTTGGTAATTGTTTTGCTGTAATAAAATGATGTCTCAGCACTAGAATTCCATAAAGCAGTAGTAATCGTTTTGTTTTCTTTGATAATTTTTTCTATATCATTCGTTCTTGATTTATCTTCACAATACAATTCATTAACTGAAATTTGATTGTTGCTGTTTTGGAATTTTATTTGACAGTATCTATTTCTAGTAGGGCTTGCTTGATCTATGGTTTCGTTTGTTAGATAATCCAGTTCTAAAGTAATAAAAGCATATTGACTTTTGACACGACAACAGGAACTAACATAACCTACTTTATTTTTTAAGGTAGCGCTCTCTTTAGATGAAATTTCATGCAATAATTTTTGATAAGGTATAAGATTGTTAAGTATATCAATTGCTGTCATTGTTTGTGCATTTATAGTTGTAGTACAAAAAAACATCACTATTATCAACAACCATGGTACCCCATATTTAGTAGTCATATTAAGAGCTTGTTTTGTAGAAATAAAAAAGCCCTCTGAAAGTCAAAGGGCTTTTTTTATATTTTTAAAGAAAAATTAAAGTTTGGGAAATTTGTTTTTCAAAACTTCCTTGGCTTTCTTTTCAGCTTCTTTTTTCAATCTTTCTTGTTCAGCTTTTGCTTTTGCCTCTGCTTCAGCTTTTACTTTATCTGCTTCAGATTTCAATCTTGCCTCTGCTTCAGCTTTTGCTTTATCTGCTTCCGCTTTCAATTTTGCCTCGGCCTCGGCTTTTGCTTTGTCTAATTCTTCTTTTGCTTTGTCCACAAGTTGTTCTTTTACATCGCTCACAACATTGGCAGCAGATCCTCCTTCTGGTGTGATAGAAGGTTTAGTAACAGTACCTCCAACTTTAAAGTTGATTTTTATGTTTTGATTTCCTGTAACTGTTTTTCCTGTTATTTGGCTTAACGCACCATTAACTGCAGTACCCGCTGCACCAGCAGGCATATCCATTTTAATTTTATAATTTAAAGCTCCTTCAAGGGAATTTGAACCACCAATATTCATTTTAACATCTCCAGCATTTAAATCAAAAGGATCTACAACTAAATTACCATTTTCTATTTTGTATTTAATTTTTAGATCTTTAATATTTAATGGATTTAAAGAATTGTTTTTAGTAAGTGTAGCAAGACCAGCTAGTACTTTGTTTTCTTTAATAGAGGCAGACTGCAATAGCATTACACCTTGTCCATTAAGTAAATTATATATCGGCATCATGTCTTGACCTAGAATTCCTTTTAATTTCAAGACGGTAGAAAATTTACCTTCCATATTTTCTGCCATAGGAGCTAATTTTTGAACGGTGTTGAATGTTTTAAAGGCATCTTTAATACCAATTTCTTTCACATCCATATCAAAGTCAAAATAAGGAGCTTTTATGTTGTTTGCAGTATAGGTTCCATTCATCCCTACGGTACCTTCCAATAAACCAAATTTTATTCCACTCATTCTTGCTATCCCATCTTTCATGATAATATCACCCACCATATTAGTAAGTGTCATATTGTCGTAGAGTACTGTAGTGATGTTTGAAGTAAGAACAAAGTCAATATTTTTAGGAATTTCTAAAACTGTCATAGGCTCTTCAGCAGCAGTGGCAGCAGGAGCAGTTGAATCTTCTGTCATCCATTCGTTGACATCAAATTTCTTTGAGTTAAAATTCATTCTGCCATGAATGGTTGTATCTTTTCCGCCAAACAAATAACCCATGTAATTAGAAAAATATCCACTTACATTTATATCGCTTTTGCCAGCATTACCAATCATTTTTTTGATTTCTATTTTTTCAGGAGTGAATACAAAATTAGCGGTAGACATTCCAAATCCTTGTGGAAGATCAGCAGCACTTACATAGTTAAGATTGGTAATATCCATCGTACCGTTCGTAGAGGTATTGGTATATTTTCCCGCAGTTACATCTGACATTATTCCTTTTGTTTTGATGTCTGCTATAACTTTTCCGCTAAGAGTAGTTCCTTCTATTGGGAATAATTTTGTCATTTTTGCAAGATCAATAGAGCCTTTGAAAATCGCATCATAATTTGGATCATCAAAATTGAGCACTTTAGCAGAAAGTTCAAAAGGCTCTTTGTCTAATTTCAATTTAAGGTATTCTAAAATTGCAGAAGATGTTTTCATATTACCATCACTGTTGGCAGAAGCTTTCATGTTTACTTCTTCTAATGCTTCCGCAAAGCCATCGTACTTTACGTAACCATCTTTCAGAGTAGCAGCAGCAACTACTTGTGGCATTTGAGTTTCACTATATTTCCCTTTTACATTAACGTTAATACCAAAAAGTCCTTTCAGCGTTAAACTATCCAATGGAAACATTTTAGTTACTTCTTCTAGTTTTACTTGAGCCTTTAAATTGCCTTTTTGAATATCGTATGGGTTCATTCCATTAACATAGGCTTCTGCATCTATAGGATTTGTCCCAAAATCAACGTGGAATTTTTTCAAGTCAATAATGGTATGGTCGATTACACCGTCTTTGCTTTCTATTTTCAAATCCATATTGATATTTTTCATTGCAGTAGGTAAATCAGGATATTGCATCATCGCATCTTTAACCATTAGATTAACTGCGAAGGCAGGCATTGATACTGCGTTGTAAACTCCTTTAGCATAACCATCAAAACCAATTATACCTTCTGTTTTAAGGTTTTCATAACCGTTCATAAAAATTGATGGTACTAGAGAAATCAGATTTTTGAAAGCGGTTTCTTTTGCGGCATATTTTATATCCATACTGATGTTAGTATCTGGCATAGCTAAGACTCCATCAAAACCAAATTTGAAATTGTTAATTGTAAATTCATTGTCTTTGAAAGTATATTTTGATTCAGTCATGTTGATGTTCATGTCTGCTTTTACTTCCACAAGTACTTTATTGAGATAAGTAATGCCGTCAAATGTTACCAATACTTCTGGAGATTTTGTGTAGGTAGTTATATCGTAGATAGCTTCTGATATATCACCACTTCCGCTGTGATCAAAATGATTGAGGCGAGCATAAACCGGCATGGTAGGATCGTCATAAATAATAGTACCGTCTTCTATAGCCCATTTCTCTACATTGATTGCAAATTTGCTAGGCTCTTCAGCTTCGGTAGGCTTTACAGTTGCAGTGTCTGGAAAAGTAATGTCCCAGCTAAATTTTCCATCTTTAGTATATCGGGTCACAATATAAGGCTGATTAAGAAGGACACTCTTGATTTTTATTTTATCACCGTTAATCACACTCATTATGTCGAGTACAATTTTAAACTGGTTTACATTCATAAGCGTATCTCCAGCAAAACCGTCTGCTTTTCCTACCATACCAAAATTTCCTAGGGAAAGTGTAAGGTTAGGGAAGTTTCTGAAAATGGTAAGACTAAATTGGTCTGCGTCATAAAAAACTTTAGCATTGATACTCTTAGCGATTTCGCTGTCAAGTTTTTCTTTTATTTTATCCTTAAATAAAAATGGGAGAGTAAACAATAATACTAAAAGAACAAGTAGTACAATCCCTGAAATTTTAAGTGCTTTTTTCATAATAACGTATAGAGTGAATTTTAATCAAATTTAATAAATGAATGTGTAAGTTTTACCAAGGTAGAACGAAAAAGTTAGAATCTTATTTAAAGGGTGTTTAATTATAGTTATAATTGAATGTCTAATAAGAGCAATTCTGAAGGTTTACCATCGTTGTCAGTTACCGCAATAGCAGTATAAACACTTTCTTTGTCTTTTTCATAAATAGAGATAGATTCTATTTTACCTAAAAAGGGCTGTCCATCTTCTAAAAACGGTGTAATAGCGGTCAATTGAATTCTTTCTTCAAGATACCGCCCATTACTTTCCTCCTTAATTTTAAGGATACCTAACATACTTCCTTTAACTTCTCCATCGTCATAGGAATTACTAGTATTTTCGGCTGAACAAGTAAACCAAAATTGATTGTCAAAAATGTCACCCCCCGAAAAGCCTGTTTTTACACCATAGAGTTCTGGTAATTCTATAGGATGAATGGAGGGGAACGGAATGCCTTCGGTGTGTCCTTGAATATATTCAATAAATTCTGCTTTGCCGAAACTTAATAATGTATTGATGCTGCCAGCAGGGTTTCCTCTATTAAGCAGGTAAACTTTTTCTTGACCAAATGCGAGGCCTTCCAGATTAATTTCCCCGTTGGTAGTGATCTCATCGTGGCTGCGAAGAAGATTGTACAACGAAGTACAATTCATATCCCATACTATATGTTTTTTGTTGTAGTTGGTTGGAAGTTTTACCAGAAACCCTTTATCTCTATGTGGGCTTTTAGAGCCAGAGCCCAGAAGTAATAAATGTTTGTAGCCGTTGATCGAAAGTTGCCCCATACATTCGAGGTCCGCTTTGTCAGGTTTTGGTATGTGTTCAGGATTTTCAGCTGTGGAGTTGTACAGCACAATTTTATCGAGCAGCGTAAGGTCGTGCTTGATTTTATAGAGGCAAGACGAATCATCAGAAAGAATATAAATTATGCCATCTACTACTTCCACTCCTGATGCAGAAGCTATATCTTCTAGCTTTGCTTTTCTAACAATGGAAACTTTCATTATAATTATTTATCTCTTTCGAACACACAACCTGGTGTAAATTCACAATTTGCTTTTTCAGCATTTGCATCAGATTTGTTTAGTTTGTGTTGATAAGGATTCACAACTAAGCCATCTTGACAAACGCAGCGATAAGCTTTTTTACAAGACGAAAATCCAGTTAGTGATAAAAATACTACAGCACTTACAATCAGAAAATGTTTCATGTTACTTAGATTTTAACTAGTTCGTTTATCGGTTATTTTTGATACAATTTAAAATTCTTTTTACCTTGTTCGAGGTATTCTACGAATTTATTTACGTCAGGTTCGTAACCAATTGACTTCTTAACAAGTTTTTCCCCTGTAAAAGGGTTTAGCAATACATAATAAGGCTGTGCTACATCACCTAATTTTAATTCGATGTCAAGATTTTTCTTATATAATTTAGTGACTTTATTTCCTTTAGAGTCTACATAATTTTCTGTTTCAGGAAGATCAATATTTTTTGTATCTGCATACAAGGCAACTACTAAAAAATCATTTTTAAGAATTGATAAAACAGCAGGATCTGACCAAACATCATTTTCCATTTTTCTACAGTTGCCACAATTTTTTCCTGTAAAGTCTATGAATACAGGTTTGCCTAGTTTTACAGCTACACGCATAGCCTGATCGTAGTCAAAATATCCTTCCAATCCGTGAGGAAGTTTTAAGAGATTTCCATAAAGAGGTTCTTCTGGAAGCGTTGAAGTCTTTTTTCCATCGCGGTAGTCTATAGTTTTTACTTCATCTCTTATTATTTCTTTAAGATTAAATGAATGGTAATCCGCAGGAGGTAGAATGGCAGAAAGGAAATTCAAAGGAGCGCCAAATAATCCGGGTATTAAGTAGATACCAAAGGCAAAAGCAGCCACAGCAGACATTAATCGGGGTACTCCAATTCTTTTAACCTCTTCGTCATGCGGCAACATTATTTTGCCTAGCAGGTATAATCCTAAAGCAAAAGCTAAGGCTATCCAAATAGCAATGAAAATATCTCTTGAGAAAAAATCTAATCCATAACTTAAATCAATTGCACTTAGAAATTTGAAAGCGAAACCAATTTCTATAAAACCAAGAATAACCTTTAAAACGGTCATCCAGCTCCCTGATTTGGGAAGTGATTTTAACCAGGTTGGGAAAATGGCAAATAAGACAAAAGGGATTGCAAAGGTGATGGAGTAAATCAACATTCCTATGATTGGTTTCCAAATATTTCCACTTGCAATTGTTACTATAACACTACTAACAAAAGGTACGGTGCAAGAGAACGAAACCAAAACTAACGTAAATGCCATAAAGAAGATTCCTAGAAATCCCCCTTTCTCAGAGAGTCTGTCTGCCTTGTTTACAAAACTTGCTGGCAAAGTTATTTCAAACATTCCTAAAAAGGATAGTCCAAATAATATAAATACGGCAAAGAATAAACTATTTATAAACCAATTTGAACTAAGTTCAATGGCAAAATCTTCTCCTAAAAATAATGCAGGAATAACGGCCATTGAGGTATAGATTACAACAATACTTAGTCCATATAAAAAAGCATTTGTTACTCCTTCTTTTCTTGACTTACTGTTCTTCAGAAAGTAAGTCACTGTCATTGGAATGATTGGGAAAACGCAGGGCATTAAAAGTGCTAATAAGCCAAGACCAATGGCAGAGAAAATATAAATCCATATTGACTCTTCGTCTGTTTCGGTTGCAGGAGATTCAGAAATAATCACCGGAGATACTACACTGATTTCTTCTTTAGCTTCTAACTTATTCTTAAGCTCCTGAATTATCAACGAATTGAGACTATCTCTCTTTACAAGATTCTCAATATTTTTCGCTGTTTCTTTTAATTCAGTTTTTTCTATCTGAATAGTTTGTGCAAAAGAAAGATTGAAAAAAAATAATGTACTAATTAATAATAAAATTCTTTTCACTTATCACCTCCGTATTTCTGAGAAAATTTTTTTAATTGATCTACAGCAATATCATTTCCTTTGCCGTCTTTCTGAACAAGTTTTTCTTTCTCTGCTTCTAATGCTGACAAATTACTTTTTGAAGGAACAGTTGTTTTTACCGAAGGATTATCGATTTTTGAAACCGCCTTTACTTCAACCGCAGCCTGTTTATCAGGTTCTATTGCCATGGCAATCACCTTTAAATTGTTAAACGAAATCGTTTCATCGTATGGAATACACTTACCTTCTTTATCGCTGCAAACTTGGTAACTCAAGATTGCTTTAATCACAGGATTTATAGTTAGAATTTTTACTTTTTGTCTGAATTCTCCAGTTTTCACGAAGTATTTTATTTTCCCTTCCCAAAGAGAATCGTATTTTTCTTTTGCGCCAATAGCTTTAAGTGCTCCTATGGTTTTATAACTGCCATTTTCAGTAAAAGTTATTGAACTAACAGTGGGGCCAAGTTCAGGACTAAAGTCTGAAGAATAAAGATACCAGTCACTGTTAATTTCAGCTTTCATAATTATTTCAACGATATCACCTTGTTTTACTTCGTTTTTGGACAAAGCAAAAGACCAGCGAATAGGTTTCGCCGTTTGTGCATGAGCGCAAAGTACAAAGATGGGGAACGAAATAATTACTAGTAAAAGACGCATAAAATTATAATTACTGAATCTGTTCAAATATAGTACAGAAATATCATTCTGCCAATAAACAGTATGGTTTGGCAAATAATTCCCTTACATGGGACCTATTTACTACTCAGTTTTGCATAATTCTTATAAAACGCTGTAATTGTTTCGATGCCAAGATAATAATTTTCTACTCTATAGCTTTCGTTAGGCGAATGAATGGCATCTTCGTCAAGTCCGAAGCCCATTAAAACTGTTTTGAGTCCCAGCTCTTTTTCAAAAAGACTAACTATGGGAATACTTCCTCCCGAGCGCATCGGAATAGGTGTTTTGCCCCATACTTCTTCAAATGCTTTACTGGCTGCCATGAAGGCAATAGAATCAGTAGGAGTTAAGGCTGGTTCACCTCCATGATGTGGTGTCACTTTCACCTTTACGGAATGAGGTGCTATGGAAAATAAATAATTTGTAAAAAGGGTAGTTATTTTATCGGGATCTTGGTTAGGAACAAGGCGCATAGAAATTTTTGCAGTTGCCTTTGATGGCAATACTGTTTTAGCACCTTCGCCAATATAGCCTCCCCAAATGCCATTTACATCAAGGGTAGGACGAATAGACACACGCTCAAGAGTATTATACCCTTTTTCGCCATCTACTTCTTGAATGTCTAATGCCTTTTTATAGTCCTCTATAACAAAAGGTACACGGTTGAGTTCTTCTCGCTCGGCTTCAGTGAGCTCAATAACATCTTTGTAAAATTCTGGAAGGGTAATATGATTGTTCTCGTCTTTTAGTGAAGCAATCATTTCGCAAAGAATATTGATAGGGTTGGCTACTGCTCCTCCATACATACCCGAATGAAGATCGCGATTTGGTCCTGTTACTTCTACCTCTAAATAGCTAAGCCCTCGGAGCCCCACACATATAGTAGGGACTTCGTTAGAGAAAATGCTGGTGTCAGAAACAAGAATAATATCTGCTTGAAGTTTCTCTTTGTTAAGGGCTATAAATTTACCAAGATTATCAGAGCCAACTTCTTCTTCTCCTTCAATCATAAACTTTACATTGCAGGGAAGTCCTGTAGTCTGCAACATCATTTCTAATGCTTTTATATGCATATACATTTGTCCTTTATCATCGCAAGCGCCACGGGCAAATATCTTTCCGTCTCTAATTTCAGGTTCGAAAGGCGGTGACAACCATAAATCCAAAGGATCAGGTGGCTGCACATCATAATGGCCGTATACCAGAACGGTAGGAAGGTTTTTGTCAATAATTTTTTCGGCGTAAACAATAGGAAAACCAGCCGTTTCGCACAACTCGGCTTTTACTACTCCAGCCTTAAGTAATTGTTCTTTTACAAATTCAGCTGTTTTTCTAAGGTCATCTTTATGTCGGCTATCTGCACTAACAGAGGGGATACGAAGTAAATCAAAGAGTTCGGAAAGGAAGCGATCTTTGTGGGTATTTATGTATGGGTGCATAAAGGTTTATTTTTAAGTAAGTATTTCTTGTAGGATGCCACATGTAACAACAAATGGTTATCCTTCTTTAGTAAATATAAACATAAAAAGGAATTTTGTACTTACAATAAAATGGGAGCTGAATTTTTTAGCAGGCGGAATCAATTGAGGAAGAGAAGATAAATTTTATTTCACTATATCATTGAACAAATAGTTCTAAATTATTTCTATATTCAACGTATATTAAAATGGACGGGGGAACTTATTGATAAGTAAAATTATGTTAGATAAATTCAAAAAATCTGAATTGGTAATATTGGCAATAACTATTGTAATGATATTCGTATCGGAATATTATTATTTAATTGTAAAAGACCATGACAAGGCTATATTTATTGGTTTGTGGCCTCCAACAATGCTTTTGCTTCTAATTTATATTCATTTAAAAAAACAAAAGTAAAATGGAAAATATAGATCTTTTACTTACCACAACGGCCATAGTTATTGCTTTTGTAATGCTTGTGATTGGTACGTTTAGTGAATTTAAAAATGGTGGTAGGGAATAATATTAAGTTTTTCTAACGTTTGTTTGAAAAATATTCTGTGTTATTTCAATAAAAATTTTATTTTCCAATAATTTATTATTCCGACCCAACTCCCAAATAAGTTCTAATTTTTTCTGATTCAAATTTCTCTGCGGCTTCTTTTTCCTTAAATAGTTTTGAGAAAATATAGCCGTTTAAAAATGCCAATGGCAATGAAACGATTGCGGGATTTTTTAATGGGAAAATGGCTTCTTCAAATTTAAAAAGATCGACCCACACCGTAGGGCTTAGTATAATCAGTAGTAGCGAGAGCGATGCTCCTGTTACTATGCTTGCCACAGCACCTTTTGTTGTGAAATTTTTCCATAGGATAGATAAAAGTAAGGCGGGGAAATTAGCACTTGCTGCTATTGAAAAAGCCAAACCAACCATGAATGCTACGTTCTGACCTTTGAAAATAAGACCTAGTAGAATTGATAAAATACCAAGTCCAATAGTGGCGATTCTTGCTACCTTTACTTCTCCTGCTTCGTCAGAAACTCCTTTCTTTACAACATTCACATATAGATCGTGTGAAATGGTAGAAGCGCCAGATAGCGTCAACCCTGCTACTACTGCAAGGATTGTTGCAAAAGCTACTGCTGCAATGAAACCCATAAAACCTGATCCACCAGTTACGTTAGCAAGCATAAGAGCTGCCATGTTTCCACTTTTATCGGTACCACCACTTGATATGATATCTCTACCTACTAAAACCATAGCACCAAAACCAATGATAAACGTAAGGATATAGAAATATCCGATAAAACCTGTTGCGACAAATACAGACTTTCTTGCTTGTTTCGCATCAGGTACGGTATAGAAACGCATTAAGATATGTGGAAGCCCAGCTGTACCAAGCATCAGTGCTAGTCCCAGCGATATGGCATCAAATGGATTTGTTATATAGCTTCCCGGTGAGAGTACGTTGTCTGAATATTTATCAGCAGCTGCTGCAAATAAGGTAATTGGATTGAAGTTGAATTCTTTCAATGTTAAAATAACGATAATAGTAGCGCCTCCAAGAAGTAAAATAGCTTTTATGATTTGTACCCAAGTGGTGGCAAGCATTCCACCAAACAATACATAAGTAGTCATTACGATGCCAACAATGAAAATGGAATATTCGTAGGGTAGTGCAAACAATTTACTGATCAATCCTCCAGCACCTACCATCTGCGCAATGAGGTAAAAAGTTATGGTCATGAGCGAACCCGTTGCGGAAGCGATACGAATAGGTTTTTGTTGTAAGCGAAAAGCTACTACATCGGCAAAAGTATATTTTCCTAAGTTGCGCAAAGGTTCCGCAATGAGAAACATAATTAATGGCCAACCGACTAAGAAGCCAATAGAATAAATCAATCCATCGTAGCCGTTGAGTGCCACCATGCCTGCGATGCCAAGAAAAGATGCAGCACTCATATAGTCTCCTGCCAATGCTAGGCCATTTTGAAAACCAGTAACGCTTCTGCCTGCAGCATAAAATTCAGAAGTAGTTTTTGTTTTTTTTGCAGCCCAATAAGTAATGTAAAGTGTGATGGCAACAAAAAGGACAAACATACTTACGGACAAATAATTTGGACCAGCAATGGCTTGGAGTAGTATATAATTTAAATTCATTAGAGTTTCTTTTTTAATTCTTCTACTTTTTTATCATAATGTTTGTTTGCCCAACGAACATATATTCCAGTAAGCGCCCATGCTAAGATAATTATTCCAAGACCTACGGGAATGCCTAATGTTAAACCATCTCCTATTTTTGTAGCGAGAATTTCTTTGCGAAAGGCAACAGTAAGTATAAAACCAAAATAAGCCAGAAGCATGATTGAGGCAAGTATAAGCGATACCGACCACTTTTTTCGTACGAATTTTTTAAACTCTTCTGTTTCCTGAATTTTCATAAATAGGATAGTATTAACGTAATGAAATATAAATAAAAGTTTTCAATTACCGAACAAGCAACTGAATGTCATCATAAAATAATCTTTCGGCGTTAGGATTATAAAGATATAGGGAAGCTTTATCCCCCTTTTTTAATGCAGGTAACCCAAAGCCAATAGAGACCTTAGACCAACTATTTTGCTGTTGTATATAGTTGTTTAGTGGATAGCTTTTATAGTATGTATTTTTATAAGCACTATCCTCGATAGAAATTACGAAGAGAGCATTTGTGTTTTTTCTCTCAGAAAAGAAATATCCTTCATAGAGACCATAGGATGGTTTAGCAGAAGGTAATTCTTTTTCTGTTAACTCTATTGTTAAGCCAAACGCTGAAGAAAGACATTCTGAATGTGGTTTAGAATGGTAAATTGAATCGGTTAACTGACCTCTGTTTTTTATGAATGTATATGCTTCTATAGAGTCAAAAGATAATGTGGTAGTAGTCTTTATTGTACTATTAGAAAAATTTAAAAATTCGAGAATAGAACTGTTAATTGGTGTATTACGTTTAGTATAAATAGACAAGTGTTCGTTTTCGAATACTTTTTTTAATTGATTAATGATATCAGGATAGTTCCATATTATATCGTTGTATATCTTGTCATTTTGCATAACGATATAATCATAGTCTAGTAGTAATGCTTTTGTGATAGCTTCTTTTGAAGTATTAATTATGCGATAACCTTTTCTCTTCATTAAAATGAATGGGAGATTAGAGCTGTGAACACCAAGGGCTAGTAGTTTAGCAGATTTTGAAATTCCTACAGAGTCTAAAAAGACAGATGAGTTGGTAAAATTCATACGTTCTGTTTCTGTGTCGTCCCAAGGACCTGTTGAGGTGCGAAGGGTATAAGTGTTGAAGCAGGAAAAAAAACTTCCCATTATAAAAAGGCTGAGGCTAATACGGTAAATAAGAATTTGTCTTTTTTGTTTAAAATTGATTGTACTTATAAAGACTAAGGCAACAAATAAAAGAATAGGGTAAAATGTATCGAGAAAGTAATAGTCGTGGTTTTGAAATTGTTGAATCATCAGAACGGAATAAAAGGAAACACCTAAGGCGGATAAAAAAACAAAAAGTATAAAGGAAAAATACAAAGGTTTATTATGGGGAGCCTTGATGCTAAAGAGGAAACAGACTACTAAAAATAAAAGTAATAAATAATGATATATAGTAAAATAATGTGTGCCCCAAGTATTCATGGAGGTTAGAAGAAATTCAATAAACTGAGAGGGAGAAGAGGCGGGTAAAATTCCACCGAGAAAAATCGACCCGTATTTATATCTAAGAAATGAGTTAAAACAAAAATAAGAAGCTACAATACTAATTGAAAAAATATAAATAAAGCATTCTTGCCAGACTATTTTTTTCGTAGTTGCAAAGTTTCGTAGTTGAATTAAAATAATAGAAAAAAGAAAAATAACAAAAGGAAGCCTATACAATGCGGCGAGTGTTAAAAAAAGTAGGGCTAAAAATAAATTACTATTTACCGAAGTGTTTTTATATCTAAAGAAATAGTACAAGCCTATGAAAAGACTAGCGAGAGAAGGGATAGAAGGAAGAAAGCTAATTTGGTAGTAAAAAAATACTGGAGACGATAACGCAAAACAAACTACCACATAACTATAAAAAGTTGATTTTGAAAATAGGTAAGACAGTTTGAATAAATAGAGTAAACCAATTAAGCTATAGATTAAAATATACAGTCTAAAAATAGCAGGTGATGTATTGCCTGTTATTTTCATGATGAGTGCGATTAAATATTCATTTAATGGGAAATCTACAGCGGTAATGCCGTCTTCTATTACAAGTGGTATTTTTGCGGGGAATTGTAAGTTGTAGTGGAAGGTACAAGGGTGAAATAAATCAAAACCGTTTTCAAGAAAACAAAGAGAAAGAGCATAACGATCTGCTTGCGCCCATGCATGTATGTTAGAAGGGTAGTGATTGAAAATAGAATAATAAGAAACACCACATGTTAAAAAAATCAGTAAAATATAAACAGTTCCTTTTACATATTTTTTCATAAAATTTAGCAATACAAAAAAATTATTTTTTAATCAAAAATAGTACGTATATCTTCTTTGGAAAGATTTTTAACAAAACTTTCTTCTGTAGTGATAAGATCGTTGGCAAGTTTTTGTTTGCCCCGTTGCATGTTTAATATTTTTTCTTCTACAGTGTTTTTGGTAATAAATTTGTAGGTGAACACTTTGTTTTTCTGCCCTATTCGATAAGCTCTATCTATCGCTTGTTGCTCAATAGCAGGATTCCACCAAGGATCTAGAATAAATACATAATCTGCAGAGGTGAGGTTTAATCCTACACCGCCGGCTTTTAGTGAGATAAGGAAAATTCGAATGTCTTCGCTGTGTTGAAAATCTTCTACTTGCCCTTGTCTGTCTTTTGTAGAACCATCTAGATAAGCATATTTAATGTTTGCTTTGTCAAGGTATTGTCTGAAAATAGTTAGGTGTTTTACAAACTGGCTAAATATTAAAATTTTGTGGTCCTCGCCCAGAGCACTCGTCATCATGTGTACTATGTCTTCCATCTTTCCAGAATCACCTTCGTAGTTTTCGTCTACCATTTTAGGGTGATTGGCAATTTGGCGAAGTTTAGTCAGGCCCTGTAATAAAACAATCTGCGATCCGTTTACGCCTTTTTCTTCAATAGATTCCAGTATCTGATTGCGGTATTGTGATTTTACTCGCTCGTATTCTTCTTCCTGTTTTTTAGACATTTGACAGTAGTGAATATTTTCTACTTTAGGCGGAAGCTCAGTAGCTACTTGAGATTTGTGTCTTCTTAGTATAAAAGGTTTTATAAGGGAATACAGACGTTTTGTTTTTGCTTCGTCATGTTTCTTTTCTATTGGATTTAAGAATTCGCGGCGAAAGAAACTTTCAGTACCTAATAAACCAGGATTTACAAAATTTATTTGTGACCAAAGATCCATGGTGCTATTTTCGATCGGCGTACCCGTAAGGATTAGACGGTGTTTGCATTTCAATTCTTTTACTGCACGAGCTATATTAGAGTCAGGATTTTTTATGGCTTGTGACTCGTCTAGTATGGTGTAGTGAAAGTAATAATTTTTTAAATATTCAATATCTCTTCTAGCTGTTCCGTAGGAAGTGATAACCAAATCATAATTTGCGAAAAGTTCTACATTTTTTTCGCGGTGAATTCCTGTATAATTAAATGTTTTAAGTTGCGGTGCAAATTTTTTCGCTTCCATTTCCCAATTATATATTAGTGAGGTAGGAAGTATTAGTAAACTCGCAGAAGAGGCACCACCTTCTTTTTGCTGTTGAAGTAAGGCAAGCGTCTGAACCGTTTTTCCAAGACCCATGTCATCTGCCAAGCAGCCACCTAGGTTGTATTTATTTAGAAACTGCATCCAGTTGTATCCCGCCTTTTGATAAGGACGTAGCGAACCAGTAAAAAATTCTGGTAATGGGAAATCTTCAATAGTATCGAAGTTGCGAAGTTTTTCTAGTTTGTTGCTGATGTTAACTTTTGCAAGGTTTCCATTTTGCAATTCTTCAACAAGGGCTATGTGGTGTTTTTTTAACGTAAGTAAATCTTCGTTGTCGTCTACAAAGGCGAATAATTCTTTGTATTGAGCAAACCATTCTTCTGGAATTACAGCAATTTCTCCATTTGGAAGTTCAAATTCTGTAACACCTTTTAGAATATATTTTCGGATTCGTAAAAAGGGAATTTCGAAATCTCCAAATCGGATGAGCGCTTCTATATCAAACCAATCGTTGTTTTCCTTTACTTCAAGGTTTATAGAAGATTCTCCAACAAAATATTTTTTTTCATCCTTGCTGTTTTGTTTAATGTTAAAGCCAAGAGCAGCCAAAGGAACCTGATTTCGTTTGAGCCAAGAAAATGCTTTTTGTCTTTCGAGCAGTGCTTTGCCATTTTTAATATCTAGTCCAAGAAGACTAAGGTCTGCCATTATTTTGCGTTCCCATTCCACCGATCTTTTTACTTTGTGAAAGATGTAGGAGTCTTCCGTCTTTTCCATTTTTACATAACACGGAGTATTGTTGTTAGCACTAAAGGTGAATTCACCATATAGGAAAGATAAACTAAATACGATACTGCTATCATTGTCTTCCAATACGTCAATATCATCTGTCTGACTGCCAAACATGCTCATTGTGGTAGCTTTCGCCAACTCAGAAAACATTAGTACAGGGGAGGGCTCGTATAATTCAGATTTAATAGTAAAACCTTTTGCATGTACATCAAAAGATGCGATCAAAGAAGAAACGAATTTTTCGTAATAGGTTTCTTCAACTTTTTTTGGAATCTCAATAAACTTTTTCTTGAGAAAAGGTTTTAGTTTATTTCCGTCTACTTCTTTTTCAAAAGTATATACTTTGTCTTCTACTACTAACCAAGCGGGAGAGTTGCAGAGGATAATTGCGTTTCGGTATTGGAAATCTATTTTTTCCCCGTCGTATTTTATAGTTGGAAAATAGTGTGTATTATTTTCATTTCTCATGAAATGAAATAACACAGAAGCTTTGTTTGGTTGTACCGTTACATGTTTCCAAGTAGGCTCTCCATCACTTCCCATTTCGAAAAGCATTTTGTCACGAAGCATTGGGAGCATTTCATTCTTCTTGGTTTCAATATAAGAATGAACCATATCCTGAATAGCGGTATCTCCTTTTTCTTTATGAAATACTTTTAAAAAGAATTCTTGTGGAGTTACTTTTTTATTATAAAATTTTCTGACAATTGTTTCTTGCGAAATAGTTTCGGTAAGTTTGATTAATTTAAAATCGTCTTCCTCCATTCCTGCGGCAAACTCTTTGGCATTTTTATCGGAGATGTGTTGATGCTTTAGGGTTAGTTTACCATTTTGATCAAGTTGTATAGCATAGGCCTCTAATAAATAGCCTAGGTATTCGTGCTCCAAATAGGAGTATATAATTTTAAATGGTGCTGATGTAGAAACTTTCATTGTCTTATTATTCCTTAAAGGAAATTAATTTATCAGGCTATATAATAGAAACGAGAAATTAGAATAACATCCATTTTTCGTATAAGCATGAGTTGTAATATAATAAAAAATTAAAGGCTAAGCTAGATTTAAACTAAGAAAAACATTCATAAAATAGGTGTATTTTCAAATTAGTTGAGTTCCAGACAAAAATCAGCAAAATTCAAAAGTATTTTAATTGTTTCTGATTTTTCTTCAATCATGCCCATATGACCAGCATTTTCTATAAAATGAACGCTGTTTCTTTTTGGTAAGTAGCATTGTTCTAGACTCTTTTCAATTGGAATTGAGGTGTCTCTTTTCCCAATTACGAATAAAACGGGAATGGTAGCCTTTTTTAGAACATCAATACGTTCTTTTCGGTCTCTCATTGCTTTCGTTGTTTCGATTACTCCAATTTCTGAAGAAGAAGAAGCTGCTATAATAAGTTCTTCTATTTCAGTTTTAAGAAGTGTTTTATTTTGAAGTGAAAATAATGGTGGAATGAAGGATTGTGCAAATACTGGGACACCGTATTTTTGTATGAACTCAATTGTTTTAGTTCGACTTTCTTTTCTTGTTTCCGAATCAGCAAATGCAGTAGAATGAAACAGCCCAAAACCGGCTAGACGCTCGTTGTATTTTTCTGCAAAAGCTAAGGTAACATAACCTCCTAACGAATGACCAATCAAAATACATTTTTCAATTTTTAAACGATCTAAAAATGAATTGATTTTGTCTGCAAAGTATTCTATTGATACTTCTGAGTCTTCTAACCTGCTTTCACCAAAGCCCGGTAAATCAGGAGTGATGACGCGGTAGTGTGCTGCGAGTTCTTTTTCGCAATATTTCCAAAGAGATTTATTTTCACAGAAACCGTGGAGAAGCACTAAAGGGAAACCGTTGCCAGAGTCGTTGTATTCGAGCATTAAAGAGGATTTAAATAAAAACACCGATAAGATTTTTTTAAATTTTATCGGTGAAATTGGTGCCATTTTAAGAAAGCACTTTTTCTGGTTTCTTAGTGATAAGCTTTTTTACTTCTCTTACAATACTATCAGGATCACAGCCGCATTCTGCATGAAGCTCAAGCTGCTCGCCGTGTTCGATTATTTTATCAGGTATTCCTAGACGAACTATTTTAGCAGAATAATTATTGTCCATCATAAATTCCATTACAGCAGTTCCAAATCCACCCATGAGACAACCGTCTTCAAGGGTTATAATTTTATCGAACTTTTTGAAAATTTCATGAAGTAATTTTTCATCAAGTGGTTTTGCAAAACGCATGTCATAATGAGCTGGAAGGATGTCTTCAGTAGCCAATATTTGAGAGGCTTTTACAGCATAGTTTCCAATATGACCAAAAGTTAAAATGGCAACTTCTTTTCCTTCTTTTACGATTCTGCCAACTCCTGTTTCTATTTTTTCAAAGGGTGTTCTCCATACTGGCATCACGCCTTGGCCACGAGGATAACGAATAGTATAAGCTCCGCCACTATGTGTGGTAGCAGAGAACATCATATTTCGAAGTTCGGATTCGTTCATGGGTGAGGCAACTACCATGTTTGGAATACAACGCATGAAAGCGATATCGTATGCGCCATGGTGTGTAGGTCCGTCAGCACCAGCAAGACCAGCTCTGTCTAAACAGAAAATAACGGGAAGTTTTTGGATAGCTACATCGTGTACTACTTGATCGTAGCCGCGTTGCATAAAACTTGAATAAATATTGCAGAAGGGTATCATGCCTTGAGTTGCCAATCCTGCTGCAAAGGTTACAGCGTGTTGCTCTGCAATACCTACATCTAATGCCCGATCAGGCATGACTTTCATCATTATGTTAAGTGAGGAACCAGAAGGCATTGCAGGAGTGATACCCATGATTTTTGGGTTCATTTCTGCGAGTTCTACAATGGTATGACCAAATACATCTTGATATTTAGGGGCCTGTGGTTGGTCGTAAATTTTTTTCGCAATTTCTCCGGTCTCTTTATTAAAAATACCCGGAGCATGCCAAAGTGTTTGATCTTTTTCTGCTAAAGAATATCCTTTTCCTTTCGTGGTTAGAACGTGTAATAATTTAGGTCCAGGAATGTTTTTCATATCTTTGAAAACACTTACCAGATGGTCTAAATCGTGTCCGTCTACAGGTCCGAAATAGCGGATTTGTAAAGACTCAAATAAGTTACTATTTTTAAGAAGCGTAGCTTTTAAACCGGCTTCAATTTTAGAAGCAATTTGTTGAGCTCCCGGAGCAATATTTTTTATTTTACCCAGCATGCGCCAGATTTCATCGCGCATTCTATTGTAAGTGCTCGATGTAGTGATGTCTACTAAATAATCTTTTAAAGCTCCTACATTGGGGTCAATGGCCATGCAGTTGTCGTTGAGCACAATCAATAAATTGGCTCCTGCTATTCCTGCGTGATTCATTGCTTCAAAAGACATTCCTGCTGTAAGTGCACCATCGCCAATGACGGCTATATGTTGACGATCTTTTTCGCCTTTTACAGCAGAGGCAACAGCCATGCCGAGTGCTGCGGATATAGAAGTAGAAGAATGTCCTACACCAAAAGCATCGTACTTACTTTCACTTCTTTTAGGAAATCCAGAGATACCACCATACAGTCGATTGGTGTGAAAGGTGTCTTTTCTTCCTGTAAGTATTTTATGTCCGTAGGCCTGATGTCCTACATCCCAAATTAATTGATCGTCTGGTGTATTGAAAACATAGTGAAGTGCTACTGTAAGTTCCGCTACGCCCAAACTGGCACCAAAGTGCCCGCCGTATACAGAGACATTATCAATTATAAATTCTCTTAATTCACTGCATAGCTCATGCAACTGACTTTCGTCTAGTTTTCTCAAATCCTCCGGAGAGTTAATTTCGGCTAATAATTTGCCCGCTTTAATCAAAATCTTGCTCTTATATTAAATTCAACGCCTACAAAGATAGATATTTTCAGTCATTTTATCCCAATAAATACCTTTTAAAATACAGCCAGTCTGCCTTTTGCCAGTTATCAACGTGGATAGTGGAAAAATAACAATTCGTGAGCCTTTATGTTTATGCCTTATCCTTATAATTTTACATTATGACTAATGAAAACTTTGAGATAGAACTACCTTTGTTTAAAGGTCCGTTTGACTTGCTTTTATTCTTTATAGAACGAGACGAACTGGACATTTATGATATTCCTATTTATAAAATTACCAATGATTTCCTTTCTTATCTCCATTTAATGGAAAAAATGAACATTGAATTGGCTAGTGAGTTTATATTAGTTGCCGCTACTTTAATGAGAATTAAAGCTAAAATGTTGCTTCCTAGACCAGTAATTGATGAAACAGGTAAAGAAGTTGACCCAAGGGAAGAGCTTGTAGCCCACTTATTAGAATATAAAAAATACAAATCAGTAATTGGTGAGCTATCTGCTTTGGAGGAATCATCTTTACAGAGAGAGAAAAGAGGGAATGTATTAAAAGAATTAAAGCAATTGGCAGAGGTAAATGATGTAGAAGCAGAGCTTCAGGATCTTGACCTTTACAAATTGCTAAAAGTATTTGAAAGAGTTATTGTGCGTTTTGAGGCAGAGAAAAATAAGCCTGTACATAAAGTTGTTCAATATCCTTATAGTATTGACGAAAAGAAAGAATATATACTTAGGAAAGTAAATTCAATCTCAAAAGTTTCTTTTCTTGATATTTTGAAAGAGGCTACTGAAAAAATAGAATTAATATATAGTTTTTTGGCAATTCTGGAATTATTGCAAATGCATCAAATCACTATCTATTTGGGAGAAGGGTTTAATAATTTTTGGATTGAAAAATACGATGAAAAACATTTGTTGGTTAACGAATGGGAAGAGTAGAATTTTTTCTGAATGGCTGTTGTGTAAAACGGTCATTCAGTAGAGATGATAGTAATTTAATAAAGTATTTTTTATACTCCCCAAGCGGACACCACAATTTCTCTTTCAGTCGAATGGTCACGGTGTTCACATAAATAAATCCCTTGCCACATTCCCATATTCAGGCGACCATTTGTAATGGGGATAGTGACGGAGCTACCCATGAGAGAAGCTTTAATATGTGCGGGCATATCATCAGGTCCTTCCGTTGTGTGCCTGTAGTAAGGCATGTTTTCAGGCACCAATTTATTCATGTGGCTTTCAAAATCTACGCGTACCGTGGGGTCAGCATTTTCGTTTATGGTAAGACTAGCAGAAGTATGTTTGATAAATACTTGTAGCATACCATTACTTATAGAAACTAATTCAGGTAAGGCTTTTAATACTTGTGAGGTAATAATATGAAAACCTCTTTTGTAGCCAGGTAGGGAAAATTGTTTTTGGTAGAAATACATTTTTAAATTGAAAATTATTTTAGTTTATTAATTATAGTCATTTACTAAAACAAATGTACCTTATCTGTATTAATCTTAAGCGGCACCACATCTCCTTTTTTGATTGATATAGAATTTGTATACATCCATAAGCGGAGTCTGTCTAGCCTTACCTCTAGACGAAAGCAAGCACCTAAATAGTCTTTGCGTAATACTTTTGCATAAAGCATGGCTTTGCTAGCGTCCGTTAGCTCTACGTCTTCATATCGAATGCAAACTTTAGCGTCAGCATCTACTTCTTTGGTAGCGGAGATATTTAGCTTTTCAAGGTCTTTTACTTTAACAATATTGGCATTCCCAAAATAAGAAGCAACGTAAGGAGTGACTGGTTTTGAATAGATCGTTTCAGGAGTACCTGTTTGTACAATTATTCCTTCTTTCATTACTGCTATATGATCTGAAAGAGAGAGTGCATCACTGCTTTCATGTGTTACAAAAATAACGGCTGCTTTTGTTTGGCGAATATAGTCGGCGAGTTCGGTTTTTATTTCTGCACGAAGAATCATATCCAAATTGCTGAATGGTTCGTCTAATAGCAATAATCGTGGAGAAGCCGCCAATGCTTTGGCAATCGCCACACGCTGCTGCTGTCCACCCGAGAGCGTGCTTGGTATTTTGTCTTTAAATTCTTGTAAACGAAAAATAGTTAATAATTCATTGATTTTATTTTCTTGCTCTTCGTTGGATAAATATCGAATTACATATTGAATGTTTTCATAAACCGTGTGCCTAGGGAAAAGATTATAGGCTTGGTGGGCAAGTTCAATACCTTCTTCACCAGCTATGAGTTTTTTTGAAGGACCTTTTACTGGATTTCCATCAAAAATAATTTCTCCACCATCTGCATCTTCAAGTCCTTTTATTAGACGAAGTAGCGTAGATTTCCCACTGCCACTTTCTCCTGTAAGAGTAAAAAACTCACCCTCTTTTACAGTAAAGGAAACGTTATGAACGGCAGCTTTTTCTTGACCTTCATACTTTTTTGTAAGGTTTCTAATTTCTAGCATTTACTAGGATTAAATAATTTATGCAATTTTGACTATTCAAATATATCGTAATAAAATCAGCTTTTTAAGGGTTTGTAAAAATCGAAATCAATAAGTAGTATTATCATATATTGATTAGAAGTTCTTTAAAGTTTTGTAAAGCACTATCAAAACACTTATTTATAAAAATTCTTTGTATTGTACAATTTTAGTAAACAAAGAGTGTTGAAAACTACAATACATTCATTACCAGTCAATCATCAGGTAAATGGCACAAATCATTTAACCCTACTAAATCTTTACTATTTATTCATTTTGAATACTGCGTTTTTGACCTACCTTTGCTCAATTTTGTACTGGAATTGATACAAGTTTTCTACAGATTGTTTGATTATCCTTGCAAGATTAATGCGATCATAAAATTAATTATAATACTATAGCTATAAAATAAAATGCCAAGAGACACCAGTATAAAATCGGTTTTAATTATTGGAAGTGGTCCAATTGTAATTGGTCAAGCTTGTGAGTTTGATTATGCCGGTTCCCAAGCATCAAGATCGCTTAGAGAAGAAGGAATTGAAGTGACATTGATTAATTCGAATCCAGCGACTATTATGACAGATAGTGTAACAGCGGACAATATTTATCTGCTTCCACTAGAGAAGAAATCGATTATTCAGATTCTTGAAAAACATAAAATCGATGCAGTGCTTCCTACTATGGGAGGACAAACAGCTCTTAATTTAGCAATTGATTGTGACAAAGCAGGTATTTGGAAAAAGTACGGTGTGAGAATGATTGGTGTCGATATTGGAGCCATTGAGACAACAGAGGATAGAGAGAAGTTTCGTTTGAAAATGATCGAAATCGGTGTTGGCGTTTGTAGAGGTGAAACGGCTACTTCATTTTTGCAAGGAAAAGAAATAGCACAAGAGATTGGATTTCCTTTAGTTATTCGTCCATCCTTTACACTTGGTGGTACAGGGGGCGGTTTTGTAGATGATCCTGAAAAATTTGACGCTGCGCTTACTGCTGGCTTACACGCATCACCAACACATGAAGTTTTGGTAGAACAATCTATCAAAGGTTGGAAAGAATATGAATTAGAACTCTTACGTGATAGTATAGGTAACGTAATTATTATTTGTTCCATAGAAAACTTTGATCCAATGGGTATCCACACGGGAGACTCTATTACGGTTGCTCCTGCAATGACGCTACCAGATACTGTCTATCAGGAAATGCGTGACCAAGCAATTAAAATGATGAATGCGATTGGTCAATTTGCTGGAGGATGTAACGTCCAGTTTTCTTTGAGCCCAGATTATAAACATATTATTGGTATAGAAATAAATCCAAGAGTATCTCGCTCTTCAGCACTTGCCTCTAAGGCTACAGGATATCCTATAGCTAAAATTGCTGCAAAGTTATCAATAGGGTACAATCTTGATGAACTAAAAAATCAAATTACTAAAACTACTTCTGCTTATTTTGAGCCGGCTTTAGATTATGTAATTGTGAAAATTCCTCGTTGGAATTTTGATAAATTTAAAGGTGCTGACAGAACCCTTGGTTTACAAATGAAATCAGTAGGAGAGGCGATGGGAATAGGCAGAACTTTTCAAGAAGCTTTACAAAAAGCTTGTCAATCGCTAGAGATCAAACGTAATGGTCTTGGTGCTGATGGAAAAGAATTGTTAAAACAAGATGAAATTTTATACAGTCTTGCTAATCCAAGTTGGAATAGACTTTTTCATATTAAGGATGCATTCCACATGGGAATTTCCTTTAAAACGATTCAAAACTTAACTAAAATTGACGCTTGGTTCTTACAACAAATCGAAGAACTGTATCACTTGGATAAAGTAATGGAAAAGTTGACTATCGACACCATTACTCGTGAGTTATTAGTTTCGGCTAAGCAAAAGGGATATGCAGACAGACAAATAGCACATTTAATTAAATGCAAAGAGAGTCAAGTATTTAATAAACGTCATGAAATGGGGATTAACCGTGTATATAAACTCGTTGATACTTGTTCTGCAGAATTTGAAGCAAAGACACCTTATTATTATTCTACATTTGATGGAGAAAACGAATCTATCGTTTCAGACAAAAAGAAAATAGTAGTGCTAGGTTCTGGTCCAAACCGTATTGGTCAGGGTATTGAATTTGATTATTCTTGTGTGCATGGTGTATTGGCAGCGAAAGAATGTGGCTATGAAACGATCATGATTAATTGTAATCCCGAAACGGTTTCAACAGATTTTGATGTTGCAGATAAATTGTATTTTGAGCCCGTTTTCTGGGAACATATTTATGACATTATACTTCATGAAAAACCAGAAGGTGTAATTGTTCAATTAGGAGGACAAACAGCGCTTAAATTAGCAGAAAAGTTAGAGCGCTACGGTATCAAAATTATAGGTACAAGTTACAAAGCCCTTGACCTTGCTGAAGACCGAGGACTTTTCTCGAACTTACTTAAAGATAATAATATTCCTTATCCAAAATTTGGAACAATCCAATCTGCGGAAGAGGCAATAAATGTTTCAAAAGAACTAGGTTTTCCATTGTTGGTTCGTCCTTCTTACGTGTTGGGTGGTCAGAGTATGAAAATCGTAATTAATGAAAAAGAACTTGAGTCTCACGTTGTCACTATTATAAAAGATTATCCAGAAGGGAAAGTGCTTTTGGATCATTTCTTAGACAATGCGATAGAAGCGGAAGCAGATGCAATCTGTGATGGAAAAGATGTTTATATTATTGGTATTATGGAACATATTGAGCCAGCAGGTATTCACTCTGGGGACTCTAATGCTGTGTTACCTCCTTTTGACTTGAGCGATAATGTGATCAAACAAATCGAAGATCATACTAGAAAAATTGCTGTGGCGCTAGAAACCGTTGGCCTTTTAAATATACAATTTGCTATAAAAGACGAAATCGTTTACATTATTGAGGCCAATCCAAGGGCTTCTCGTACAGTACCATTTATTTGCAAAGCCTACCAAGAGCCTTATGTAAACTATGCTACTAAAGTAATGTTAGGCGCGAAAAAAGTAAAAGACTTTGATTTCAAGCCCGTGAAAAAAGGGTATGCAATAAAAATTCCAGTATTCTCGTTTAGTAAGTTCCCAAATGTAAATAAAGAACTTGGTCCAGAAATGAAATCTACTGGAGAAGCAATTTATTTTATAGATGACTTACAAGATGACTTCTTCCTGAAAATTTATTCGGAAAGAAACATGTATATGAGTAAATAAATTATTAATTTGGATGATGTGCCACGGATTTAAAATATTTTAGACCGTGGCACGTCTATAAGTGTATTATGAAGACTTTTTTCACCATTGTACTAATATTGATCATTCTTAGATGGCTATTAAAGCCATTTATCAAGTTTACTGTACAGACAACGTTGAATAAAATGGTTAACCAAGCTATGAAGCAGCAACAGCAGTTTCAACAAAAACAACAAAAGTCAGAGGGTACAATTTCGGTTGATTATGTTCCTGGAAAAGAAAAAAGAAATCCTGGTTCAGGAAATAATAAGGCAGGAGATTATGTGGATTATGAAGAATTGAAGTAATGTCATAATTTCCACTCAATCATTAGTTCTTTTACTTCTTCTACTGCTATAAGACATTTTTCTTTTAGTTTTTCTATCTTAATTTTTATAGTTTTTTCATCAGGGGTTATTTTTTCTCTTGCTTCTGCTTCGATATAAAGAATTATTTTTTCGGAATCTTTCATGCCCATTATGTTTATACCAAGTTTCATTTTATGGGCAATATCCGCTACTTTTTCCCAACTTCTTAACTGCACCGCATGGTTAATATTGATAAGCTCTTCAGGAATTTGAGTAATAAAAATATCCATAACTTCTTTTAGAAATTTCTTATTTCCTGAAGCTACGCTTTTCAAATATCCTAAACGAATGACCTTTCTTTTGATGTCAGGTTTTTTATTCTTTTCTTTTTTTGTGTAAACAAGTCCAGAGTCCTTTCTTAACATAGCATAACGAGATATTTTTTCGAACAATTCTTCTTGACGAAAGGGTTTAGGAATAAAATCATTCATTCCTGCATTAAAACATTTTGTTCTGTCTTCTTCAGAGGCATTGGCCGTAATGGCAATGATAGGAATTTGATTTAGCGGTGAAGGAAGGTTATTTCTTATAAATGCCGTAGCTTCATAGCCATCCATAATTGGCATGTGCACGTCCATAAGGATTAAGTCGTAATTGTTTGTTTCTAACAGTTCTATTACTTGTTTACCATTTTCTGCAATACTCAATTCTGCGCCCCATTCTTCCATTATACATTCTAGAAGAAGATGGTTGAGGTGGTTGTCTTCTGCAAGAAGTATTTTTACATGATCTAACTTTTTATCTGCAATAAATTCTTCTTTATTTTTGTTTATTAAAACGGTTTGTTGAGTTGCAATTTGGTAGGAAAGGAATACGGTAAAGCTAGTCCCTACTTCAGGTTCGCTTTTTACATCGATTGTGCCATTTTGGAGTTCTATTATTTGCTTCGCTATGGTTAGGCCAAGCCCTGTACCACCATACTTGCGTGAAGTGTCGTTATTGGCCTGTATAAAGCTGTTAAAGATAAAGGGTAGCTTATCAGCAGATATACCAATACCTGTATCAATCACTTCTATTTTAAGATCAATTATGTCTTCCGTTATTTTTTCTTTTTGTATGCTAATTTCTACCGTGCCTTTTTCCGTAAATTTTACTGCATTACCTGCTAGATTGGTCAATACTTGATTTAGACGGGTTGGATCGCCAATAAGATTTGCAGGTATATCGTCGGCTATCTTTACAGATAAAATAATATCTTTTTCTGCTGCTTTATAATGTAGAATTGTAACTACTGATGACACTACTTCTTGAAGAGAAAATGGGATTTCTTCAAACGACATTTTGCCCGCTTCAATTTTAGCGGTATCCAGTAGATCGTTTACTATCAACAAAAGGTTCTCTCCCGCAGTGCTAATCGCCTCGGAATATTTCTGCTGTTTTTCTTCTAACGTAGTTTTCAATAATAATTTTCCAAAGCCAACAATAGCATTCATTGGAGTACGAATTTCGTGGGTTACTTTAGCAAGAAAATGTTGCTTAGCTTCAGTAGATTGCTCCGCTATTTTTTTTGCTCTACGAAGTTCTTTTTCCAGCGTTATCAATTCTGTTACATCTTGTGAGGAGCAAAGTACAAATGGGTAACCTTGGTCTTCAACCTTTACATTTTTATAAGCCCAATAACGGCTTTTTCCAGTTGTTGTTTGTACATGCATTATACCTTCTGCATAACCATCTTGAGCAATTTTCTCAAGATAAAAATCAAATTGATCTCTGGTTTCGGGAGATAGCGCATCTCGCATATTTTTCCCGACTAGGTTTTTAATAGAAATTTCAAGACTATTTGCAGTGGCGAGATTTGCGGAAATGATTCTTCCGTTCATGTCGTGTTCACCGATCAAACCCTGGCTAAGCTCAAACAATTGACGGTAGCGTTTTTCACTATTTTCAATTCTTCTTTTATCTTTTTCTAATTCAAGCTTTTTTGTTTTTAATTCTAAATTTTGAATAACCACATCTGCAAGAAATTTCATTGCGTTTTTTTGTGTTTCAGAAAGCACTCTTTCTTTTGTGTCCAATACGCATAACGAGCCTATACGAGTTCCATCAGGGGCTATAAGTGGAGTGCCGCAATAATAGCGTATAAAAGGAGCGCCTGCTACATACGGATTATTTATAAAACGATTGTCTTGTAATGCATTGGGTACTTCAAATATATCATCTTGAAGTACAGTATACTGGGAGAATGATACTTTATGGTCGACGAAGTGAATGTTTTCATTAACGCCAGATTTCCCTATTATAATGAATTTATTTTCATCCAAAAAACTTATAGTGGCTATTGGGGTTTGACAGATGTGATTGATGAGTTTTGTGAGCTCATTAATTTCCATGTCCTCTGCGAAGTCATCTATATCATACTTATGCAAAGTAGAAAGTGTATTTTTTTCTATTAGTGCATTTCGTTTGTTATTTTCTTTTTGACGACTCATAATAACGCTCATAATCTATTGCGTAAAAAGTTATTAATATATTTAATTAAGGAGCTTTTCCCTACACAAGATTCAGTCGTTGCATCAAAGCATCTTTGTGATTCCTACTTACTGCTAATATAGTTTTATTTATAGTTATACAATAGTCGTCTATATTATTGATACGATTTATGTTTACTATATAAGATCTATGTACTCTCATAAAAACTTCTGGTAGTTTTTCCTCCATTCGTTTCATGGTAGAATAAACCATGTATTTTTTTTCTTCTGTATGCACCGATACATAATCACCCATAGCCTCTAACCAAAGAATATCCTTTAGCGATAATTTGATAAGTGAAGAATCTACTTTTATGAAAATATCATCGTTGGCAGGCGTAGTTATTACAGTATTTTCTTTTGCCTTTTCATTTGCTTTTTTAACAGCTTTAAGATAACGTGAATAGGTTACTGGTTTTAAAAGGTAATCAATAACATCGTACTCAAATGCCTCGATTGCATAATTTTGATGAGAACTCATTAATATTATCTTTGGATGGTCTGTGAAATTTTTCAATAGATCCAATCCATTCATAATAGGCATTTCTATATCTAGAAAAATTAGTTGAATGGTATGAGGGTTGGTTAATACATTTACTGCTTCTACGGCACTGCTGCAACTTTTTTCGAGAGTCAAAAACGGCGTTTCACTAATAAAATGCTCTATGGTTTTTCTTGACAACTCATCGTCGTCTACGATCAGACAGTTCATAATGCTAAAGATTTAAATTAATATCTAACAAACGTTTGTTTGTCTTGAATGTAATACGACTTTTTATGCTTAGATGTTGATAAGAGAATACACTTAAATATTTGCTTATATTATACATTATTTCAATAAGTATTTATACGTATGATTTACTTTAAAATTTATTAGTTAAAAAATTTATATGTTTAAACTTAATTATCGTTGTTTGTGTTATCAATATTCCTAAATGGAGCCAAAGGCCCAGTTTAGGGTATATTAATTCATTTAAAGGCCATTCTGTGAAATTACTACTACATTATTTAAAAAATTACAAGCCTCTTGTTTTCCTTGCGCTTTTTTTAGCAGCCATCAATCAAACGTTTTCTTTCTTAGACCCTTACTTACTGGGAAAACTAATTGACAAGTATGTAAGGCCCTATAAGGAATTTCTCGATCATGGAAGAGACATGGAATTTGTTAAAGGTGTTCTTTTTTTTATAGCACTAGCCATAGGTGCTGCGATGGTTTCACGAATTGCTAAAAACTTCCAAGATTATTTTCTAAGTACCATTATTCAACGTCTAGGCGCGAAAGTATATCAGGATGGTTTAAAACATTCTTTAAAACTACCCTTTTCTGTATTTGAAGACCAGAGAAGTGGAGAGACGTTAGGAATTCTACAAAAAGTAAGGGTGGATTCGGAAAGATTAATTTCTGCTTTTGTTAATACGCTGTTTACAACAATTGTAGGAGTTATTTTTGTTGTGATTTTTTCTATAAATGTTTATTGGCCTATTGCCCCTATTTATTTTGCTACCATTCCTATTTTAGGTTGGATAAGTTTTGTGTTAAGTAAAAAGATAAAGAAAATACAAAAAGGAATAGTAGCAGAGACTACCGCATTAGCGGGTTCTACTACAGAGTCGCTTCGCAATATAGAATTAGTTAAAAGTTTAGGATTGGTAGAACAGGAAGTAGGACGTTTAAATCGAACCACAGATAAAATTTTAAAACTTGAATTAAAAAAAGTCAAATATCTTAGGAGCATAAGCTTTGTCCAAGGTACGTTTGTTAACTTGATGCGGAATGCTATTATTTTTCTTATGGTTTATCTTATTTTTAAGGAAAAGGTTAGTGTTGGTCAGTTTATAACAATGTATATGTATTCTTTTTATGTTTTTGGTCCTTTACAAGAATTGGGTAATATCATTAATATATATAGAGAGGCGGAAGTTTCGCTTAATAATTTTGAAAAAATAATGAATACTCCTGTGGAAGCTGTTCCTTTAAAACCTATTATTCTTCCGAAAGTAGAGAGCTTGTCTTTTAAGGATGTACGATTTAAGCACCCTACAGCAAATGGATATGCCTTAGAACAAATATCGTTTGAAGCTAAGAATGGGGAAACGATTGCCTTTGTTGGTCCTTCGGGTTCTGGGAAAACTACTTTAGTAAAATTATTGGTAGGATTGTATCAACCTGAAGATGGATCTATTTCTTACAATGGTATAGAGGGAAAAGAGATCGATTTAAATGCCTTTAGGAAACAAATTGGTTTTGTAACTCAAGATACTCAATTATTTGCTGGGTCGATTCGGGAAAATTTATTGTTCGTAGCACCCGATAGTACTGATGAACAATGTTTAGCTGCTTTATCACAAGCGGCTTGTCATAGTCTTATGGCTCGTGCGGATAAAGGTTTGAATACTATGATTGGTGAAGGTGGGGTAAAAGTGTCAGGTGGTGAAAAACAACGACTTTCGATTGCTCGTTCCTTATTGAGAAATCCTGCATTGCTGATTCTTGACGAAGCTACTTCTGCTCTTGATTCTATTACCGAAGAAGAAATCACTAATACGATTAAAGAAATTAATAAGCATAAAGAATTAATCACGATTCTTATTGCCCATAGACTTTCTACCGTTATGCATGCCGACTGTATTTATGTGCTCGAGCACGGCAGTATTATTGAAAGTGGCAAGCACGAAGATTTATTAGATCAGAAAGGACTTTACTATGCCATGTGGAGACAGCAGATCGGAGAACGTAAAAGAGCTGAAATTTCGTTGGAAAAGGTAATTTAATCCTCTTATAAATATACAAATATCTGTTAAATAGGACATTGCATAAACAATGTGAATAACTGTTGCTTTTTTTAAAAAATCGGTATATTTGTAGTTCCTATTATAAAAAGAGAACGCTTTTGTTGTTAACACTTTTGTCGGTAAAACGTATAAGTATTTGGCAACGAAATAAGAAGAGAGAAAAGAAATGTCTTGGTATAAAAGAACAGAAAAGGGCATCGTAACTCCGACAGAAGAGAAGTTGGAAGTGCCAGATGGTTTGTGGCATCAGTGCCCAAGTTGTAAAAAAATAATGCAGGTAGAAGAACATGCCGCTAGTAGTTATGTTTGTCCCGCCTGTAATTATCACGATAGGATAAATTCAAAAGAGTATTTTGAAGTTTTGTTTGACGACAATGAGTTCGTTGAACTAGATGAAAACCTTACTTCTGCGAATCCACTCACATTTGTTGATACTCAGCCTTATCCAAGTAGGATTGTAGCTTCCCAAAAGAAAACAGGTCTTAAAGATGCTGTACGTTCTGCTTCAGGTAAAATTCACGGTATTGATGTAACTATTGCCTGTATGGATTTTCGTTTTATCGGAGGCTCAATGGGGTCTGTGGTTGGTGAAAAAATAGCAAGAGCAATTGATCATTCAAGAAAGAAAAAAATTCCTTTTATAATGATCTCCAAATCGGGAGGTGCTAGAATGATGGAAGCTGGATTTTCTTTAATGCAAATGGCAAAAACTTCTGCCAGGCTTGCATTACTTGATAAAGAAGGATTACCTTATATTTCTATTCTTACCGACCCAACTACAGGAGGTGTTACGGCATCTTATGCTATGTTAGGAGATTTTAATATATCAGAACCAGGCTCTCTAATTGGGTTTGCTGGTCCTCGTGTTATCAGAGAAACAATCGGTAAAGATCTTCCAGAAGGTTTTCAAAGTGCTGAGTTTGTTCTTGAACATGGGTTTCTTGATTTTATTGTAGACCGAAAGGATATGAAAAAGAAACTTAGCGATCTGCTGGGTATGCTGAAGCCAATTCCAAAAGTAATATAAAATTTAAATCCCGCTCCAAAAGCGGGATTTTTTATTTCCGCTATTTTCAAGTAAGATGTTTCTTTCTAACGATGGGTTAGCAAGAGTATTGAGAAGTCCCCAAGATATTTCGTTTGATAAATTTTTTATGCTACCTTCTTATGAGGGGTAATCGTATAAATTGATATTCTTAAATCGCTAGTCGTATTTAAGGTTGACCACCAATTCCCAATAATATATTTAAAATGAGTGATTAGTCAGATTTTAATACTATCGCTATCGTTAAGGATATTGTTTCTTCACATAAGTAATGTATATTTTTCGCTTAAGACAATGGTAAGGCAGCTTTCTAGTGAAGTGTGAGGAAGAAATTTTTTTTGCTATAAACCATTTTTTCCTTGGATTGCATATAAATCAATCCTAATAATTGTTGTCGAAACTAACTGTCCGCTTCTATAAAAAAAACAGTTTGAGATTTATAACTTATGATAAACTATTTATATATTCACAACAGAAACATTCGTCATAGATATGAAAAACACTTTCACATTATTTCTCCTACTCATCTCTTTGGTAAGTCAAGGACAGTCTAGCTCAGAAAATAAAACAGACAAACTTGGAATTGGTATAATAGCGATTGCTACTACAAAGGAAGTGTTGGACAAATTTATTTTTTATAAGGATAAGGAATTGAAAACCCTTTCTAAAAATGTTTTTACTAACAAACCAGACAAAAATATTTATCCTAAGTTTTATAAGTCGGAAGAAAAAATCTGTTATTTTGTTTGTACAGAAAATACAAGTAACTATTTTAAAATAGTAGTCAATAAATCGGATGAGGTCTACATTGTTAACGATACAAATACAGTTTTTAAAAGCTGGGACCTCCTACTCTCAAAGTCTAAGGGTGTAATAAGACCTGACAAACAAAATTTGTTTCGTTCAGAGCCATCAGATATGGGAGCTATTGTGAATCTTGTCAGTAAAGACGAAAACTATAAAGTTTTAGCTGTAAAAGGAGATTGGATTAAAGTGCAAAATGAAAAGAAGCAAAAGGAGGCATGGATTAGATGGAGGTGGAAAGATCGGCTATTGATTGAGGTTCTTTTTTAAAAAATATAGTAAAGAGAAGAATTTGCAGTTTTAAGTTTAGGATAGATAGATGTCTAATGCTGTCTTTAAATTGGAAGTAATTTTTTATATAATTTATGTTTTTTTGGTAAAATTGGGTTAACTTTAATGTATATATTTCAATAATGTCTATATATTTTGAAATTATATTAAAATAATGACCCTGTTTTTGAATTTCTTGATAAAAAATGCCCCAAAAAATAATGATATTAATAAAATCATATATGTAGAAATAACTATTAGTTCTATCAAATATTGGTTTTGTTAAATTTATTTCATACAAATTCCTGTTTTTAATAGTAATTTGTAATAAATATTTAAATTTTATTGACTTTATGAAATTATCTTGCTAAGTTAAATTATTGAAAATTTCATATTATTTATGACCGACCTGCATCCTGTTGACTCAAAAAATTCCGTATTTAGCACTTATCCTTTCAACAAGGCATTGTTTGACGAGGTATTTAAGGAAGACGGCAAAATTGCAAAACACTATCAGAAAGTTTTAAAACATTTTGGTAAGCTTTCTGTAGAAGATTATAAAAAACTAGATGAGTTTGCAAAAATAACTTTTTTCAATCAAGGGGTAACTTTTGCGGTATATTCAGATACTTTAAAAGGTGTAGAGCGAATCTTTCCGTTTGACCTAATGCCAAGAATTATTTCAGCAACCGAATGGGAACATATTGAAACAGGAGTGATACAACGTAATAAAGCAATAAATATGTTTTTGTACGATATGTATCACGACAAAAATATAATGAGAGATGGTATTGTGCCCGCTGATTTGGTCTTTACTTCTAATTTTTACAATCGAGAAATGATTGGAGTGAATCCTCCAGGTGGAATTTATACCCATATTTGTGGTACCGATCTTATTCGCCATAGCGATGGAGAATATTACGTTTTGGAAGACAATGCAAGATGTCCCTCGGGTGTTAGTTATGTATTGTCGAATCGTGAGACGATGAAAAAAGTTTTCTCGAATCTTTTTTTAAGTCACGATGTAAAACCGATTGACGATTACCCTGAGCAATTGCTCGATATGATAAAGTCTGTAGCCCCTGATGGGATTGACGATCCTACTTGTGTAATCATGTCTCCTGGTATTTATAACTCTGCGTATTATGAACATTCATTTCTTGCTCAAAGCATGGGTCTTCAATTGGTAGAAGGAAGAGATTTGTTCGTAGATAAAAGTTTCGTTTACATGAAAACCATGTTTGGTCCTCAGCGCGTAGACGTTATTTACCGTCGAGTAGACGACGATTTTATTGATCCTCTTGTATATAGAGCAGATTCATATCTTGGTGTTGCAGGTATTATGGGTGCTTATAAAGCAGGTAATGTAACGCTTATTAATGCTCCCGGAACAGGCGCTGCGGATGATAAAGCGGTTTATATATATGTACCTGAAATAATTCGATATTATTTAAAAGAAGAACCCATTTTAAAAAATGTACATACGTATCGTTGCGAAATTGAAAAAGATTATCAGTTTGTAATGGAAAACATGCACAACCTTGTGGTGAAGCCTGTAGATGAATCAGGAGGATATGGAATTCTGATTGGTAGTAAAGCAACAAAAGAGGAAATAGCGGAATTCAAAAAAGTAATCACTGCTAATCGACGGAAGTATATTGCTCAGCCTATAATGTCCTTGTCTGTACATAGTACCTTTATAGAAGAAGAAGAGAAATTTGAACAACGACATATTGACCTTCGAACATTTTGTTTGATGGGACGAAATAAACAGTTTGTCTTGAAGGGAGGCCTTTCTCGTGTGGCACTTACCAGAGGAAGTTTAGTTGTGAATTCTTCGCAGGGTGGAGGTTCTAAGGATACATGGGTATTGGGAGAATAATTCCATTATAAATTAGTTAGTAGGTATTTATTATAAAATAATAGTTAAATGTTATCAAGAATTGCCAATAGTTTATTTTGGATGGGACGTTATCTTGAGAGGGCTGATCAAGCTTCCAGATATATAAAAGTGCATTATTATTCTGCACTCGATGCGCCCTTAGCCAGTAAACGAGAATTTATATTTGAGTCCATTCTAACTATGCTTGGCCTTGACGAAGAGTATAAAAAAAGTAGTGAAAATTACGACGAAGATAAAATAAATTATTTAATAGCACTGGATGAAACGAATCATGTTTCTATTCGAAGTAGTATCATGTATGCCCGTGAAAATGCTCGTGGTGCAAGAGATTCAATTTCTTCAGAACTCTGGGGGGCGATCAATAAATTTTATCATTTCGCAAATGGTTTCACAGAAAAAGATTTAAAAAAAGAAGGCATTTATTTTTTTACAGATAAGGTAATGGAACAATGTTCTATTGTGACAGGATACATTGACAATACCTTACTTCATGATGAATCTTGGTCCTTAATACGAATGGGAATGCATCTTGAAAGAGCTAGCCAGACTACTAGAATTTTATATTCTAAGGTTAAGGATATACAGAAAATAGAAAAACAAAAACTAGGAAAGTCTATTGAAAGTTATCATTGTGTTACGATGTTAAAAAGTGTAGAAGCATTCGATATGAGTCGTATCTACTATCGATCGGTACCAAACATACACGATGCGTTGGAATTTCTAATTCTTAACAAAGAGTTTCCAAAATCTATTTCCTATAATTTGCGTCATATTAATATGAGCTTGAATAAAATTTCAACGCTCAAATTTGCTGTTCCCGGAACGATTGAGTTTGAAGTGGGAAAAATGAATGCAGCATACAGTTATATGACAATGGAAGATATTGAAGAAGATACACTTGGGTTTTTAGAAAACACGCTAACGCAGATCTATGAGATGGCGCGTGAAATAGAAGATAATTATATGAGTTATTAATTTATAAAAAATAGAACTACTGCTATGTCAGAATACATCATTGAATATAATTCAAGTAATGTTTACTCAGAAAATATTATGGAAGGGGTATTTGAATTTAATGTAAGCCCTTGTCATGATTTAACTCAAATACTTGTTGATACTGCCGTGAGGAGTTCTTTATCAGAAAGTATTTTTAATTATAAAAATCTTTTTGGATTCGAAATAAGTAGAGTAAAAGCAAAGAATAATTTTAAGGAGTTTAAATTTAGTTATAAAGCGATAGTTCAAAAGAGAAAGACTAAGTTGCCATTCTCTTCTGTTTTAACATTGAAAGAAGAACTTGATACAATGCAATCAAATGATTTCTATATCGATCATCATTTGTTTTTGATAAAATCATCTTTGGCGTGTATTGATGCTAAGAATCAAAACTTTATTCTTAATTACACAAAAGACATTTCAGTGTTTGAGTATCTTACAAAACTAAATACACATGTAAATAAACTTCTGACGTATCAGAAAAATGCGACAACAGTAACTACAAAAGCAGATGAAGCATTAAAGTTAAAAAAAGGAGTGTGTCAGGATTATGCGCATATTTTTATTGGAATGGCAAGGCATAATAAGATACCTGCAAGGTATGTATCTGGCTATCTTAATCAAGGGAAGAAATTTTTAGGGGCCTCTTTTATGCATGCATGGGTAGAGGCTTTTGTACCAGAACTTGGTTGGGTAGGATTTGACCCTACGAATAATTTATTAGTAGATGAAAATTTTATTAAAGTTTCACACGGTGCAGATTTTATAGATTGTACACCTATAAAAGGAGTGCTTCGAAGTCATGGTGGCGAAAACAAATCTTCTTATCAAGTAAAAGTAGCTGCTCAATAAGTTAGCTAACTATTATAAGTAATCTATTCTTTCTTGTCGTTTAACGAAAGTGCTTAAACTCTTTATTATTGAGGATATAGCAGTATTTCGACGGTATTATTTGTGAATGGCCAATTTTTTTAGGAAGTTTGATAATTGTAATTCAACAATTACCACTTAAAAATAAATAGTTAATGACTTATTGTCTCGGTATTAAACTAAAATCTGGACTTGTAGCAATCGCTGATACAAGAATTACTTCAGGAACAGAAGCAACTACTGCCAAAAAAATCTCCATTCATAACGACGAAGGACATTCACTTTTTCTAATGACTAGTGGACTTAGATCTGTACGTGATAAAGCCGTTACCTATTTTGAAGAAGTATTAGAAACACCAGGACTAAAATTTAACAAACTATACAAAGCAGTAAATGCTTTTGGAGAGCAGCTTCGGAGAGTAGCAGAAGAAGACAAAGCATCTCTTGAAAAAGCAGGATTGTATTTTAATTTATTTACAATAGTAGGTGGGCAACTCAAAGACGACGATGAACATAAATTATATTTGCTTTATCCAGAAGGTAATTGGGTAGAAATTGGAGAAAGTACACCTTTTGTTATTATTGGTAATAGCGGATACGGAAAACCAATTTTGAACCGTACCCTCACGTACGAGACGAGTATGAGCATTGCACTCAAAACAGGTTTCTTGTCTTTTGATTCTACCAGAGTAAGTGCCAATGACGTTGATTTTCCAATAGACGTTGTATTGTATAAAAGAAATAGTTTCAATATGGTGGAACACCGTTTTGAAAAAGAAGATCTTGCCAAAGTATCTGATTATTGGGCTCAAGAACTTCAAGTCGCATTGCAAAATATTCCTGAAGAATGGATGAATGTGGTGTTGAATAAAGCGAAATAATATCGTGTTGTGAGATTAGCAAAATCTCGTATAACATAAACGCAAAAATTTTATAATTGAGATGAAAAATATTAAAATTGCAACAGCACAATTTGAAAATAAAAGCGGAGATAAAAAGTATAATTTATCTGTTATCGATAAACTTTCACAACAAGCCGCAAAAGAAGGCTCTGATGTTGTAGCTTTTCATGAATGTTCAATCACCGGTTATACTTTTGCGCGACAATTTTCTAAACAACAAATGTTAGCGCTAGCAGAGTATATTCCAGATGGAGAAAGTATTCTTGCACTTATTGAAATAGCTAAAAAATATAATATAATTGTTTTAGCTGGGTTGTTTGAAAAAGATAGAGAAGATAATTTATATAAGGCTTATGTTTGTGTAGATAAAAATGGTTTTGTCGCAAAATACAGAAAACTTCATCCGTTTATAAATCCATATTTGACTCCAGGAAACCAGTACTGTGTGTTTGAAATTTTAGGTTGGAAATGTGGAATTTTAATTTGTTATGACAATAATATAATTGAAAATGTTAGGGCTACAAACTTGCTTGGTGCTGACATTATTTTTATGCCTCATGTAACGATGTGCACGCCATCAACGAGACCCGGTGCAGGATTTGTAGATCCTAAGCTTTGGGAAAACCGAGAAGCCGATCCTACTTCTTTAAGACTTGAGTTTGATGGAATGAAAGGTCGTGATTGGCTTATGAAATGGCTACCCGCTCGTGCTTATGACAATGCTATTTATGTAGTATTTTCCAATCCGATAGGAATGGACGATGATCAATTAAAGAATGGTTGTTCGATGATACTAGATCCTTTCGGTGATGTACTTTCAGAATGCAGAACGTTGGGAGACGATATTGTAACCGCAGTTATTACTCCAGAAAAATTGACTCAAGCAGGTGGATATCGTTATAAAAAAGCCCGACGTCCAGATTTGTATAAAACTATAATTGGTCAGGAACATCAGTCAGAACAAAAAGTTTCTTGGCTTACAGATAAGGAATAATAAATAATCAAAACAATTTTTATGCCTTTTACAATTATTTCAGGAGTCGTTCTCGTTCTTTTGCTTCTCGTTAAAAGCAGAATGTATGAGCCATTTATTAAAAATAAAAACGCTATAATTATAATCTTAATTTGTAGTTTATTGCTGATTTTTTCTGGATTTGGTTTTTCAGTCGTTTTATTTTTTAAAGGAAATGCCCTTTCGAAAATTGATTATGCAGTTGCTGCTTTTTTATTAGGAATTGCTCTTACAGGTTTTGTAGCAGAGACTCCTAAGGATGTGAAGAAGAAAAAGTAAGTAAGAGATAATACGTTTATCGTTAGTATATATTTAAATAAGTTCGTAAAAATAATGTCACTAATTCCCCTAAAAATTTAATAAGGTGGAGCCTGTTTAGTAGTTTTACTTTAAACTTTACTGTTGAAATTCCATTTCCATCATAACGTTTCTTTTTATAGGCTGTTTGTGAAATTTAATAAACTCTTCTTTATTTGTATACAACCCAGGCAAATAGTCTATTTTAATAAGTGATTGCTTTTGGTGAACTAAGGTATGATAGGAACTATGTGGCCAATGGTCCAGATGTTCGACAAAGCCATGATGAATAGGGTTGTTATGTATATAATGAATAAGATTTGTTAAATAGGACTTAGTAGTTATTTCCTTTTTTTTAAAGTTAGGAATAAATAGACTTCCCATTCTTTTGTATGTTATGTTGTACGACTTAGAATAGGAGTTAAATAAATTGCTAAACTGTTGCGACAATAAACGTTCAAGGTCATTGGGAAAGGAATGTTTTTTTAATTTTCCTTTATACTCGAAATAGTTCTTCAGGGCTTCCTGTTCTTTTATGCGAATGAGGAAATGAAAATGGTTGGACATGAGACAATAGTTATAGATGTTGGCAATTGGGCTGATATAATTAGAAAATTTTTTCAGGAAGAAAGGATAGTTTCGTTGTTCTCTGAATAGTTTTTCGTTTCCATTCGCACGGTTGTACACATGATAAAAAGTTGCGGCATTCATATAGTTAAAAAAAGTTAAAAATTAAACGTAACCCAAAGCTATTGAATTTATCTGAATTAGCTAGTGGAGGTTGCTGCGTATTAAAAGAAAAGTCTCTCGTCGCGATTAACGAAACCTTCAAGGTTTCGTTAATGAATTTGGAGTAGCCTTTTATGTAGGAGCCCATTTATAGGTGAACCTTGAAGGTTTACTCCAATTTTAGTTGCTTGATTTGCTTAATAAAACCAATGCTATTTTCTCTAATCTCAATCTTACTTTTTTCTCTTGACTAAAATCTCAAGACTCAATACTTTCTAAAAGATAATTCAAGACTCTCAAACATAGTGACTAAAATTGCATTCAGTACCTAAAAAACTGAATTTATCGTAGTTTTATCCACTATTTAAAATTTATCGCTTAACAAAACTGGGTATAAGGTATAAAAAATGTTATATTTTGGATAAAAGAGCCCAAAATTGTAATTGATTATGTCGATAAAAGTAGCCATCCGGCACCAGATGTTATATGAGTACGACCGTGCAGTAAATTTATCGCCCCATGTTTTTAGGCTTCGTCCGGCTACTCATTGCCGTACGCCCATTTTGTCTTATTCCTTAAAAATAATTCCAGAAAATAAATTTATCAATTGGCAACAAGATCCTTTTGGAAATATTCTTGCCAGAGTTGTGTTTCCTGAGAAGACAACAAAACTTAGTTTTGAAGTGGAAGTAATTGCTGAGATGATCGTGATTAATCCGTTTGATTTCTTTGTTGAAAGTTATGCGGAAAATTTTCCTTTTTCCTACACACATCATCTGAAAAAAGAGCTCACTCCTTATTTTGAAGTAAGTGAAAAAGGGCCGCTCATGGAGGAGTGGTTGAAGAAGATAGACCTAAATAAAAAAGTACCAATTAATGATTTTCTTGTTGGCTTAAATCAAGAGATTTGGAAATATGTAAATTATACGGTTCGTTTTGAACCAGGTGTTCAGACTTGCGAAGATACATTGTTACTGAAAAGTGGGTCATGCCGTGATTCGGCATGGTTATTAGTTCAGCTGCTTCGTCACCTTGGTTTGGCTGCTCGTTTTGTATCGGGGTATCTAATTCAGTTGAAAGCAGATCAGAAGGCACTTGATGGTCCTTCAGGGCCAGAAGCGGACTTTACAGATTTGCATGCTTGGGCAGAAGTATACATTCCAGGGGCTGGTTGGATAGGGCTAGACGCTACGTCTGGACTATTTGCAGGCGAAGGACATATTCCACTTTGTTGCACACCCGACCCTATAAGTGCTGCACCCGTAACAGGAATGACAGATTTTTGTGAAACAACATTTAGTTATAAAAATGAAGTATATAGAATTCATGAAGATCCACGTGTTACAAAACCCTATAGCGATGAACAATGGGCTTCGATAGTAGGACTGGGAAATAAAATTGACGAAGAGTTCGTACAAGGCGATGTGCGTCTTACCATGGGCGGTGAGCCTACGTTCGTATCGGTTGATGATATGGAGGCGAAAGAGTGGAATACTGCGGCAGATGGTCCTCAAAAGAGAGTTTTAGGCACTGATTTAATCCAACGTCTTAAAAAGGAATTTGCACCAAGTGGTGGTCTTGTTCATGTGGGTCAAGGAAAGTGGTATCCTGGAGAGCCGTTGCCACGTTGGCAATATTCTGCCATTTGGAGAAAAGACGGTAATCCGATTTGGAAAAATCCTGACCTCTTAGATTTAGGTGAACACAAGTCTTTTCATACGATTGAAGATGTGAAAAACCTTTCACTAGAACTAACCAATTATTTAAATCTTCCGCAAGATCATGTTCACCCAGCACTAGAAGATATTTATTATTTTTTATGGGAAGAAGGTAAAGTACCTCTAAACGTAGATCCTTATAAAGCGGATCTTACGGATTCGTTGGAGCGAAGAAAGTTGGCAGAAGTTTTACAGAATGGTTTGAAAACCCCCGTCGGTTATGTGATTCCAATGGAGTGGAATCATTGGGAAAATAAATGGCTTTCATGTAAATGGGAATTCAGAAACGAACATCTTTATTTAGTTCCTGGTAATTCTCCTATGGGCTTACGTCTACCTTTAAAAACGCTGGCAGAAATAAGTACTGCAAGAGTGCAGAAAGAAATCGAAAGAAGTCCTTTTGAAGAGTTGCCCGCATTAGGCGATTACCATAAAGAAGTAAAAGAGCGCTATTCGACTACAAATTTGGCTGGCAATTTACCGGTTGAGTTTACAAGTCCTTCTATCGCTATTGAAGAAGAGGTAGATAAAACTGGAAAAAAGAAACAAGAGTTAAAGAAAGAGAAAAAGAAAGAAGAAAAAGAACCCTTGTTTGATGTGTTTGTTGTTAAAACAGCGATGTGTCTTGAGTTGAGAGAAGGTAAAATATATTTATTTATGCCTCCTTTAAAATATCTTGAACACTACATGGATTTATTGGCGTCAATAGAGGCCGCTGCTGAAAGGCTAAAAATTAAAGTTATAATAGAAGGATATGAACCACCGTTTGACAAACGTACTACTAAGCTAGCCGTTACGCCCGATCCAGGAGTAATTGAAGTAAACATACACCCTGCTAAAACTTGGCCTGAATTGCTCAATAACTATGATATACTTTTTGAGCAAGCACGACTGAGTAGATTGGGTACTGAAAAATTCAATCTTGATGGTAAACATACTGGTACTGGTGGTGGCAATCATATTACGTTAGGAGGAGTTACTCCGGAAGACAGTCCTATTCTCAGAAGACCTGACTTGTTGCGCAGCATGATTACGTATTGGCAGCAACATCCTGGCTTATCTTATTTATTTTCAACACAATTTGTAGGACCTACAAGTCAGGCTCCTCGAGTAGATGAAGGCAGACAAGAGATTCTTTACGAATTGGAAATTGCGTTTAGTCAGATACCTGAAGGAAAAGAAGTGCCGTTTTGGGTAGTAGATAGAATTTTTAGAAATCTATTGATCGACATTACAGGAAATACACACCGTGCCGAATTTTGTATTGATAAATTATATTCTCCCGATAGTTCTACAGGTCGCTTAGGTATATTAGAGCTGAGAGGGTTTGATATGCCTCCTAACAAGCAAATGTGTATTGTTCAGCTATTGCTGATAAGGAGTTTATTCGCATGGTTTTGGAAGAAACCTTATAAGAGCAAACTCGTTAGATGGGGAACTGAATTATACGATAAGTACATGTTGCCTCATTATGTAGAGCAAGACATGAAAAATATTGTAACCGATCTTCAAGAAGCGGGGTATCCATTTCAGTTGTCATGGTTAGAACCGTTCTTCGAGTTTCGTTTCCCCTTGTATGGAAAAATAAAAGTACAAGATATGGAATTGATGCTTCGTATGGGTATTGAGCCTTGGCATGTGCTGGGAGAAGAGTCTTCGAGTGCTGGTACTGCTCGTTTTGTAGATTCGTCAGTAGAAAGAATAGAAGTAAAAGTAAAAAATTTTAACTTTGATCGTTACATGATTACGTGCAATGGCGCTCCAGTTCCTTTGAAAGAGACCGATGTAAAAGGAGAATTCGTAGCAGGTATTCGTTACCGTGCGTGGAGTCCTCCCTCAGCTTTGCACCCTATGCTTGGAACAGATGTGCCATTAGTATTTGATGTGGTAGATACTTGGAACCATAGGTCAATTGGAGGTTGCACGTATTTTGTAGCACACCCGGGAGGAAGAAGTTATGAAAGTTATCCTGTAAATTCTTACGAGGCAGAAGGTAGAAGAATTAGTAGATTCTGGAATCAAGGGCATACTCAAGGATCTTTCACGCCAACCGAAAGTTATACTGCGGTAGGTCGGTATGTGCAACAAAATGAAATACCAAAAGCATTTGATCCACCACCTTTGAAAATAAATCCTGAATATCCAAATACACTTGATATGAGGAAATCCTAAAAGATTAAAAAGGAATGAGTAATTCTTATAAAAATATTGAAATGAACGTGGGGACAAAAGGATATTCGTTGGGTAAAAAATTACGTGATGAATGTTTTGGGCTAGATGATGTTGCAAAGGAACATTGGGTAAGGCTTATAAAAAACATTGACGGACTAGGAGCGCAAGAGTTGCAAAGTAGGCAACAAGAACTTTTAAAACTGTTGCAAGAAAATGGTGTCACCTACAATGTTTACGGTGACCCTGATGGCTTGAATCGCCCATGGCTATTGGATAGTGTACCGCTTGTATTATCTGCCAAGGAATGGGAAACTACAGAGCGTGGATTGAAACAGCGTGCGTTTGTTTTAAATAAAATGTTTGAAGATATTTATGGTGAGCGGAAACTTATAAAAAAAGGACTTATTCCCCCGGAGTTAATATACGGACATTCTGGTTTTTTACGTCCTTGTAATAATATAAAACTACCAGGGCAAAATAAATTAGTGCTCTATGCGGCCGATATTTCAAGAGGACCTGATGGAAAAGTATGGGTGCTAAAAGATAGGACACAAGCACCTTCTGGCATGGGCTATGCGTTAGAAAATAGACGAACGCTAAACAGAGTATTGCCTGAGTTATTTCAACATCATCAAGTAGCTAAATTAGGTACATTTTTTAACAGTCTTATTCAAGGCTTACATCAAATATCTCCGCAAGGAAAAGAACAACCACGTATTGTTTTATTGACACCTGGTCCTAGCAACGAGACGTATTTCGAGCATGCATTTTTAGCTTCTTATTTGGGGCTTACCCTTGTGCAAGGAGATGATCTAGTGGTTCGGAATAGTTTTGTTTGGATAAAAACAGTGGAAGGTCTTGAGAAAGTAGACATCATTTTAAGAAGGGTAGACGATACTTATTGTGATCCATTGGAGCTTAGAGGCGATTCTCAGTTAGGTGTTCCAGGATTGTTAGAAGTGATACGAAAAGGGAATGTTTCAGTCGCCAATCCGTTAGGTAGCGGTATTTTAGAAAACACCGGCTTGATGGCATTTATGCACAACATAGTACGTTATTATTTAAACGAAGATCCCATTCTCCCAATGGTGGCCACATGGTGGTGTGGGCATGCTAAAGAAATGGATTTCGTACTAAAAAATATTAATCGACTTGTCATTAAAAAAACAGATCGACTTGTTGGGTCAGATACGGTAATTGGCAACCAACTTTCGATTGCGCAGAAAGAGGAACTGATTCGGAAAATAAAAACACAACCTTATTTATATGTTGGACAAGAAGAGGCAGGCTTTTCTACTTCTCCTGTTTTTACCAATCAACAACTTGAGCCAAGACTATCAGTAATTCGCACCTACATGGTCGCCTCCAAAGGAGAGTATTCTGTTATGCCGGGTGGGCTTACACGTTGTTCCCCTGAGAAAGGAAGTTTCCTTGTTTCTAATCAGGATGGTGGAATTTCAAAAGACACATGGGTAGAAGGGATAGAGAAACCCTCGGGCCAAGAGGAATTGGTACAACACTCTGTGGAGTTGAAAAAAAACAATGTACTACCAAGTCGTGCAGCGGAAAATATATTTTGGGTAGGAAGATATTCTCAAAGAGTTCTCCGGGTTTCTCGTTTTATGAGAATTGTACTTCGTAATCTTAGTCAGACTGGTTTTGTAAATACAGGGGCGGATGCGGGTTACAATAAAATTTTATTGCAGGCTGTAACACATCTTACAGGAAGTTATCCTGGCTTTGTTGATATCGAGAAAAAAAATCATCTGAAGGAACCTCTAAATGAATTACATCAATTAATTTGTAATCCAGAAAAGCAAGGTGGCATTCTTTACTCGCTGGATAGTCTCTTGAAAGCGATGTATGCTGTGCGCAACAGATGGTCGTTGGATAATTGGAGAGTGATCGACGAAATTGAAAATGTAAAAAAGAAGCTTGCCGTTATAGAAGCCGATGAACTCCGTCAGGTATTTTCATTGCTTGATCAACTCAATGTTGGACTGCTTTCTTTTGCTGGGATGAATAGAGAAAGTATGTATAGAGATGAAGGTTGGACACTCTATATAATGGGTAAATTAATTGAAAATATATCTTTGGAGCTTTCTCAATACCGTTCTCTATTGACCACTCGTTATGAAGAATCTATACAATTTAAAATATTAGAGACGGCACTTGTAAGCAACCAAAACCTTACCAATTATAGGTCAGTTTATCGTACTTATTTTGATCACGCTCCCGTATTAGATTTGCTTTTTTTCAATAAGCAAAATCCTTCCTCGCTGTTGTATCAGTTGGAAGAATTGGTCAAGCTTTCAAAACGATTACCTTTGAAAGATGAAAATAGCAGTAGTAAGGAATTGGTAAAACAAATTTTTGAAGCGTATAGTCTTATTAGATTAACGTCGCTTGAAAAGATGGCAGAGGAAGAAGAAGGTACTACCTACAGAGAAAATCTAGATCTCTTTTGTGAAAAATTGTCCTCCTTAATGTTATCAATTGCTACAAAGTTAAATGCCACCTATTTTAGACATTCTACCTATCAGTACCAAGGTGCGAAAGGTGGCTTTCAGTTTGAAGTATAGATTATTTATAGCGTAATGAAATACAAAATAAGACATAAAACAGAATATAAATATAAGAAAGCCGTTGATCTTTGTCACAATAGACTTTGTTTAACACCGGTAGAAAGTGCGAATCAAAAATGTATTTCCTCAACAATTTTAATATTGCCTAAGCCGGATGAAATTTCCGTAAGAGAAGATTTTTTTGGTAACAATATTATGTTTTTTTCAATTTATAAAGAACATTCAAAACTCGAAATTATTTCTGAATGTACTGTCGAGATTGAAAATCTATTGTTTATGAATCTTGCGATAAATTCACAACTTAAGTGGAAAGACGTAAGAAAGAAAATTATGGATACACCAGAGTTAGCGGAAGAGATTATACAATATACGGTTCCCTCTAAGTACATTCCTAGTAGCGAGATGATCAAAGATTTTGCATTAGATTGTTTTTCTGAAAATGATACACTTTGGAGTGCCTGCACTATTCTGATGCAAAAAATATATTCTCACATAAAGTTTACGCCTGGTTTTACTTCTGTAAATACTCCTGTGGAAACTGTTGTAAAAGAAAAAAAAGGAGTTTGTCAAGATTTAGCGCATCTTATGATTGCTTGTTTACGCAATATGGGATTACCTGCCCGTTATGTGAGTGGTTATATTGAAACAATTCCTCCTCCAGGAAAAGTAAAACTTATTGGAACCGATGCATCACATGCTTGGGTATCTGTTTATTTTCCAGAAATAGGATGGGTTGAATTTGATCCTACCAATAATTTATTGCCTACCTTTAAGCATATTGTGGTAGGCTATGGACGTGACTATCAAGATGTAGCACCTATTAAGGGGATTGTTTTTAGCTCTGGAGAACAAAATTTAAAGGTACAAGTTGATGTTCAAAGAATAGAATAATATCATATCTAAAATGGAATTAAAATTATACTATCAAAAAAAATGGTATTTTAGAGTTCCAATGCAGCAAAAAATAAACGACATTAATAGATTATTCCTTCATTCACTATTATTAATAGGGATAGTAGGTACTTTTATGATTTTTTTGATCGACATCCGAAATGGTGTTAATGATGTGATAGTAATCATTAGAGATTTAGGAGTTTTTTTATTTCTTGGTATATCCTATTTCATTTCTAAATATTATAATCGAGACGATATATCCGTTGTTTTTTATACGTTTACGATCTTAAGTTTAATGGTATATGAATTGTTAAATCTAGGAGGATACAATCATGGGATTGGCATAATAATTATAATTAGCTTAGGTTATTCCTACTCATTTTTACTAATAGGAATAGTGCGTAATATTTTACATTGTATCACCATTTTCGGTCTGCTTACCTTATTGATTTACCAGTATAATTTTCCAGAAAAATTTATTGTAGTAAGCTCTTCTGATTTATTAGGTACAGCAGTTCCTTATATTTGTATTTATATTATAATTTCATATTCTGCAATATTAGTGAAAGATGGATTAGCTAAAGCATATGTTGAATTAGGAAAAATTAATGTAGATCTGGCAGAAAAAAATAGTGAGATAGAAACACAAAATGAAGAATTTAGCTCACAACAAGAGGAAATGGCTAACATAAATGCCCGATTAGAAGGACTTGTAGAGGAGCGTACGCATAGTTTAACAGAAAAAAATGAAGCCTTGTCGAGATATGCTTTTAGAAATGCACACAATGTAAGAGGGCCTCTTGCTAGAATACTTGGACTTCTTATTTTACATAAAATAGACGATTCAATTAGTCAGGAAAAACTTTTAGAAATGATCGAAATTGAAGCAAAAGATATTGATATTATTACTAGAGAAATAGCACGTGATCTTGGAGATAATACCGAATAATAATAATAAACTAAAAAGCTAGAATTTTTTTCAATAAAATATATCCAGTTTTACTTACAGGTAAATGAGCTTTATTTTTTAATATAACTTTATAAGAATCTTTTTCGTAGGCTTCTATTTTTTCTACTTCATGAATATTAACAATATAAGACCTGTGAATACGAACAAATATAGAATTGTTTAAGGAAGCTTCATAATGTTTCATAGTCTGTTGTTTTAAATATTTTCCATCAGAGGTGTAAAGCATTACATAATCGTCTTGAGCTTCTATATAAAAAATAGTATTTACTGGAATTACTTGAATTTTTGTACCCGTTTTTACAACAATTCTTTCTGTTTTATCAATGTTTATAATCGAGTTTGAAATTTTTTTCAATTTGTCAAAATATGTTTCTTTTAAGCCAATTCTTTCTTGCACTTTTTCAATTGACTTTCCAAATCGCTCACGCGAAAAAGGTTTCAATAAATAATCTACGGCATTTAGTTCGAATGCTTTAATGGCATATTCATTATAGGCAGTAGTAAAAATAATAATAGGTGGTTTTTCTAAAATTTCAAGCATTTCAAAGCCGGTTAACTTTGGCATTTGTACATCAAGAAAAACAAGATCAGGCTGTAGTTCCTGAATAGCTTTTGTACCCTGAAACCCATCGCTATACTCACCTATTAGCTCGATATGAATATGCTCTAGTAGGTAATTTTTGATTAGGTCTCTTGCCAGAGATTCGTCGTCTACAATGATGGCTTTGATCTTATTCATGCTTTTGAGGAATAAATAATTGGACTTCAAATATAGATTCTTTGACGCAGGTTTTTATAAGCTCTTTTTTTCCATAAATTAATTGAAGTCTTTCTCGCACGTTACGAAGCCCAATACCTTTTCTGTTTTCCAAAGCGCCGTCATTATCAAAGTTATTAGAGATTTTTAGTGTTAGAATATTATTTTTTATATTTCCAGAAAGGATAATCGTTATTGGTTCCCTACTTTCGTATACACCATGTTTGATTGCATTTTCAAGTAACGGTTGTATTGTCATATTGGGAAGAAGACAGGATAATACTTCTTCGCTAAGGTCTTTTTTGAAAAAAAGTTTATCGCCAAATCGCACTTTTTCTATTTCCAGATAAAGTAAGCTATTTTCTAATTCTTTACTTAGTGTGATTAATTTATTTCCATTGTGTTCTAACGCATATCGAAGATAAGACGAAAGTTTTACAATCATGTTTTGAGCTTTTTCAGGATTAGAAATAGTTAGTGCACTGATAGAGTTTAGGCTATTAAAAATAAAATGAGGATTTAATTGTGAACGAAGAAGCGAGAGTTCAGATTCTTTTACAAGTGCTCTAAGACTAGCTTCTCTTATAAGTTTTTCTTTAAAGAAAAAATAATAAACAATGAGGTAATAAATTAATACTGTGATAAAGTAATAAAATAATCCACTTATGGAACGGCCTAAAATAGTGGAGAAAACAAAATTATTATAAAGTATATTTTCCCCATAGATTACATTCATTAAAAAATTTCCGCTGATGAGCCATACCAAAAGAAATATTTTTGCGGAGATAATATGTGCAATTAGTACAACAAGAGGCTTTTGTTTTTCGATGTTTAAATAACGCACCGCATACCAGAAATTTAAACCCATTCCTGCATAAATAAAATTGTATACAAGACTGTCGGTTACGGAAATGGAAAAGGGTAAATGATAATAAACATATAAAATTCCTGCATGTGCAAATCCAATTACCAACCATGTTAATAGATAGAGCCGTAGATGGTAGAAATTTTTAAGAAAGGGGTTTTTCATGTTTAAGTTTATCCTTAATTATTTTAGGTCCTTTTAATTTCTAGACCTCCCATTAGTACATTTCCACGAATAATTAATTCGGCGGCGGGGTCTATGTAACGGTCTTTTTGAGCATTGATTTCATCTTCTACACCACCCATTATTGGAATAACTTCCGAACGTATATTCCATTCTGTTGGCACTGTAAGAACAAGGCCCCCAAAGAGTACATTCACGTTTATCACATTTTGTTCTTTTGAAAGTGTACAATTTGTAAGATCTAATTCTAGTCCTCCACAGATTACACTTATTTGGCCACCTTTAAAATTATAAGAACTTATTTTTTTACTGTCACCACCTAGAATAACGGTATTGTCTATATACCCGTCCATTGATTTTTCAAGATTGATAGCGACTTTTTTTTTATCATTTTTACCAATATTTTTTACAATAATGATTCCGATTATAATAAACACTACTGGCCAAAGTTGTACAAGTGTTACATTGTATATGCCAAAAATATCGGGAAGAAGAAAGTAGAAGCCAATACAAAGAAGTACAGTAGCTCTTGTCCAATGTCTGGATAATAACATAAAAAGACCTAACACCACAAGCAACATTTTCCAACTAAATAGGTATGCTGGAATTGCAAAAGGTAAGAGATTGAAATTTTGTAATAAGAGTAAAACACCTGCAGTTATAAATAGTAATCCACCCCAAAATGATTTTTTATTGAATATTGAATCCATAATAGTTATTATTTTGATTATTTTTTCAAATGTATAAACGGTCAATTAACTATGAAATATAAAATCGGTGAAAGAGGTGAAATTTACCGGCGAATACAAAAAAGGATAGTGAGAAATACTACTCTTTTGTTTTTTATTAAAATTAAAGCTTAAGCTAGCAATTTTATTGTTCGCTCCACATCAATAATAATATCATCTTCTCCTTCTTCATCAAATGGATGTTCTAAATGGTCTTGGATGTTATCCAAACTTACAAGTATAAAGCTATAAAGCACAGGCATCACATATTCAAGATGGGCAGAATAGGAATGAAAGGTATTGGCAAAGTAAGGACCGTATATAATTGGGAAAACATAAATAAACACTTTGCTATATGCACGCAATGTGATTGGAGTTCGGTATTGGTGAATCATTTTGATGTTATCATAAGCGATTACCATTTTACTTAGGTATTGATTTAGACGAGATATTTCTCCGCTTTGTACACCATACTTGCGAAGTTCGCTCATCAATTTTGACATATCTGAAAACTTAGTATACATTTTTGCTTCGGTTTCAATGGTGTTTTCAGAGTGTGATTTCTTTAATAGATATTTCATTAATTCAAGCATCTCAAAGCAAATTTCCTTTACGCGTTGAGGTGCATCATTGTTTTTATCAGTAGTCCAATCACGACTTGCATAATATATAGCTATTGCATGCCCGTGGAAATCGGATAAATGCTTTAATGCATTTTCTCTTCGATTAAAAGCGGAACTTATAGAGAACACCACAGGAAATACAATCGCTATTCCCACTAACATATCGGGGAAAGGAGCAGTAAGTTCAAAATGAAAGCAGAGATAAGAAGATATAACAGAAAGTCCAGTGATAATAAAAGTTTTATAATTTATTATAAGAGAAATACTTTTAATTAGTTTTTTCATTTTTATAGTAAAGAAATTGTTAACACAAAGTTAACAATTTCTTTACTATTTTATAAGAAAGAGTATTCTTATGTTTTTGGAAGGGTAATAATAAAAGTACTGCCTACGCCAAATTTACTTTTTACTTCAATAGTTCCGTTTAGCTTTTTGACGGCAAGTTTCACAATATATAGTCCTAAGCCAGTATCATTTCTAGACTTTTCATTTCCTCTATAAAACATATTAAAAATGGAGGGGAGTATATTTTCTTTAATACCAACCCCATTATCTTCAAAAGATAGTTGGTAGTGGTTGATTTTTTCGGTAACCGTAATAGTTAAATAAGACTCTTTAGTAGAATCCTTAAATTTTATAGCATTTTCAATAATGTGCTGGTAAATTGTTTTGATAGGAAAGAAATCGCCTTGAAAAGGTTTTGTAATTTCAGACTTAAAGCTTATTGTTAGAGTATTGGTTTTTATTTTAGATGAATATTTTTCTATAGTGCTTAAATAAATTTTTTCAAAATCAATGGAGCCTAACTCTCTACCTTTATTTTTGATAATAGTTACACTGTTGAGATCGGAAACATTTTCTTCAAGGGTATATAATTTTTCTTTAATTAAAGAGTATATCTGTGCATGATTTACATCAGGATCTTTCATGCCTAAATTTATAAGCCCTTCAATGGTTTTTAAAGGACCTTTTAGATCATGTGAAGCACTGTATAAAAAGGAGTTTAACTCGCTGGATTGTTCTTCCAATATTTTATTTTGTATTGTGATGAGTTCTGTTCGAGTGGAAATTGTTTGCTCCAAGTCTTTATTCATCAAATCTTTTTTATAATTATCTACTCTTATTCGTTTAAATCTTTCGGTTAACGCTAGAGTGGTAAAGATACTTTCTGCAGCTATGCCAAAATACATAATGAAAAAACCTAGTGTACCTATAGAAGAAAATCCAACAACAGAAAGATAAAAAATAAAATAACAACCACTCAAAATTGAAAAGCCTATTGCCATATATTTTGCTTCAACATCTTTTTTTATAAATGAACGAATGGATAAGGCAGCGCTAATTAGGATTGCGAAGAGTTCAAAATGAAAGGTTATGAGGGAGGTATTTTCCATCATATAGATTGCAAAAATAATTCTAGCTAGAATATATAAGCTTACAAGTTTAAAGACTAATTCTGTTTTTTTTATTTTTAAAAAAGACAATGTATAAATTAAAATAAAAACGGAGATAGATGCCCTAGATAGATTTTTTATTAGGTCAGCATATTCCGGATAAATAGGCATTAGATACAATCCATTGCCATCTCTAAATAACATATGGATGGTTTGAGACAGAATAAAAAATAGGTATATTAAAACAACATTGTCACGAAAAAATAGAAAATTAAATAAGCTGTAAAGTATTATAAATAACATAAACCCATAAAAAAGACCAACGAGTAAGTATTCTTTAAAGTAGTTTTCAAAAAAATGAAAATGGTGAAACAATCCAAAAGTATATTCATACGTAGATTCGTTTTTTAATCGTATATATATTGTTTTAGTTTCATAAGGATTAATAGTTACCGTGAAGCTCGGCTGTTTATGTTGAATGAGCCTAGAATATACACTCATTGTATCTCTAAAATATTGAGCAACAATTTTACCTGTACTGTCTTCTACAAGAATATCAATTTCATCAACAGAGTAAAAGTAGGAGACCAGAATCCATTCGGATATTTTAGGATTAGTGTTTTTTACATTAATCCTAAACCAATATTCTTCTGACACATTAGGATTGCTAATAAATCTTTTTTCTAACGGTATTGCAATCAGAGAATCTTTCCCATCTTTTTTGTGCCAGTTTATTTTTTCCAGATAATTGCTGTCAACAGAATAAGTAACTCTCGGATCCTTTAGAAGTAATGTTTTTTTTGCAAAAATCTTCTCTGTTGTGAAGCAACAAAAAATAACTGCGAGAAGAATTGTTGTCTTTAACTTAAAATTCATAAATGCCCTCTGTAATTCTAATCTATAATATACGGTAAAATTAACTCAATTGTTCTTAATTTGCTCCAATACATTCTTTTTTAGACAATAAAATATAAAAAATGGATGATTGTACTAGTAATTATTTTAACTTTCGTCTTATAAAACAGATCAGGCTCATATCGATAATTTTTTATAGTTTACTATTAGCCATAGTCTGGTTATTTCCATTTGCGTTTACAGCTTGTGGTAAAAATAGTTGGTGGTGTACCATTTCCTTTTGGGCTACAGGATCTGCAGGTAAGATTGGAACAGTTTTTATACTAATTGCTACTTGTTTTTTTTATACTATTCGAATAGAATCCAAAAGAAAAAAGGCGAAAGTTTTTTTGAAATCATTTATTGTTCTAGGCTGTCTTATTTCAAGTATAGCCTTTTTTAATGAACATGTTACTAAAGAGTGGATAGGAATTCCAAGACCGAGCCATTTGTTTATTGTGCAACATTCTGTTCCAGTTATTGAAATGGATTCTATTTACAGAGTTAGTGAAGAGGCTAGAAGAATAGTATTGTCTAAACTAATCCAATCAAATAGTAAGGCCTTTAAATCTATGGATAGTAGAATTTTGGATCATTGGGTTGATGAAGCTGGCTACTCTTTTCCTTCTGGGCATTCGTTCAATGCATTTCTATTAGCAACAATTTTGTCGTTTAGTCTTTATCATTCAAGACTTTTGTGGATTAGAAAATTATATATTCTTCCTTTGGCTTGGGCACTATTAGTAGCGGTTTCCCGAGTAGCTATTGGAGCTCACTCTGCATTAGATGTTTCTTTTGGAGCAGCTTTAGGGTTATTAATCGGACAGTTGTTTTTGTATGTTGATTACACTAGAACCTTTATTACAAGTAGGGATTAATTTTTATTAATATGCTTCATTAGTTTATCTCTATAAAAGACAAGCTTTAATTTTTTATTAGTAAATTTGCACCACATGAAATTTGAAAAATACCATATAGCACCTGAGATCAAAAAAAGCCTTGCAGAGTTAGGCTTTTTGAGACCTACCGACATTCAATACAAATCAATCCCTCCGATAATGGCTGGAGAAGATGTGCTTGCCATTGCACAAACGGGTACGGGTAAAACTGCTGCTTTTGCAATTCCTGTTTTGGATAAACTTTTAAACCTGAGGCCAGATCATTACATAGCCGACATAAAATGCCTTGTGATGGTGCCTACAAGAGAACTGGCACTTCAGATTTCGGAGGTCTTTACTAGCATCGGAAAATATACTAGGCTTAAAACAATATGTATAACAGGGGGCTTGGAACAAGATCCTCAAATTTCTGAACTTAAAGACGGCGCAGATATTCTTGTCGCTACACCTGGAAGAATGTTTGATTTGATTTATCAAAAACATATTAAAATTACAAAGGTAGAAATTCTTGTGTTGGATGAGGCAGATAGAATGTTGGATCTTGGTTTTTTAAAGGACATAGACGATGTTAAAAAATTCCTTCCTGCCAAACATCAGACTTTGTTTTTTTCGGCTACGATTAATGAAAAAATAAAAGACCTTGCTTATTCCTTAGTTCGTAATCCTATTCGAATTCAAATTTCCCCAAAAGATCCGGTATCCAAAAATATAACCCATTCGGTTGCTTTTATTAGTATGGACGATAAAAGATTTTTTCTTGAACGAATGATCAATGAGAATCCAGATAGTAAAATTCTTGTTTTTGTTCGCACGCAAGTACGAGCAGAAAGAGTTCATGCTGCAATGGAGCGTGTGAATATTAAAACACTTACGATGCATGGTGGCAAAGAGCAACAAGATCGTTTGGATGTAATGAATGAATTTAAATTGGGCACAGTTAAAGTAGTAATTGCAACCGATGTGAGTGCAAGAGGAATAGATATTCAGGGTGTACAATTTGTGGTAAATTATGATCTTCCTGATATAGCCGAAAATTATGTTCACCGAATAGGAAGAACAGGTAGAGGGCAATCTAAAGGATTTGCGGTTTCGTTTTGTAGTATAGAAGAAAAGGATATTCTGGAAGAGATAGAGGGTTTTTTGGAACAGGAAATCGTGGTAATGGAGATTAAAAAAGGGGATTATTCTGATACCTTAAACTTTACAGAAGATACCAATGACAACTGGAAAGCATTGTTAAAGGAGGCTGAAGAAGAGGATAGGATTAACAAAAATAATAGAAAGAAGAAAAAGAAATAATAGAGCTCTTATAGTTATGGCTCGTTATTTTTGCAAATGCTGAATTTTTTCTTCGAGTAATGCATTGATTTTCTCGAGCATCTGTATTTTTTCCTTACAGGTATCAAGTTCTTTTTTGTAAATTATTTCACTTTCTAATACTACATTTAAAGTATCCTTGTCATGTTCATAATTTTTTCCTGAAGCATAATAAATGAAAAAATCATATTCCAATACTTCCGAAATTTTGTGTAACAGACCAGTGTCTATCGTTTCTCTTTTAAAGATTTTGTGAACATTTGTAGGGCTCATATTCAGCCTTCTCCCAAGTTCGCTTTTCGAGATTCCTCTGCGTTCGGTTATCTCTTTTATTAATTTGCCAATGAAAACAGCCATATACAAAAGTATTCATAGCTGTAACTTATAGTTATCATTTTATAGTGAATAATAGTTGCGTTTATGTGAAATATAATCTATTTTTGTATACCAGAAGATTAATTGCCCTTATTTAGTTTAAAAACAAAACAAAATTAGTTAAAAAGTTATTAATATTACTGCTTTTTGGTTTTATACTATGAATAAAAGTTTTTCATTAAAGAAATTTTATTCATAGTAAACAATTTATATAATTTAATCTGAACCTATTGCGTACTCTTATTTTTTAATTTATGAAAACTAATGACCGAATAGAAAAAATTAAAATGGAGTATTTTAATTTTTTTTTGACTTTATTGCAGAAAATACCGACAGAAGATTTGGACCATTCCGCAACTCTGAATGCGTTGTGTCTACTTCGTGAAGAACTTTATAATGGAATTGATGACTATTTTAAAAATTTCAAAACCCAAGGAATAATAGAAGTTGAGTATGAAATAGAAAAAATAAGGGTCGAATTGGAATCTAAATTAAAATAATAACGTATTAAGAAAGCGAAGTGGAAGATAATATTGAAATGGAAGATAGTTCTAATTATAGCATAGAAAATACCTTTGCTGAGCTTATGGGCTATAAATATAGACTTAAAGAAGTGCCCGACGATATAAGTGAGGACCTTTATTTCACTATGAGAGATCGTATGACTACTGAAGAAGATCTTAAAGAATTCCGTTCTATCATAAAAGAGAGAACTATAAAAATGCTCAGACGCCCTTCTTAAATTATTTTAAATTAATAATTCTTTTTAGAGACTTTTTTATAATATTTTTCATTAAACTTTCTTTACCATATAATTGATCTTATTTTGATTTATAAATTAGTAATTTAAAAAAATAGTTAAAGTGGCAGTTCAACTGTATAAATAAAATAAATTGTATAATAATAGAGAATATATACGCATGAAAAAACTGATATTAATTCTATTTATAATTGTTTCTATAGCAACGTTCGTAGAGGCTAAAAAATATAAAGGGGCCGAGATAAGAACCAACGAGTCTTTCTTATATGGAAGATTTGAAGTAAAAATGAAATCGGCCGATGCTAGTGGTATGTTAATTTCATTTTTTACTTTTTATGATGATCCCTCCTTTGCTACCAATTGGAATGAAATAGATATTGAAATATTGGGGAGGTATCAAAATGAAGTACAGTTTAATGCAATAGTTGGGAAACATCAAATGAATGAGAAAAGACAAGTTCTTGATTTTAACCCTCACAAAGATTTTCATACGTATTCTTTCGATTGGACTCCTGAATATATTTCTTGGAGTATAGACGGGAAGGAAGTATATAAACAAACAGGGGTACATATTGCTCAAATGAATAAAAAACAAAAAATCATGATGAATATTTGGCCATCAGAATTTTGGGAATGGACTGGCCCTTGGGATGCCACAAAGGTCCCCTTGTATGCTATGTACGATTATGTAAAGTATTATGAATATAAACCAAAGTCGGAAGAAAAATTCACCTTAAGTTGGGAGGATAATTTTGATAAAATTGATAATTCTCGTTGGTCTTTTGCTTCTCATACATTTGATGGAAACAATTGCGATTTCGATGCTTCGAATGCTAAAGTAAAAGACGGCTATTTAATTTTGGCATTAACAAGCAGTGAATACGAAGTAGACGAAGAAAAATTAAACGAATTAAAAATTGAAGGGAGTAGTGTTGGAAAGGCATCTATTTCTTCTGCCAACATTATAAACGATAATACTATTAAAATAATATTTACTGGTCCTGTAAATAGAATAAATGCTAAAAAAGAAAATTTCAAACTAGAGGGTGTGGAAATAATAAAAGCAAAATTTGCTATGGACTTGACCAATGTAGAACTCGTTACTTCCACTCTTGATGCAGCCAAGGAGTACGAATTGTTATTTACTGCGCCAGGACAAAAGACAGACGTGTACGTCCAAAAGGTAAGACTGATAAAAAAATAAAAGAGTAAAATTATTTGCTTTAAATAGTAAAACTAAAAAACTATTTCTCATAACAACCCCTATCTGGATTGGCTCCTCGTGGGTTTCCTATGAGATCATTACTAATAATTGGGAATAAATTTCCACTGTCAATTGCAGGGGAATTGGTTAACAAATTAAATTTTTTGGCAAACTCGTTTTCGAATAATGGATTTTGATTAAGTAAAATAGTTATACCTGAAATTGGTAACGTAGATCTGATGATAGAGTAATCGGCAGAAAAATTAAAACCGCTACTGTTATTATTGTTAAGTATTATTTCATCTGTTTTGTCGCCCCATAAAATTGTATTTCTAAGCTTAGCTGTTAATGGATTTGAACCGGTAACATCTTGATTAGAAAATCTCATAGCGGGTGCTTCACGAAAAAAATCGTAAGAATAATTTGTTAAGGTGCAGAAATCAAAATAATAATTCCCCCCAGAAGAGCTGTTCACTAAATATCCTGCACAATTGCTTATTAAAGAGTTTAAGGCATAGAAATCTGTGGCCTCTGCTGTGATGGCATTTTTAGAACAATTTTTGATAATTGTATTTTCTATAAAAACTTCTGCTATTGTATCGCCGTCAGCTTCGGGGAACAGAGATATTCCGTTTGTAGCATTTTTTATTTCTGTAAATATAAATTTATTATTTTTGCTGCCCGATTTAAATACTAAACCACCCCATTGCCCCGGAAGTTCATCATAAAAATTTGATAAGTTATCGTGCGCGAAAGTTACAATGGAATCTTTATTGCCTTGGGTAATCAACGTCCCTTCTATGGTTAGAGTAGCATCCTTATGAAAACGGATTCTAGTACCTTGGTCAATGGTAAGGGTGCAACCTGTTGCTACGGTTACATTCCCATTGATTACATAAGGTTTTAGGTTGGTCCAAGTAGTGTTGCAGGGTACCGTTGTATTGGTTAAAAAATTTGCATCCTGACCATAAGCCATTAAGTCTACATCTTGAATATTTCCATTGGTGGTAAATACAATACTATCGTCAACCAAATAAGCTAAAGATTGATTTTGTGGATTGATCAATACTTTTATAAGTACCAGCAAGCTATCCTTTCCTCTTAATTTGTAGTCACTCAATTCATTTTTTTCTTCACCGTCTATAATTAATTTATAAGACGATGAGTAGAGCTTTGCTAATTGAATAGTATTAATAGTAACAGCGTGACTATTGTCATTGTATACCCATAATCTTTGAGTTACAGAACCAATAGAGGTAAAGATGGTATCAAACGTAATTTCGTTTTGTGAAAAAGATAGTTTAGCAGTAGGATCTGTAGTTATTTTATCACCTTTCTTTTTACAGGAAAAGAAGGTTGTAAAAAACAGTATGGAAAGCAGAATGACTAAATATTTCACAGACGTAAGTTATATAAAGCTAAAATACAAAAATCTATAAGGTGTTCAACCCCTATAGATTTATTGTTTTATGATAACAGTATTTTTATGTTTTTATTATTCTGTAACTCCTTCTTTTAATCGTTCCGCGTTTTCAGTAATACGGAGTTGTTCAATAAAATCCTCAATGAAACCATCCATAACTGTTGTTAGATTATGTACAGTATAACCAATTCGGTGGTCAGTAATACGGCTTTGGGGATAATTGTATGTTCTAATTTTGTCGGAACGGTCACCACTACCTACCATGCTTCTTCGTTGAGCGCCTACTTCACTGTTGTGTTTTGCCAATTCAATTTCGTATATACGAGAACGTAATACTTTGAACGCTTTATCGAAATTTTTAAGTTGAGATTTTTCATCTTGACATTGAACAACAATGCCTGAAGGGATGTGTGTAAGTCGTACAGCTGAATAGGTTGTATTTACTGATTGTCCACCAGGACCTGAAGAGCAGAATAAATCTTTTCTTACATCGTTCATGTCAATATTTACTTCTACTTCATCCATCTCGGGAAGCACTACGACTGAAGAAGCGGAAGTATGAACCCGACCTTGAGTTTCAGTATTGGGTACACGTTGTACGCGGTGTACGCCCGATTCAAATTTCATTTTACCGTATACATCTTCTCCTGAAACGGAGCAAACAATTTCTTTATAACCTCCAGCACTACCTTCTGTAAAATCGATCACTTCCATTTTCCAATTCATACGTTCTGCGAAACGTTGATACATTCTATATAGATCACCAGCAAAGATAGAAGCTTCGTCGCCACCAGCACCACCACGTATTTCCAATACTATATTCTTGCTATCATTAGGGTCCTTTGGAATAAGCATTTCTTTGATAAGGTCTTCCATAGCATCTCTCTTAGGCATAAGCTCATCGAGCTCAAGTTTAGCCATTTCGCGAAATTCTGGATCTTTTTCCGTGCTTATAACATTCTTAGAAGTATCAATATTTGAAAGTATATCAAGATACTTTTTATATTCAATCACAATTTTATCAAGATCTTTGTATTCTTTGTTTAAAGAAGAATAACGTTTCATATCGTTGATAATATCGGGTTGAATCAGCATCTCAGAAACTTCATCAAATCGTTGTTTTATGGCTTCCAGTTTATCTATCATAGTAATTTCCCTTTCAAAAACGGTTTGCAAAGATACAAAATCTGTTCGAGAAAAGTAATAGGCATTAAAAAAGGCTTCCAGAGAATGTCTAAGAAGCCTTTTTATAAGTAATTGATAGTTCTATTTGTATAAACTATGCCTTATTTGATTAATTCGCCTGTATTATAATCTACTTTTTCTCCTTCTCTTAGTTTAATAGAAGTTCCATCTTTTTTAAGAACAGTGCCATCTGTCATTATTTTGATACCATTGTTAAGAATTCTTTCTTTACTCATAGGGATTTCTTTAGCGCCCATTTGAATGACCATTTTACTTGCTTTTAAGATAATAAATGTTTGAGTGGCTGCTGGTGCTGTTGTTGGATTCGCCGTAGTAGTAGTAGTAGTCGTAGTTTTGGTGGTCGATGCTACGATAGGAGATCCTGTATACCCAGTGTTAAGTTTAGACATTGTTTCCCCTTCCATATTAAAACGCTCCCCTTCTTTCATTTTAGTTTTAGTACCATTTTGTTTTTCAACTGTTCCATCAGGATAGACTCTTGACCAATCAGGCATAAGCATTTCAGTAGTCATCGGCATATCTTTGCCATCTTTTATAACTACCATTTTACCCATTTTCATGGCAATATGGTTTTTTTCATCAAAATCAGATTTGCTTTTGTCAACTATGAAATTACCTTCCATATCTAACTTTTCACCTTCTTTCAAAACATGTTTTGTACCATCTTTTTTGCTTATGTGGCCATGTTTTAAAAGTTTATTTCCACTACTAAAGGTCATATCTTGTTGAAGAATTTGTGGTTCCCCATCTTTTACAAGCATCATTTTACCACTTCTAAATATATAATGGTCTGTAATTTTTCTTTCATCAATTGATTTTCCATCTACTTTCCCTGCTTTTAATAATATAATATCACCAGAAGGCAATACCATTTCGCCTTCGCGAAGTGCCATTTTTTCAGTTGCTGTAAAAATTAGAAATCCATCAGTACTTACTTTATTTCCACTGGCCAAAGCAAATTCTCCAGAAAGAGGCGAAACTTTACCTTTTTCTATCAGCATCATTTTACCATCTCTTTTGAATACACCATCGGTAAGTAAATCTGATTTTGCAAAAGCTAATTCTCCTTTTGTATTAATCATACTTCCCTCACTTAATTTTAGTGTAGAACCGTCTTTGTTTGTCACAAGACCAGTAGGATTTACCTTGCTTCCAGAAGTTCCCAAGTTCATATCCGTAATAACGGGTACATATTTCCCTTGATCCCATTTCATAGTTTTTCCACCTCTAATGGCTACGCCATCCATTGAAAATATATCGTCTTTTTTCAAGACTAAATCTCCTTTGGGAGTAACCAATTCACCTTCTTTTAATAAGAGTGATGAACCGTCTTTAAGCGTCACTGTTCCATCAGCATTGGCTTTGAGGCCATCACCAAAATCAGAGGGAGAATCTACTATTGTGGAGGCACCATCTTTAGATATCCAAACTTTTCCGTTTTTCATAGAAGCACCTTCTATTTTTACAATGTTGTCAGACATTATCAAAAGGTCACCTTTAGCAGAAAGAATTTCTCCATTTTTTAATTTAGATTTTACACCTGCAGAAGTTTTGTAATCGCCATTTTTCATGAGCTTCGTGCCATTAGACAGTTCTTTGTCTTCCTCTAATGGGATAAGTGCTCCCGTTTTATCAAAAGTAAAAAGTTTACCATCTCTCATTGTCACTCCGTCTTTGTATAGTTTACAATCTGGATTTTGTGCTATTGTGGGTAATGAAAATGTCACCACGCTCGCAAGAAGTAAGGTTTTAAGTAAGGTTTTCATGGTTTTATGGGTTAAATTCGCATTTAATTTATACATAAAAACTTAATAAACACACTATTTACATAAAAATAATTTATAATAATTGGGAAATTATGCATGCATTATTTCGATTAAAATTGTCGAAATTCGACGTAGGAACTGCTTATTTATGGTTTTTAATCTTCCTTTATGTACTTTTGCAGTCCTTAATTGTGAACCAATTGGTTTACACAAGAGTTATAAATTTAGCATTGTTTTTAAATCATATAGATAGATGTCCAGAGAAGTAAGAGTACGTTTTGCACCTAGTCCAACCGGGGGGCTCCATATTGGAGGCGTTCGAACAGCTTTGTATAATTATTTATTTGCCAAAAAAATGGGTGGCAAAATGCTGCTGCGTATTGAGGATACCGATCAAACAAGATTTGTAGCAGGTGCTGAAGAGTATATAATGCAGGCCCTAGATTGGGTTGGAATAAAATTAGACGAAGGTATTCGTGAAGGTGGACCACACGCACCTTACAGACAATCGGAAAGAAAGGCGATGTATATGGAATATGCCTTAAGATTGGTAAACGAAGGCAATGCTTATTATGCTTTTGACACGAGTGAAGAGTTGGATGAAATGCGCAAAAGACTTGAAGCTGCTAAAGTTGCTTCTCCTGCTTATAATTCAATAACACGTGCGCAAATGAAAAACTCTTTGACGTTGCCTGAAGACGAAGTGAAAAGAAGATTAGAGGCGAAAGAGCCATTTGTTATTCGGTTGAAAGTGCCACGTAAAGATGAAATTAGAATTAATGATTTGGTAAGAGGATGGGTAATGGTGCACTCTTCTGCCATTGACGATAAAGTATTAATGAAATCTGATGGCATGCCTACGTACCACTTAGCAAACGTAGTAGACGATCATCTCATGGAAATCACACACGTGATTCGCGGGGAAGAATGGTTGCCATCTGCACCGTTGCATGTATTGTTGTATAAATTTTTAGGATGGGAGGCTACAATGCCACAGTTTGCTCACCTACCATTATTATTAAAACCTGATGGTAATGGCAAGTTGAGCAAAAGAGATGCAGACGCCGCAGGTTTTCCATTGTTTCCATTAGAATGGAATGATCCCGCAAGTGGAAACACAGCAAAAGGTTATCGAGAAGAAGGTTATTTGCCAGAAGCAATGGTAAACTTTCTCGCTTTTCTTGGATGGAATCCTGGTACACAACAGGAATTGTTTTCTATGGAAGAACTCATAGAGGCCTTTACTATTGAGCGAATTGGAAAGTCAGGTACAAAATTTGACATCAATAAAGCAAAATGGTTCAATCAACAGTATATGAAGCAAAAATCTTCAGCTGAAATGAGTGTCTATTTGATAGCAGATTTGAAAGCAAAAAATATTGCCTACGACCCAACTAAAATTGAAAAATTATGCGAGCTTTTGAAAGACCGCATTATATTTCCAAGGGATTTTTGGAACGAAGGAAAGATTTTCTTTGAAACTCCTACAGTCTACGATGAGACTGTTGTTGCAACAAAATGGACGAACGATGCAGTAAAAGTGATAACTGATTTTAGTGAAGCCTTAAGCAAAACTAATGTTAGTAATGCTGAAGAAATAAAAGTAGTTTTTAGTGAAGTATTAGAAAAGAATGGCGTAAAAATGGGGAAAGTATTGCAAGCCTTAAGAGTTGCATTAACGGGTGTTGGAGCTGGTCCAGATTTAATGCAAGTAATTGAAATGTTGGGGAAAGAAGAGTCTGTGAAAAGAATCAATGCGGCATTAGTTACCTTAAATAGTAAAGTCGTAGCATAATTTTAGTTAAAAGGTCAAGCGGAAAAATTTATTTAAATATAATTCGAAATAAGCTTTAAAACTTTAGACCTTAAACTTTTAACTTGACAAATATGGCTAAGAAAAAAGAGATTGAAAAAGGCAAGAACGAAGAAAAAAAACCTAAGGTAAATAAAGATCTTAAAGGTTTTGATGTTGTTGTAAACAGTTTTGGAGAGATCAAGACTACATTTGATTTGGATAAATTGAATGAATTTCTTGATAAAAATGTAGAGGATAAAAAACTGAAAAACCGAAAAGAGCCTCCAAACAAAAAGGATAAAAAATCCTAAACAGATTATTTGTGTTTCAAACCATACAACAAAATAAACTTTATTTTACCTGCCTTGGTTTGTACTTCCTTGTTGTCAGTGTCTTATTAGTTATTCAAGAAAAAGGCACAGCAGTTATTTTCTTGAATAGTAATCACACACCTTTTTTTGATTTTTTTTTTAAAACTATTACTTATTTAGGGGATGGATTATTTGCCTTTCCTTTCATAGCATTTATTATTCTGTTCAAAAGCATATTCAGAGGAATAGTATTGCTTTCTGCTGTATTACTTTCATTCATTGTAGTACAAAGCCTTAAGATATATGTGTTCCCAGGCATGCCAAGACCTTTGAAGTATTTTTCGGAAACAATAAAGTTGCATTTTGTAGAGGGTGTGGATATTCATTCTTACAATAGTTTTCCCTCCGGTCATTCTGCTCAAGCGTTTGCAATATTTCTTTTGTTAGCATTGTTTTCAAACAATAAAAAACTTTCTGTGTTGTATTTTATTCCAGCAGTTCTTGTTACTGCTTCAAGGATGTATTTAGCGCAACACTTTTTGATGGACATTTATTTCGGAGCACTAATTGCTACGGTGTTGACTTTTATTACGTATATATATTTTATGAATTATTCTTCCCTTTCTCAAAAAAAGCGATTGCAAAAAGGATGGTTGTCACAATAAAACCTATTTACATTGAAAAAGGAAAGCGTAAAAATTGGAATCATAAGGGAGTCTAAAGTGCCAGTAGATTGGCGTGTACCCTTACGTCCTGACCACTGTAAAATTTTGCTTGAACAATATCCTCACATAGATTTATATGTCCAGCCAAGTGATACCCGTTGTTTTACAAACAAAGAATATACTTCTCTAGGTATAAAAATAAAAGAAGATCTTAGCGAGTGTGACATTTTGCTCGGTATAAAAGAAGTTGCAGAACATTTGTTGATTCCAAACAAAAAATATTTATTCTTCTCTCATACCATGAAGAAGCAACCTCAAAACAAAAAGCTACTACAAGCGATTTTGGAAAAGCGCATTGAGATGATAGATTACGAATGCATAAAAGAGGCCTCTGGACAACGACTCATTGCATTTGGAAGATTTGCTGGTATTGTGGGAGCGTATAATTCTTTATTACTTTATGGGAAAAAGTATAAACTCTATGATTTAAAGCCTGCTTATAAATGTTATAACTATGATGAGCTAAAAGCGGAATTAAATAAAATTGAGCTTCCAAAAATAAAAATAGTAGTGACTGGCTCAGGTCGAGTAGGAGATGGTATTTGCGAAGTGCTTAATTATTTAGCGATTCCTAAGGCAATCCCTCATGATTTTTTACACGATAATTTCAATTCTACTGTATATACACAATTAAGTTCTGAGGATTATCATGTCAATAATAACGGCAACTCTTTTGACAAAAATGAATTTCATCAATTTCCAGAAAGATTTTATTCAGAATTTACGCCTTATACAAAGGCATCGGATATTCTTATAGCCGGAGCTTTTTGGCATCCAAAGGCACCTGTGCTTTTTACGCACGAAGACATGAAAGCATCAGATTTTAGGTTAAAATTAGTGGGCGATGTAACCTGTGATTGTAATGGATCTATTCCTTGTACTATAAAACCGTCTACCATCTATGACCCTGCTTACGATTACAATCCTTTTACCGAAGGTGTAGAGCCGCCTTTTTCTGACGAAAAAAATATTACGGTAATGGCAATAGAAAATCTTCCTGGAGAATTACCAAGAGATGCATCCTCCTATTTTGGCGATATGCTTATTAAAAATGTACTGCCAGAATTGTTGAGCGGTCATTATTCCGAACTTATAGAACGTGCTACTATTGCGAGAAGCGGTGATTTGACTTTGGGGTATAAGTATTTAGAGGATTATGTGAAGGGATAAAAACTTTGTAATCTTAATAAAGCGTTTACGATGGGAATATATATTTTATAATATGGCTTTTCAAATTGAAGCTTGTCCTTAGAATAGCACACTTCGTCGAAGTATTTTTAAATTATATATAAAAAGAAATAAGCAGCACTCCCATAGCCACTAATGCGGGCAATGCCTGTACATAAAAGATAGATTTCTGTGCCGTAAACGCTCCATAAATACCCGCGACAATAACACAACCAAGGAAATAACACGCCACATAAAACGACCAAGTAACATTCGTAATTAAAAGTGACCAAATTAAACCAGCCGAAAGAAAGCCGTTGTACAACCCTTGATTTGCTGCAAGTGCTTTTGTTTTTTCAAAGAGATCTTCAGGTAAAGATTTAAAGGTCTTTTTACCTCTGGTTGTCCAAGCAAACATTTCCAACCATAGTATATAAAGATGTTCTATGGCAACAAAAGCGATCAATATTTTTGCAAGGATAAGCATAGGTTTATTTTTAGGAAGATATAAAAATTATCCAGAAAGAAATAACAAATAAAACCTTAAATTTGTGCTATGATAGAAATAGGCAAATACAACAAATTAAAAGCAATAAGACTTACTCCTCCAGGCATGTTTTTGGCAGAAGAAGGAAATGAGGAAGAAGTAGTATTGTTGCCAAATAAATATATTCCCAAAGACTTTGAAGTAGATCAAGAAATCAATGTTTTTATATACAGAGATTCCGAAGATAGAATTATAGCTACGAATCTTGAACCAAAAATTAAACTCGAAGAATTTGCAAGTTTGTTAGTGAAAGATGTAAACGATGTAGGGGCATTTTTAGATTGGGGCCTAGAAAAAGATTTGATGGTACCTTACCGCGAACAGCAGAAAAAAATGCGAGTAGGTGATAAATATATTGTTTACCTCTATCTAGATGTAGATACAAATAGGTTAGCCGCTACAAGTAAGATTGATCGATTTTTAGAAAAAGATAATCTGACGGTTACATTTGGCGACCAAGTTGATCTACTTATTGGGGACTCAACTGATCTTGGCGTGAATGTAATCATTAATAATATTCATAAAGGATTAATTTATCATAATGAGATTTTCAAAAAAATAGTTCCTGGAGAAAAAATCATTGGGTATATAAAAGATATTCGTGAAGATAATAAAATTGACGTATGTCTTCAGAAGCAGGGTTATGGAAGTATTGAACCAAACGCGGAATTGGTGTTGGAAAAATTAAAAGCCAACAAGGGTTTTCTCAAGCTCAACGATAACAGTGACCCTGACACCATAATGCATAAAATGCAAATGAGTAAAAAGACATTTAAAAAAGCAATTGGAGTATTGTTCAAACAGCGATTAATCTCTATTGGCGAAGATGGGATTCATTTATTGTAGCAGAGTAATAATTTTTCAAAGCGATCATGAACTAAGTAAAATTCGTCTATATGGTTTTGAAACTGTATAGACGTTTCAATTTTGAAAAAGGTTTTTATTAGTTATTTACTTGAATAAAATGCTAAAATAATTCCGCCAATTTCTTCTGTTTCAATTAAAAATCCATCATGGCCGTAAAGAGAATTGATCTCTTTATAGGTCGCCCCAAGTATATGTTGTTGGATAAATTTTTGTTCGGAAGGAGGAAAAAGAATATCACTTCCTATTCCTATTAGTAATGTTTTAGATTTTACCAAAGCAAGAGCTTTTTCAACACTCCCACGACCACGTCCCACATTGTGAGAGTCCATGGCTTGAGTAAGGTAAAGATAAGAATGACAGTTAAACCTCTTAATCAATTTTTCTCCTTGATATTGTTGATAGGAAACGGCTTTAAAATTGTTGGTCAACTCGCAACTCTCTTCACTTTGCGTTGTATTGTATGTTTCATAAGTTCTATAAGAAAGCAGTGCCATTGCTCTTGCAGCTCCCATGCCTTTTTTGCCAGCGTCAATTGAATCTTCATTCCATGTAGGATCAGATTTTATAGCCATACGCTGGGCTTCGTTGAAGGCAATTCCCCACGGAGAGTGAAAAGCATTGGTTGCCATTAAAATTAAATGATCAATCAATGTTGGATGTTGTATCGACCACTCCAGTGCTTGTTGTCCGCCTAATGAGCCTCCTAAACAAGTATGAATTTTTTCGATACCCAAATGTTTGCGTAACAATTCGTGCGCAGCTACCATATCACGAATGGTGACTTGAGGGAAAGAAAGAAAATAAGCTTTCCCAGTCGACGAATTAATTTCTACTGGACCACTTGTACCATAACATGAGCCCAAAATATTAGCACAAACAATAAAATGTTCTTCGGGATTATATAAAAAGCCGTCACCTACAAGACCTGCCCACCAACTAACAGGATCGGCATTGGCCGTGAGTGCGTGACATACCCATATCACATTAGACTTGTCTTTATTTAAAGTGCCGTAGGTAGAATAGTTAATTTTTACTTGGATAAGATTTTCACCTAACTCTAAGTTAAACTCACCATTGTATATGTAATCTTTGTTCTCCACTTTATTAATTGCTGTTTGCTGCATATTGTTGAATTATTAAATCAATACTGTAACTGTTTATTAACAGTTACAACAACATGTGCAAAAAGGTGCAATGAAGTAGTTGGAGCTAATTTTGCCAGACTCCTCTAAATAGAAATGGTTTTTCAATGATTTTGTCATACTATCAATAATTAATTTATATGCTCCCGTTTGTCGGGAAAGGATTTAGCACCTTACTTTTTAGGTAGGTTGCTAGAGGTTCTTAGAGCCTTTCTCTCCCCTCTTCTCTATAAATCAATTACTTAAATAATTAGTAACTGACTTTCGGTACTCAAAAGTACAACCGAAAATTGTATTTACAAATAAAAATGTTGACAAACTTCCATTTACCCTAAAGTCAATCAGTTAAATGAAGTAAAATACTTTTAAAAAGGTTAAATTTGCAACTTAGTTCTTGAGTAAAAATAGGGAAAGCAGTGAGTTTTGGTTTGATAATTCACTTTATGAAATTATAAAATTTATAGTATTTAAAAATCCCAAAGAAGATTATTTCAAGTTACTTTTGCAGAATGCCAATTGGGAAGATTTAATATAGTTTTATAAAAGTATTCAGTTAACAAACACCTTATTTAGTAATTCGCTAATTTTATATTATGGTTTTCGCTAGTCTTCTCTTCATTTTTTTATTTCTACCGCTGAATCTTACTTTATATTATTTGACTAATAATAAAAACTATAGAAACTGGTTACTCGTAATTTTTTCTCTGTTTTTTTATGCTTGGGGAGAACCAGTTTGGATTATAATCATGATTATTTCAGCCACAGTAGACTATATTAATGCATTAGCTATTGAACGTTTTAGAGGCACGGCTTGGGCGAAAGTGGGTTTAATTTCTTCTATTGTCGTCAATCTTGGACTATTATTTTTATTTAAATATTCAGGTTTCTTATATGAAAACATTAATTTTTTCTTTGGGCTAAAATTAGATGTTCCTTCTTTTACTTTACCAATAGGAATTTCCTTTTATACATTTCAAACGATTTCTTATGTAATTGATGTGTATCGTGGTGAAGTAAAAGCACAAAAATCGTATATGAAATTTACTATGTTTGTGTCCTTGTACCATCAGCTCGTAGCAGGACCAATTGTGCGTTACAGCCATATTGCACATGAAATAGACAATAGAATTTTTGATATTAATGATATTAGTGAAGGTGTTACAAGATTTTGTTTTGGGTTATTTAAAAAAGTTTTTTTTGCAAACGTAGCAGGGCAGTTAGTAGCACAATATCTCAATTCAGATATAGAAACCTTATCTGTAAGTGCAGGATGGTTTGGTATGCTTATGTTTTCATTACAAATTTATTTTGATTTTTCTGGTTATTCGGACATGGCAATTGGACTGGGAAAAATGTTTGGATTCCATTATCATGAAAATTTTAATTACCCCTACATAGCCCGTTCGGCTACAGATTTCTGGAGAAGGTGGCATATTTCACTCGGATCTTTTTTGCGAGATTATGTTTACATTCCTCTTGGCGGAAACAGAAAACATCAGTTATTAAACATTATGATCGTATGGTTTTTAACCGGTTTCTGGCATGGCGCAAATTGGAATTTTATATTTTGGGGTATGTATTTTGGAGTGTTAGTGGGAATTGAAAAATTGTTCTTATATAAACTTCTTCAAAAATTGCCAAAATTCATCGGGCACCTCTATCTGCTCATTGCAGTATTCATGAGTTGGATACTTTTTTACTATACAGATGTAACCAAATTAGGAAAATTCATAAGCCTATTATTTGGCTTTACTAAAAACCCCGTAGGTGATTTTGAACTTGAATTGGTAATTAATAACCATCTGTACTGGCTTATCTTTGCATTGATTTGTTGTATGCCTGTATATCCTTTTGTACAGAAGCTGCTTAAAAAATATATTCATGACGATATAAAAGTCCAATGGATTTTTATAGGGTTCTCTTTTATTGCATTGGCAGTATCTACTGCACTATTGGTAGGAAAAAGTTATAATCCATTCCTTTACTTCAGATTTTAAATAGTATGACTGATCAAAAAGAACTTAATAATATTCCTGATGATAGGCGAACAACCATTTCATGGATCAATTCTATTTTGTTTTTAGGCATCCTAGTTGTAGGAGGTCTATTATTACTATTCTTGCCTAAAGATAAAATTTCGGAAACCGAAAAGAGAAAGTTATGTCAGTTTCCTTCTTTTAGTGTAGAACAATTAACCGTTGGAAATTATACGGACAGTATTGAATTATATTTTGCCGACAATTTTCCTTTTCGCGAATCTATGGTACAGTTTTCAGCAGGGCTAAAAGATTGCTATGGGTATAGATCAGAAGATGTAATGATTTATAACATTGACCCTCAAAAAGACCCTATGGTAATTACGGCTGAAGAGTCTTTGAAATTGGATAGTACGGTTTACGATTCTATAACAGTCGCACAACTCGACAGTATGACCGTAATGGATACGTTGAAAAATGATGGCGAATATGTCAAATCTGTTTTTATATACGATGGAAGAGCCTTTCAAATTTTCGGAGGTTCAAAAAATACGGCAAAGCCATTCTCAAATATGGTCAATCAATATCGAAAAATACTGGATCCAGAGGTAAAAATATTTTGTATGGAAATACCTACGCCGATAGATTTTTATTTACCTGCTAAATATAAAAAGAAACAAAATAGCGAGAAGTCAAATATTGAAGCGGTTTATTCGGCTTTAGATTCGGGCATAACAGCGGTACTTGCATACGAAGAGTTACAAAAAAACGCTTCTAAATATCTTTATTTTAACACCGATCATCATTGGACGGGACTTGGCGGATACTATGCTTACCGTGCTTTTTGTAATGCAGCAGGATTTCAACCTTACGAATTAAGTGCATTTGAAAAGAAAACAAAGCGTAAATTTCTAGGGACACTTTATGCCCTTACGCATGACAAAAGACTGAGAGAAAATATTGATAGTGTGGAGTATTTTAAACTCCCTATTACTACAACCGTCAGCTATTTCAACGACGAAAAATCAAAAAAAGGAATTTCCTCAAGACTCTATGCTGAATCTGCAAGTGGAGGCAATAGTTATTCTGTATTTCTTGGAGGTGATTGTCCTTTGATAAAAGTTACTACGCAAAATAAAAATGGAAGAAAAATTTTGTGTATTAAAGATTCTTATGGAAATGCATTTGCCCCTTATTTGGCATTGCATTATGAACAAGTATTCATAATAGATTATAGATACTTTAAATCCAACATTGCAGATTTTATAAAGACAAATAAAATTACAGATTTTATTTTTGCTCATAATACTTTTGTGGTCAACACACGTTATACTTCTATGAGAGAATTGGCTTTGCTTAAATCGTACAGAAAATCTGCTACACCGAAAGTCGTAGTGAAAGATACTCTTGTTGTACCTAAAGACACTCTTAAATAATTACCCTAAAAAAGGAAAGAAGTAGAGTAAGAAAATTAAAAATTCAATGTTTCAAAAAATTAAAATTCAGTTTCTAATAAGTATTATTTTAGTTGCCTTAGTTGGAGTGACCAATAATAATGTCGCTGCACAAAATATGCCTATCTCAGATTCTTTAAACTTTCCGTGGTTACACCCTGAGTTAAATGCGGTTCAGTTTTTTAACAAATCAGCGCTATCAAGATTTTTAAATAAATGGTCAAAAAATGATTCTAAAACCATTTCAATTGCTCATTTAGGAGATTCTCATGTGCAGCCCGATATTTATTCCGGCGAAATGAGACGACAACTACAAGCGTTGAAAGGTAATGGAGGAAGAGGCATGATTTTTCCTTATTCGGTTGCAAAAACATATTCGGCCAACGATTATAAATCAACTTATACAGGAACGTGGAAGTGCGCAAAAAGTATTGAATATGCACCTAAGCTTCCTTTAGGTGCTTCAGGTGCTACATGTTTAACGTTTGATCGTAATGCAAGTTTTACAATTTCTTTTCATAAACCCGTAAACGAGTCAAATAAAATAGTAAAACTATTTTGTAAGAAGACAGATAAGAGTTTTGATTTTATAATAAAATCTGCTGATAAACAGGTAATGGTTGTAGTAGATAAATTCGTTAGTCCTGGGTTGCCTTATATTGAAATTGAACTTCCTATTATTGGCAATTCAATTACCGTTCAACTGGTAAAACAGAATGCCAACGAAAGTGAATTTGAATTTTATGGCATGAGCCTAGAAAGTACAAACAGAGAGGGATTAATGCTGCATTGTCTTGGAATAGGAGGTGCTATGTATGGTTCTATTCTTGCCCAAAAATTATTTGAAGGTCAGTTGCCTTTTCTTAATCCAGATCTAGTGATCGTTGATTTTGGCACAAACGATTATCTTTATAAAGATGTTATTCCTGACAATCTAGAATCTCAAATTAAGTCAGTAATCAGAAAGGTGAGATTTTCTGCTCCAAATGCAGATATACTTTTAACCTCAGCACAAGACATGAATAGAAAAGGTAAAAATATCGCTTCAGGTGAAGCCTTTTCCGATTTGATTAGAAAAATAGCGAAAGATGAAAACTGTGCCTTTTATGATTGGTTCTGGGTTTCAGGAGGTCCTCGTACGATGACTTTATGGAATCAAAATGGTCTTTCACAAAATGATATGATTCACCTAAGTTCTGCGGGCTACAAATTAAAGGGGCATTTACTCACAGAAGCATTAATAAAAACACTTAACGTATTACAAGCGCCTAATAAAACGGATTCATTAATATTCTTTCTTGATAGTTTAAAAAGCTTTGCACACAGATCTGATACAATTGCTCCAATTATTTTGGAAACTACACCTCAGAAGGTTCTGACACCTACTAAAAAAGCGAATGTTCCAGTCGGATATAAAATTATAATTCATACAATAAAGTCGGGTGAAACCTTAGGTGAAATAGCCCAACGCTACCATGTATCCACTTCTGCAATCATGTCTTTGAATGGCATGAAAAATACTACGATTAGAATTGGGAAGACATTAAAAATAAAAGTACGAAAGGGTAAATGAATATCTTGATTTTTTTATATTTTGCATAGAATTGATTCAAACAGTAAAATTTAATTTAAGGCATTTCTAAGATTTCAACTAATTATCATCGCTGCATATTGAAACAACATAGGAGTTTATTAAAGTTTAGATACCCTCCACAAAAATCAGCTTTTTAGTTTAACTTTATTTGAAAAATATTTCAAAAAATATCTTTTTAATTACCCTCCTGATCTTTGTTAATCTGGCTATATTTTTATTTTGCAAAATCCATACGGATGAAGGCAATTATATATGGTCGAAGACTGATCCAAATAGTAAAATATTAATTTCAATAGCAACAATTGATTTGATGCGAATTAATTATTACATCTATGCCAACAGTATAAACATTATATTATTAGGAATTTATTTTGCTTATTATCATCGAATAGTGCTTGGGTTACTTGTAATATTATTAGGCACAGGAGTTTTCTATGGAGGTAATAAAATGTTTGAAAATCAAATTGCAGAAAATTATTATATTATTTTTCAAAATCAGAATGTGCCTGTTGACTTTATTCTAGAACCCATAAAAAGTGCTGGTAAGGGAATAGGAAGTCATCTGATGCAGGATTTAAATAATAAGAAATCTCCATTGCGCAAATATGCAATCGTAGGAATGGGTGAGATTAAATACAATCAAGCTTCTGATACACTTAATACAATACTTCATAACTTATACGAGGATCCAGAAATACGTGGGGAGGCTTATCTTGCACTAGTAAAAATAAACTCGGAGAAGTCTTCGACCTACACTCATATTTTTATTGAATCTGTCCATCCTGTTGTTGACCAATATGTTATAGAATATATTAATAATAAAACTAAGAAATAAGTCAAAATAATCGTATGCGTGCATAACATTTTTTCTTTCTTTTTCGTACTAATGACTAGTTGTAGTGAGTGAAAAGAAAGCAAAATGAAAAAAAGAAAACCTACTGTTTGTTCTAATATAAAAGTTGCTTGGCATGCGATAGCAAGACTTTATAACGAACAAGGTTCAAAACACGGCGTAACAACATCTGTTGGATTTATATTGTTGAATATTGATAAGGACGATGGCGTGCCCGCTACTAAGATTGCTCCTATGTTAGGCATGGAAGCACATGGACTTTCTAGAATATTGAAAAATCTGGAAGAAAATGATTTTATCTATAGAAAACAGGACGACAAAGACAAAAGACTGGTAAGGGTTTATCTTACTGAAAAAGGGAAAGAGGCTAAAGAAATAGCCAAGAATGTGGTTCGTAAATTTAACAATGCAGTAAAACAGGAAATTTCTGAAAATAAATTGATAATTTTTAACGAAGTGATAGAAAAAATCAATAATATCATAGCGGAAAAGAAAATATATTCCTAACAAAATACTTGTTATGGGGGAATTGTTATAATAAATAGAAACCATTAAAGAGTAATAAATAAACAATAACTTTTTAACTACATGAAACGACTAATTAAAAAAGTAGCAGTGCTAGGCTCAGGAGTGATGGGCTCTCGAATTGCTTGTCATTTCGCAAACATTGGCGCAGAAGTTTTACTTCTTGATATTGTGCCAAAAGAGCCAAACGATGCAGAAAAAGCCAAAGGGCTTACGCTTGAACATAAAGCAGTAAGGAACCGAATAGTTAACGAAGCATTACAATCTGCTATAAAAACGAATCCTGCTCCGCTCTATGACAAGGCTTTTGAAAGCCGTGTATCAACAGGAAACTTTGACGACAACATGAAGGATATTGCCAACTTTGATTGGGTAATTGAAGTAGTGGTAGAAAACCTTGACATAAAAAAATCGGTTTTTGAAAAAGTAGAAAAATATAGAAAACCTGGAACGCTTATTACTTCTAATACCTCAGGTATTCCAATCCACTTGATGATTGAAGGACGTAGCGAAGATTTTCAGAAACATTTCTGTGGAACTCACTTTTTTAATCCTCCGAGATACCTAAAATTATTTGAAATTATCCCAACTCCTAAAACTGATCCAGCTGTTGTAGATTTTCTTATTCATTATGCTGATTTAATTCTAGGCAAAACCCCTGTACTTTGCAAAGACACTCCTGCCTTCATCGCCAATCGTGTTGGTATCTATGGAATAATGGAAACCCTACATGCAAGCATAGAAATGGGACTTACAGTTGAAGAAGTTGACAAACTTACTGGACCTGTAATTGGCCGTCCAAAATCGGCTACTTTCCGCACCGGTGATATAGTAGGGCTTGATACATTAATTAAAGTAGCGAATAATTTGTTTGCTGGATTACCAAAAGACGAATCAAAGGATATGTTTAAATTGCCAGAACTTCTTGTAAAAATGGACGAGAAAAAATGGTATGGAGATAAAACAAAACAAGGCTTTTACAAAAAAGTAACCGGTGAAGGTGGAAAGTCTGAAATTCTTTCCTTGAATTTAAAAACATTGGAATATGGGCCACAAGTAAAAGCCAAATTTGCTACACTGGAACAAACGAAAACCATAGACAATCTTAAAGACCGATTTAAAGTACTCCTTGCTGGGCAAGATAAGGCGGGCGAGTTTTATAGAAAAACTTTTTTCGGAGTATTTAATTATGTTTCCAATCGTATTCCAGAAATTTCAGACGAACTCTATCGTATAGATGCCGCAATGTGTGCCGGCTTTGGATGGTCCCTTGGACCCTTTGAAACTTGGGATGCTGTGGGTGTTGAAAAGACGGTAAAGAAAATGGAAGAGGCAGGTAGAAAACCTAATCAATGGGTTTACGATATGCTTGCTGGGGGAAATAAATCTTTCTACAAAATAGAAAATGGCCTTCGAAAATATTACGATATTCCTAGCAAGTCCTACAAAGTTATTCCTGGAACCGAAAGCTTTATTATACTTGATAATCTACGTGAAAATAAAGTGGTCTGGGAAAATTCAGGTGCCACACTTTTCGACATCGGTGATGGAATTTTAAATCTTGAATTTCATACTAAAATGAATACGCTAGGAGGAGAAGTTGTAGAAGGAATAAATAAAGCTATTACAATTGCAGAAAAAGATTTCCAAGGATTAGTAATCGCAAATCAAGGGGAAAATTTTTCTGCAGGTGCAAACCTTGCCTTAGTATTCATGTACGCAATCGAACAAGAATGGGACGATATCGATTTCATGGTACGAAGTTTCCAGAACACAATGATGCGTGTACGTTATTCAGGTATACCTGTGGTTGTAGCTCCTCATGGGCTGGCATTGGGCGGTGGTTGTGAAATCACTCTTCATGCCGATAAAGTAGTAGCACATGCAGAAACCTATATTGGTCTTGTTGAATTTGGTGTAGGGTTAATACCTGCTGGCGGTGGAAGTAAAGAATTTACACTTCGTACTTCTGACTCTTTTGAAGACGGCGATATTCAACTTAATAATTTGAAAAATGCGTATATGAATATTGCAACTGCAAAAGTGGCAACATCTGCCCACGAAGCAAAACAAATGAATATTCTTAAAAATGGAGATGTAATTGTATTGAACCGTGATCGCCAAATTGCGGTAGCTAAACTAGAAGCATTAAAATTAGCCGAAGAAGGTTATACACAACCTAAACACAGAAAAGACATCAAGGTACTCGGGAAATCAGCCATGGGCTTGTTCTATGCTGGTGCACATACAATGCTTTCAGGAAAATATATTTCTGAACACGATGTAAAAATTTCAAATAAACTAGCTCACGTAATGTGTGGTGGAGACTTGTCTGCACCCACTACAGTTTCCGAACAATACCTTCTTGACTTAGAAAGAGAGGCTTTTGTTTCTCTATGTGGAGAAAAGAAAACATTGGAAAGAATTCAGAGTATATTGAACTCGGGTAAACCTTTGAGGAATTAGTACTCATCAAGACTGAATTATGTTGCTGATATTGATTATAAATCAATGAATATAAAAATAGAAGAAATACAAAAAATGATATATGGTTTACAGTCTAACTTGAGACTAACCACTCAAGACTCAGGACTAAATACCAAGTACTAAAAAATAAAATTATGGAAGTATACATAGTAGCAGGATATAGAACAGCAGTAGGGAAAGCCCCAAGAGGTGTATTTAGATTCACCCGTCCTGATGAATTAGCTGCAGATGTTTTAAAACATTTAATGTCTAATCTTCCAGGATTAGACAAAGATCGAATAGATGATGTAATTGTCGGAAACGCTACACCTGAAGCGGAGCAAGGTCTTAACATAGGTCGTATGGTCGCATTGATGGGTTTGGATACTGTAAAAGTACCTGGGATGACAGTAAATCGTTATTGTTCGTCAGGACTTGAAACGATTGCGATAGCAGATGCAAAGATACGTGCGGGCTATGCTCATTGTATTATTGCAGGTGGTGTAGAGTCTATGAGCCCAATTCCTTTTGGTGGATGGAAAGTTGCACCAGGACTTGACCTTGTAAAATCACATGCGGATTATTATTGGGGCATGGGCCTGACAGCAGAAGCTGTAGCCAATCAATTTAAAATTTCTCGTGAAGACCAGGATAAGTTTTCTTTTGACTCACATCAGAAGGCAATTGCTGCGTTGAAAGCTGGCTTGTTTAAAGACGACATTGTTCCCATAAAAGTTAAAGAAACATATCTTGATGAAAACGAGAAAAAGAAAACAAAAGAATACATAGTAGAAAACGACGAAGGACCTAGAGCAGATACATCTGTAGAAGCATTAGCGAAACTGAAACCAGTCTTTGCTGCAGGAGGAAGTGTAACTGCTGGTAATTCTTCACAGACGTCTGACGGAGCAGCCTTTGTAATGCTTATGTCAGAACAAATGATGAAAGAATTAAATTTAAAGCCAATAGCTCGTTTAGTAGCTTATGCTGTAGCCGGTGTTGAGCCACGCATCATGGGGATTGGTCCTGTAGAAGCTATTCCAAAAGCTTTGAAAATGGCCAATCTTAAAAAAGAAGATATGGATTTAATAGAATTGAACGAAGCCTTTGCAGCGCAGTCTCTAGCAGTAATACGTGAATTAGGATTAGACGTTTCTAAAGTAAACGTAAACGGAGGAGCAATAGCTTTAGGCCACCCACTGGGATGTACAGGAGGAAAGCTATCCGTACAAATTTTCAACGAACTAAGAAGAAGAAAGAAAAAATACGGCATGGTAAGTATGTGCGTGGGTACAGGACAAGGAGCAGCTGGAATTTTTGAGTTGTTAAATTAAGGGATTTAAATAGTAGTATAACGAACCTCTTAAGCATTCAATAGTTAAGAGGTTCGTTAATTTTTTGATTGTTGTTATTACGAGTTTAGACATTCCTTTTACTAAGCAAAAGCAAGTCAATAATTTTGTGTTTAAAATAATTCCTCTAGAAGGCTATAAAGGGCATTTTAACAAAATGTGACAATTTGAAACGAAATATTGTATTTTAAATCAGTTATAACTAAATTTGCAGTAATTAGTAAAAACAATAATTTATTTTTTAATAATTTAAACTATGGAAAATTCAGTAGAAGATATTCGAAAAGCAGTTTTAGATTTAAATAAAGAACTTTTAGAAGGGTTTAAAATAATCGATAGTAACTTTGAGGCAATTGGAAAAAAGTTAGATGCAATTGAGGTAAAAGTGAATCATTTATCAGATAGCTCTGAAAAAGAATTTAATTCTGTAGATGGTAAATTGTCAGAATTAAAAAATGAAGTAATTAAAATTCAAAAAATTTCAGGGTATACTGAACAATATGAAAATTTACTTAAAATAGCTAGGTAGATTAATTATGTAATTATTTTTAAAAGAGGAAGTTTATTTTTTATTAAGCGGAAGGTCCCAAATTAAAATTTATTGAATTATTTTACTCCATGGCTAGTGTCTCATACAATGCTATTCAAATAAGGATTTAACATTATTGAAATTAATCTTTCTTACCATATACTGTACTAAAGAGTATGGAGCGTGAGTATGGTTCATTTCTTATTTGAATAGCATTATGTCCGCTAAGTCTCCCGCTAATCACTTTCAAAAATATCTACAATAGAAAGAAGGGGACTGAGCCGTCAACTACGAAGCTATCTCCACTCCTGTTTCATAGCTAGCAACGCAGAGTCCCCTACAATCGATCACCATAAAGGCAACGATTCTGTTGCGGGAGACTCTGCGTGGACGAAAAGTGGTAATGACAAAACCTAACAATCAATCTTACACTCCCCCGCCTGACAATCAAATTGAATTTCCTTGTCCGTTTTAAGCTTCTCCTTCAATTGATTGATTGCTTTAGTTTCTTCTTCATTCAACATAACTTCTTTTAAGATCGCGTTTAATTCTCTCGTTACTTCTTCTTCTTTACCCCAAAATACTTTTTCATAAGAAGAAGGGAAAAAGAGTCCTCTCTTTTGCTCTATCTCTTTTTTAAATGAACTGCCAGCAGTAAAACACTTATCCGAAGTTTTACAAAATTTTAGAATAGCGCCGTTGCCAAGATTAGTATAACCACAAACACATGTTACCATAGAAAACCAGTTTCCATTATTACCTCCACCGTCGTATACTATTTCTTCTGGCATGTCTTTATTTCCATATATTTCCATTAAGAAATTGAAATAATAGTCGTCTTCTTTTTCAGGAGTTTTTTTTGCCATTGCTAACATGACCTGCACGTTGGTGATAGGTTGGGTAGAACATTCTGAACATAATACTTCTACTTCTATCATAGGCAGGTATTTTTTTATTACCTTCCATGTAGCAACGGGAGCATTGTCACCACTCATTTCAACCTCAGGGTGAGATTTTAGGATTCCATTATTTATGTATTCGTATAATTCTGGTAACAAAACAGAATAAAAATGGGCTAGCTCTTTCGAAGACGTTATTTGAAAATAATATTCACGTGCTTGTGCAAATTTTTCTATCTCAGTTTTAGATAAAAAAGGCCTAAGTGAAGCAGGGAATTCTATAGTAGTGTCTTCTGATTTTTTTATAGAGTTTTTAATTACTGCAAATGTATCTACTTTCGTTTCTGTTTTTAGGCTATCCAACTTTACTGTCGTGGTATCTGTTTTTACATCGCAGGACAAACTAAAAAAAAAGATGGTAAAAGCTAAGATGGATTTTTTCATAGATAGAAAATAATATTGGTAACAAGGTGTTTTTTATAATTTATTTATTAGTTCTAAAAAAAGAACTAATCGCTTTTTCCTTATCATCAAAATTGCTTCTTCCGCGGTATATTCTTATGAGGTTTTCTAGATTTTTTTTCTCGATAGCTAAGTCATCAATTTGTAATTTTTCAATCCCATCTGGATGGCGATAGGTTAAATAGTTTTTAGGGAGTCGATACGTGCCTTCATTCACAATGACTTCATCTTTGATCTCTGACCATTTGTAAAGCTTAGAGGTGAGTGTTTGAATGCCATTTTCATCTAGAATAATTTGTGGTTCCTTTTTTTTGGTTTTTTTAAAATTTAAGAAACAAAAAAAACAAAATAATAATAAGGAAGCTCCTCCAACTTTAAAGCTCTCGATATTGAATAAATTAAAAATTCCTATTAAAAAACTTATTACTATGCATAAAAGTAAAATAAAATTTCTACGTTTTGAAGTAAAAATAAATGTTTGAGTTGGGAGTGTATAATCGTCGTTAAAAATATCGGTTTCGTAGAATTTTTCTTGTAGTTCTTTCCACTTCAATTTATCATTGTCATTTTTTATTTCTAATACTTCAATAATATGTCCTTCTTCCCAAATAAGATTTTCTTCAATCGCTTTTCTTTGAAGTTCATGAACATTTCTAACATTATCAAATGCCCATAGACGCCATTTAGTAATCTTTAGACCCCAATAGAGCCAAGGTAAAACGGAAGCGAGTATAAATCCAATTGCGATAGTCCATACTGGAAATACTTCCATGATAGCCAAACTAAAGGATAAGATAAGTATTCCAGCTATAATTAGTAGGGAAGGGTAGGTTACTACTTTGTGACCTTTTTGTATTGCTTCGTCCACGGAAACGGAGTTACTCATAGAATTAGGGATTAGCTGTTTTAGAATAAATTGGCTAAGTAAATTTAAGTATACGTTTCTATAATTTTAAATGCAACTTAGCCATCTTAGGAAGATCATAGCTTTCGCCATTTTCCAAATGGATTCTTATTCTTTTTGGTTTGCCAGAATATTCTTTAGCAATATATTCTTCTACATTGCTTACCGTTCCAAAGTAGACAGAAAGCTTATTTTCGTAAGTATATCCGTTAATTATTCCTTGAAGTTGATCTTTGTCTTTCAACTTATTAAAGACAAAAATGGAAGTTTTTAATCCCTCTGCCGTTACAGTTGTATGATTATGGTAACCCTCTCTCTCTACCTCAGCATAAATTTTATCGTTCAACTTCGCTAAGTTTTCCGATTGCGTCTTTAAAATTACTACCTCTAAATTTTCCATACCTTCAGTTAAAATTATTTTGACGTCTTATTAAACGCCAATATCTCGTTAATTGGTAAAGATATATAATCTCGGGAATATTTTTATTCGTAGTACATACTATATAGCCGGGTTGTAAATTTATATTGAATGTAAGTAAATTTATCTGTTTAGATACAATAAGTTAAATTGCGTTCTAAATGTTTATAGATATAAATTTTTCTATAAAAACCTTCAAATAATCAAAAATGAAAGGGTTAGCATAATCTAAAATCCTAAAATTACGGATTTTTAGCCGTAGAATTCACTCACCTTAGTCTCACCTTTGGGACTCCTATTATTTAATTATTTCAATAATTATTTTCATTAATCAACTTCTTCGGTTATGCTTGGTTAAATCTTATGATTTTAAAGAATTGCTAAGTATGAAAGTAAACCTGTTTTATTTTATTTTTCAAAGGAATTTCCTAATTGTGGGCTTGGTACTTTTTTTAATAGTAAAAAGTAGTACTATAAATGCCCAAGAGATTTTTGTAGGTAATGGAAGT
>JANOTP010000082.1:0-19426 GCA_031416415.1 Cytophagales bacterium | reverse complement strand
CGACCTGTCACGGCCTCAACCTGCAGGGCGGCGCGGGCGGGCCGAGCCTGGTCGGGGTAGGTGCCGCTTCGGTCGTCTTCCAGGTCGAGAGCGGCCGGATGCCGCTGGTCGCCGGCCAGGTCCAGGCACCCCGCAAGGAGGTCAAGTACACGATCGAGCAGATCGACCAGCTGGCCGCCTTCATCCAGGCCAACGGCGGCGGCCCGGAGATCCCCGACAAGCTCACCGACGACGGCCAGCTGGCCCTCGGTGGCGACCTGTTCCGCACCAACTGCGCCAGCTGCCACAACTCCGCTGGTGCCGGCGGTGCGCTCTCCTACGGCAAGTACGCCCCGGCGCTGAAGCCGGCCTTGGATTGTTTATATCAAAACTTCTAAGCCATCCCGAACACCAATCTGTAAAATAAAATCTATTTTTATATTGTGCAGGATAGTTGGTTGATGAGGGGTTGAAGGCTGCTCCACTTGTAATAGCACACCCCCATCCAGTATGACCATAATAGAAGGCAGCAAAAATGGTATTGGCATTTTGATCGGGTCCAGATTTTCCTTGTGCTCCCCAACCGTAATCATAATTTTTTGCAGCGTCAGGGTTGGTAACGTCGTCTATTTCTTCATAATTTCCTCCAACGTTCACCACAAAAATTTTACCAGATACAGGCTCTAAACTCATTGCCCAAGGATTTCTCATTCCAATAGCCCAGATACTTTTTTGTTGCCTATTGGCTCCAGGTGTATTAAAATAAGGGTTTCCTGGTGCGGGCTGACCATCTTCAAGTAAACGCAATACTTTACCTCGATAGGTATCTAGCATACTAGATTGTGCGGGTACATTGCTTTCGCCAATGCAAATGTACAAGTGATTATTTTTAAATAACATTGCTCCACCATTATGAAAGCCATTTAAAATAGGATCGAACTCCATTATTCTTGTTACCGAGCTTACAGTATTGGAAGCGTTAATAACAATAACATCAAGGTAATGTAACGTCTTTGCGGTATTCGTGTAATAAACATAACATTTGCCATTTGTGGCAAAGTTCGTATGTAGTGTTATTCCTAATAATCCTTGTTCTGAAGCCGTAGTAGTTGCTACTGTATGCACAGTGCTTACTGTACCGTCTGTTTTATATACTTTAACGGCTCCCGATCTTTCTGCAAGAAATATCCTACCATCTGGAGCATGTGCCATGGAAGTTGCTTCGTTAATTACATTCCCAGTAAGTTTTTTTGCAACAAACCCTGAAGGTAATTGTGCAGATACAGTATATCCTGACAAAAAAAGGATAGTGGTTATTAAAAAGAAAAATGGACGCCATTTTTTTTGGGTTCCTCCAAACGGAAGACCTAGTCTAAGTAAGTTTCTTGTTTTCATAAAAGTAAGTTTGTTTTCGTTAGATATTAACACAAATAAGATAAAAGGCAAATTTTTAGTAGTAAAAAGAATAAATTCAACTGTTTAAATATAGCAAGTTGTTATTCTACTATACGCTTCACTAGCCTTTAAATAATTGTTAAATTATACTAAATAGCCCCACTAAGTAATATGTGTTTTTATTAAATAACAATACTTGAAAATTTGAATTGTATTATGATTTAATAGATGGTTAATACTACTTATAAAGAAAATACAGTTAAGGGAAAGAAAAAAAGAGACTCAAAAATTTACCTTATGCTATTGCAAATGTGTGAATGATATAATATTTTTATTTTAAACTATAATGTTTATTTCAGAAGGACTATTCAATTTTGGTTGGTAATGATTTCATGCCTGAACACTCTAATTCCTATTTGTAAAAGAAACACAATAAAAGCAGCTTTGTTTTTATTCGTTATCTTATTTTTAACAAGCTGCCTTCCCTATCAAGCTTATCTATATACGATTCCTGATGAGAAGGATATTAAGCGATTTAAACACGCAGAAGTGAAACATGCAGAAGTTTGTTATGAGTTTGATAAACGACTATCGAATAAGAAAATTTTTGTTACAAATTGGACTTCAAATATTCCCTTGATTAGATTGCCGTTAGAAAAATTTTTACTAAAACAAAAAGCAAATCATTTTTTGGTCATTAAAAATGATAGTGTTGTGTTTGAGTATAAGAATAAAAAAATATCCTCTTATGAGCCTTCTCCGTCCTTTTCAATTGCTAAAATTTTTGTATCGGGGGCTATAGGTGTTGCACTTAAAGAGGGCTATATTAAATCGGTCAATGAGTTGGTTAAGAATTATCTTCCTGAACTTAACTACCATAAAAATTTTGAATCGCTTACGATCAATCATTTGTTAAATCAAACTTCTGGTATTAAATCTACTGTAAGTAACATTTCAGATGCAAATTATGGCAAAGTAGAAAAAGTTTTGAAAGAATTAGATTTTGAAGCAAAGCCAGGAGAAAATTTTGAATATATAAATATCAATACTATCCTTTTGGGAATTATACTGGAGAGGACTACAGGAAGAGACCTGCATGACTATTTTTCCGATAAAATATGGTCAAAAATTGGAACGTGTGATTCTACCGTATGGGGTTATGATTATAAAACAAAACACACTCGCTCCTTCAGTTGTTTTGGTGCTTCCCCGCAAGACTATGCAAAGTTTGGAAGGCTTTATCTTAACAAAGGTAAATGGGGCGATGAGCAAATTATAGATAGTAGTTGGATCCTAGCTTCCACCAGTAATGTAAATAGTTTGGGTGAAAATGTAGGGTATAATAATTATTGGTTTATAGGAGAAAAAGAGATCGGCGATTTTATGGCTATAGGAATGTTTCGACAGCAAATATATATTAACCCGAAAGAAAATGTAATTATTGTTTCTCTTATGAAATTTAATAGAAAAAACTTGCCAGTAAGATGGTGGGAAATTTTGAGACAAATTGCAAAACAGGTTTAGGGAAATTATTAGTTTGGAGTAACATTTTAGAAAAGGAATATTTTTCTGAACAATCCTATTTATAAGTTAGAAGGGGTTTGTTATGGTATAGGTTTTAAGGATATAAAAATAAGTCTTTATATGAACCATTGAGTCTTATTTTTGTTTTATACACAAATGAAAGAGCAAAAAATCCTCACCTTTAATGGTAATAGTATTTATTGTCCTGAGGCCGATGTACATATTGACCCTTGGCAACAGGTGGATCGAGCTATTATTACTCATGCTCACAGTGATCATGCGCGCTGGGGATCTAAGCACTATCTTGCACACAAAGATTCAGAAGCCATCTTGCGCATGCGTCTCGGAGAAGATATTTCACTACAAACGGTGGAATACGGAGAAGTTTTTTTTATTAATGGCGTTAAATTTTCGCTACATCCAGCGGGACATATTATAGGTTCGGCACAAGTACGAGTAGAGCAAAATAATCAAGTTTGGGTAGCAAGTGGAGATTATAAATTACAGGACGATCTTTTCTGTACTCCTTATGAGGCAATTAAATGTAATACGTTTATTACAGAATCTACCTTTGGATTGCCTATATATAAATGGGCTCCCCAACAGGAAGTCATAGATGATATTAAGGCTTGGTGCTTTCAAAATAAACTGCAAGGGAAAAACAGTGTACTTATGGGGTATGCTTTAGGGAAAATGCAAAGACTCATTAAAAATTTATTGCCTTTTGACCAGCCTGTATTTGCACATGGGGCAATTTTTAATGTGAATGAAAAATTAAGAGCTGCTGGCTTTGATCTTCCCTATATTCCTCCAGTAAAAGATATGGATAAGAAAGAATTTAAAGGGGCGTTGATTTTTGCGACGGGCTCTGTGTTGAATACTTCTTGGCTAAAAAGATTTGAACCTTATGCGACGGGTTATTGCTCTGGTTGGATGGCAATACGGGGAGCGAAGAATAGAAAAGCGATAGACAGAGGATTTGTACTGTCTGATCACGCAGACTGGAATGAATTAAATACGGCCATTGTCGAAACAGGGGCCGAAAAAGTATATGTGACACATGGGTTTACAGATACTTTTTCTCAATGGCTGAACGAACAAGGTATTGAAGCTGCTGAGGTGAAAACAATGTATGGAGAAGATGAAACAGAAGAGATTACTAAAGAAAACGAAACTCCATGAAGCGTTTTACAAACCTTTTTCTTGAACTAGATCGTACAAATAAAACTAACGATAAAGTAGCGTTGTTGAAAACGTATTTTCTTTCTACACCAGATGAAGATAAATTATGGGCATTGGCTTTATTTTCGGGTCGAAGACCTTCTCGTAAAATTAAGACAGCACAGATTCAGGAATGGGCAATAGAACAGGCTGGTATACCTATGTGGCTCTTTCGGGAAAGTTACCATAGCGTGGGAGATTTATCAGAAACTATTTCCCTTGTTTTACCGACTAACATTTCCGCATCCGATAAATCGCTAAGCGAATGGTTTACTTATTTTTTGCAATTAACGAAAGCTAGTGATGAAGAGAAAAAGGAATTAATAGTACAAGCGTGGAAGCAACTTTCTACCTATGAAATATTTGTTTTCAACAAATTACTTATGGGAAGTTTCCGAATAGGAGTTTCCCAAACATTAGTTATACGAGCTATCGGAGAAATTTCAGATCAACCAGCGGCAGTGATTGCTCACCGAATAATGGGAGACTGGGATCCTTATACTAGTTCTTACCAAGAGTTAATTTACGGTGAAAATAATGCTGACGTGACCTCGAAGCCTTACCCTTTTTATTTGGCTTATGGTTTAGAAGGAGAAATAGAATTATTAGGAAAACCCGAAGAATGGTTTGCTGAGTGGAAATGGGACGGTATACGTTCTCAGATAATTGTGCGTAACAATGAAATTTATATTTGGTCCCGAGGAGAGGAGCTGGTGACAGAAAAATTTCCAGAACTGGAATTGTTAAAAACACAATTGCCTTCAGGAACAGTGTTGGATGGAGAGATCGTTTGTTATGTAAATGAAAGGCCACTTCCCTTCAATATTCTTCAGACGCGCATAGGTAGAAAAAACGTGACAAAAAAAATACTTTCTGAAGCCCCCGTAATTTTTATGGGCTATGATGTTATGGAATACGAAGGGCAGGATATACGTTCTCTTCCTCAAGAAGAAAGAAGGAGTATTTTAGAAAAAATAATTCAACAAACAGATAACAAAGAATTAATTAAGACTTCTCCTATTCTTATCTTCAAAGAATGGGATGAGCTTAAAACGCTTCACCTTCAATCACGGGAAAATGCTGTAGAAGGATTTATGATAAAAAGAAAAACAGCAGCCTACTTGACTGGTAGGAAAAAAGGTGATTGGTGGAAATGGAAAGTGGATCCATTAAGTGTAGATGCCGTATTAATATATGCGCAGAAAGGACATGGTAAGCGTGCGGAATTATATACTGATTATACCTTTGCTCTATGGGATGAGGGAAAACTTATTTCTTTTGCTAAAGCATACTCTGGCTTGACAGATGCAGAGATTAGAGAAGTAGATAGGTTCATTAAACAAAATACACTTGAAAAATTTGGACCCGTTCGTACAGTTAAACCACAGTTGGTTTTTGAAATTGGGTTTGAGGGAATCAATCTTTCACCTAGGCACAAATCAGGAATAGCCGTTCGTTTCCCGAGAATATTAAATTGGAGAAAAGACAAGAAAGTTGAAGAAGCAGATACTTTAGAAAACTTGAGAGTTATTTTAACGCAGTATAAATAAAATTTACAGACTTAAAACGTGGCGGTAACCAAAGGAGAACAAGTCATACAGCAATGGCTGAAAACTAAATCTTGGAAGTTGGCAGATTTTCAAAAAGAGACAATCATTGCTTACATGGCGGGCAAAAGTGGTTTGCTTAATGCGCCTACTGGTTCTGGAAAAACGTATGCAGTATTTTTACCGGTGCTTATTGAATATATAAATAATAATAAAGAGTATAAAATAAAAAAGAAATCTCAGTTACAGGTACTTTGGATAACACCGTTGCGAGCTCTCACCAAAGATCTTCGTCGCAATTTACAAAAAGTATGCGATGAGCTGGAAATACCATGGAATATAGGTGTTCGGACGGGTGATGTTGGAGTAAAGGAAAAAGCACAACAGAAAAAAGCTATGCCTGAAGTATTGTTAATTACTCCAGAAAGCCTTCATTTATTATTTACTCAAAAAAACAATACTCTTTTATTCAACCAACTTACCATGCTTATTGCCGATGAATGGCATGAATTATTAGGCACGAAACGTGGCGTACAAACGGAGCTTGCCTTTTCACGGTTACGTCATTTAAGGCCCTCCGTTCGCACTTGGGGCATGTCTGCTACAATTGGGAACCTAGAACAAGCATCACAGGTGTTGACAGGAATAAATACTGCTAAGGAGCATACTGTAATTGTGCGGTCAACTATTCAAAAGAAAATAAAAGTTGAATCTATTTTACCAGACAAAATAGAAAAGCTTCCATGGGCGGGATATTTAGGTATTAACTTATTAGATAAAGTTATGCCAATAGTCATGCAGAGTACTACTACGTTGGTTTTTACCAATACGCGTTCACAAACGGAAATATGGTATCGTTTTATTCTTGAAAAATATCCTGAGATGGCAGGTATTACAGCACTGCATCATGGTTCTCTAAATAGAGAATTGCGTAATTGGGTAGAAGAGAATCTTCATTTAGAAAAACTAAAATTGGTTATCTGTACTTCAAGTTTAGATCTTGGGGTAGACTTTCATCCTGTTGAAACGGTGATACAAATCGGTAGCCCTAAAAGTATTTCTAGATTTATTCAACGTGCAGGGAGAAGTGGTCATCAACCAGGCTCGACAAGTAAAATTTATTTTGTGCCTACTCATTCGTTAGAATTAATCGAAGGAGTTTCCCTAAGAGAAGGCGTTAAAAAAAATATATTGGAAGATCGAATTCCTCTGACACAATGTTTTGATGTTCTTGCACAATATCTTGTTACACTCGCTGTAGGCGATGGGTTTGAACAAGAAGAACTGGTGCATGAGATTAAATCTACTTATGCTTTTCAATATATGACACCAGAAGAATGGTATTGGGTATTAGGTTTCATTACTTCTGGAGGACCTTCTCTATTGGCTTATGATGAATTTAGACGAGTAGCAATAGAGGGAGAGTTGTTTACTGTTACCAATCGTAAAGTGGCTACCCGTCATAGGTTGGGAATGGGTACTATCGTTTCTGACGCAGTGCTCCAAGTAAAATATATGGGAGGGAAATATCTTGGGAGTATTGAAGAAGACTTTGTTTCTTGGATGAAACCTGGAGCAGTTTTTTTCTTTGCAGGAATGAATCTTGAATTTGTAAGAGTTAGAGAAATGACAGTTCAAGTGAGAAAGTCAAAACAAAAAAATGGCATAGTTCCTCGTTGGATGGGAGGTAGAATCCCTTTGTCTTCGGAGCTTTCAAGATTTATTCGTGAGCGGTTAAATAATGCTTTAAATTCTGATTCCCCAGAACCAGAAATGAGAAAATTGCAACCTGTTTTGAATTTGCAAAATGATCGTTCGGCTATTCCAAACGATAAAGAATTATTGATAGAGCGTTGTAAAACAAAAGATGGTTTTCATTTATTTATTTTTCCTTTTGAAGGTCGGCTAGTACATGAAGGAATGGCTTCTCTTATTGCTTATCGTATCAGCAAGATTAAACCCATAAGTTTTTCTATGGCTATGAACGACTATGGATTTGAATTGTTATCAGATAAAGAAGTTAATATAGAAGAATTTTTAGGGCAGCATGATTTGTTTTCTACAACAGATTTATGGGACGACATTCAGCGTAGTGTAAATTCAACAGAAATGGCGAGAAGAAAATTTAGAGAAATCGCTACTATCGCTGGGTTAGTATTTCAGGGATATCCAGGTAAGTCTATAAAGACAAAACATCTACAAGCCTCTTCCTCTTTGCTTTTTGATGTTATAAGTACCCACGATCCAAAGAATCAGCTTATCCGACAAGCTTATCAGGAGGCGTTAGATCAGCAATTGGAAGAGACAAGATTAAGAAGTGCATTAGAACGAATTAAACAACAACGTATTCTTATAAAAGAAACACAAACACCTTCACCTTTTGCGTTTCCTATTTTAGTGGATCGCTTGAGGGAACAGTTGTCTTCTGAAAAACTCGAAGACAGAGTGAATAAATTACTTAAACAATTTGAAAAAACGGATGCAGATTACCTTAAAAGATAAAATATTTACACTGCTTTCACAAAAGGCTATTTGGTGGGAAGAAGAAAAAACTCTTTTAGTAAGTGATCTGCATATTGGTAAAATCACGCACTTTAGAAAAGCAGGTATTGCAATCCCTCAGGAAGCTTCTGAACAAAATTTTCATATATTGGATGAACTTATGAATGGTTATTCTATAAAGAGAATTATTTTTATAGGAGATCTTTTCCATAGCGATATTAATAGTGAATGGGATCGCTTTTGTAGTTGGAGGAATCAATACGCTGCTGTAGAAATGCTGCTTATATTAGGAAACCACGATCGTTTTCCAATTAAAAAATATGAAGAAAGCTGTTTGATAGTTCATCCGCTAGAATTTCGTATAGGAGGGTTTACATTTTCACATCATCCTAAAAAAGAAATAGAAGAAAATGAGTATGTTATTTCTGGTCATATTCATCCAGTGATTAAGCTTAATGGAATTGCGAGGCAGCAGGTGAAATTACCTTGTTTTTATTTTGGTGGCCAACAAGCTATACTACCAAGCTTTGGAGCTTTTACAGGAGGTCATGTAATAGAAATCCAAGAGGGAGATCGAGTAGTGGCGGTAGCAGAAAAGAAATTAATTAGGATTAAATAATTTCTGTACTATATTTATTGTATAGAAAAAAGTTGTTTACAAGATAATAAAAATTTATTTTCTATTACAAAAAGTAGTGAATGTATTAAGTATTACTTGGTGTAAAGATTTATCTCCTTTGGAGTCCTGCGACATCTCCCATACCATTACACCAGCAAAACCATTTTCAAGAGCATAATTAGTTTTCTTTTTTATAATTTCAGGTCCGTTGAAAAAACAATAATGTTCTTTAGGTGTTTGATCACTGTCAGCATCGATATTAGGAAAGGCAGCTACAATTTCAGAATAGCGTAGTGCTTTTGCTTGTCCACCATTTTTATCTTTGAATTTATATCCATAAAAAGGTAGTCCCATTACCATTTTGTTTCTAGAGAATCCTCTTTTTACCCAGTAGGTTTCTGCCTGGAGAAAATGTTCGAAAGAAGCATGATTTCCGAAAGCACTGCCCGACCAAGTACCTGTTTGATCGTAGGCCATTACTTGAATCCAGTCGGCTTGTTGTAGTGCTTCGTTTTCAATCCATTGACACCAGTAGTTTCCAAAGCTAACAGTAGCAACTAATTGAAGTCCTACTTTATTGACTGCTATTCGCAGTTCTTTCATTATTTTGGTGTAGTTCTTTTTTTTAGTTTCATTGTTCATGCGTTCCCAGTCAAGATCAATGCCATCAAAATCTTTCTCTTTACAAAATGCTATAACGTTTGCAATAAAAGATTTGCGTGCAGCAGAATCGCTTGCCATTATTGAAAAGACACCATCGCCACCATCACTAAGGCTTATAAATCTTTTACAATTGTTTTTTGGTGTATCTCTTAGAAAGTGAAATAATGCTCTTTCTTCTGTTGCTGAAAATTTCCATAAACCGCCTTTTGTTGTAGGTTTCAAAAAAGAAAAAAAAGCATGCGTCATATTTTTATAATCAACAATAGGAGTGCCATTCCATTTGGCTACATAACCAATCATTTTCTTACCACAAAATCTATCTGCACTGTTGTTTGGTTGCGCCAAAGAGCTGATACTATAATTTAGTATCAATGAAAGTAGAAGAAATAAATGTTTTACTTTAGAAATTATCATAAGAACATTATTGTATGGAATATGTGTTAATTTCAATATAGCATTGAATTGTCATAGTGTAATATATTTAAAAAAATAGTATAAAGAGATTATATCTTTTATAAAAAATTGCTAACTTGACTATTCTATTCACTAGTTATTAATTCTTCAACCTATGAAAAAAGCTATCTTGTTTTTTATATTACTATATTTTATTTCTATCGTAAATCATGCTGATAATCTGAAACCAGATTTCAAGTTACAGAAGGTGACGGTATATCTAGTTGGAGCGGAACTGAATTACAAAGCAAAAGTGTCTATTCCAAAAGGAAGGTCTATTCTTACATTTCCTAGTGTTTCCCAAACTATTGTAGAAAATAGCATTCGTGTTAAAATAGACAACGGTGTAAAAATCATTTCAGTTTCTTTAGAAAACATAAAAATAAATTTTGAAAAAGAGATTAAGGTAAAACAAGACTCATTGGAAGGGATATCCAATACGTTGGATCGGTTGAATATGGAAGTCAAATCTTATTTCATGGAAAGAAAATTATTGACAGATAATATTACTCGAATTGGTTCGAATGAAAATGTTTCTGCAGCAGAATTATTAGGTGCTACAAAAATGTACCGTGAAAAGCTGAATGAATTAGACAATATTGATTTTAAATTAAAAAAGGAGGAGCTGCGGTTAATTTCTGTAAAAGAAAAACTAGAAGAAGACAAAAATAAATTACTAGCCGAGCAATCGGTAAATGAAGTGGGTACAAAGGTTAAGCAGCTTATTATAGTAGTGGAAGCTAAAAGTGAAACAGTTAGTCAGCTAGATATGGCCTATTTGGTTTCGGATGCTGGGTGGTCACCTAGGTATAATATAAGAGCGGTAACGGATGGCACTGAAGTAGAGTTGGAATACAGGGCTAATGTTTACAATAATTCCGGCGTTAATTGGAAAAGCGTGTTAGTAGCACTTTCTACTGCAAATACAGAAACAAAATTAATTAAACCAGAACTTGGTTTTGCTTGGACATTAGATTTCAATAGTAGCAATTATGGTCAGAATGCTTCTAAACCGACAGGAGAAGGTCAGCTTAGTAACAAACAACTAAAAAATGACAAAGTAGAATTAGTAAACATAGAAGCCCCAGAATTCGATTTGTATATAGATCTAGATGTAACCTATGATATTCCTTCTGATAATTCGCCGTACATGGTAAGCGTAGGTGATTTTAAGTTACCCTCACGATATAAATACTATGCTGTTCCAAAAGTTGACGACAATGTATATTTAATTGCTTATATAAATGGTTGGCAAAAATTGAATCTTATTGAAGGGGAAAGTAGTATTTATTATAATGGAGCATTTTTAGGTAATTCAACACTTATTACAAAATTCAGTAATACAGAACTTGAAGTTTCACTGGGTAATGAAAAGGGAATTCAAATTTCTAAAGTGAAAAAAGAAGATAAAGAAGCAGAAAAAACAATTGGTACAAATAGATTTGTCAAGTTGATTTATAATATTGATGTACGAAATAATAAAGCGAAAGATATTGAAATTGAAATCACAGATCAGATTCCAGTATCAGGAGATTCGGATATTGAAATTGAAACTATTGAAACCACGGGTGCTATAGTAGATGTACAAAGTGGGAAATTAACTTGGAACCTTGTTTTGAAGCCTGCAGAAAGTAAAAAACTTATAGTTGAGTTCAGCGTAAAATATCCAAAAAGTAAAGGAAAATCGCTTAACTTAACTTTATTTAGGTTTGGCAGAGGTAAAGTGGCTTGTCCCAAATTCAGATAGAAATTAAAAGAATCCGAATTTTAAATTTAGAGTAAGATAGGAATCGTTCTGTTTGGAATTTTTGAATTGATGAAGGTAATCTAAATCCAATTGATTGGTAAAGGTATAATTATAAATCACTTCGATCGATAGATCCATATAAGATGTTAATTTGTAACGTAAGCCAATACCAATGGGTAGTACAAGACTTCTTTTGTCATATCGTTTATTGGTTAGGCTTTGAACGGTTACTTTATCTTCAAAGCCATACCTCATTTTTTGTTTCATCTTAATCCATCCAATACCGGTATAAATATAAGGGATAAAATCTGGTCGTTTTTGGTATTTACCTCTATGTTCTATTAGGTCAATCATTAAATAGAATTCGAATTTATTTATTCTAGTCTGATAATAAATAAAGGAATAATCGGACAAAGAATCTTTTCTTCCGAAACTTCTGGAGGTTGGATAATTCATTGTAAATTTTATTCCATTCGTTATTCTTGGTGATTGCCGAGTCATTATGGCAAAGGAAAGGCCAGGAGAGAATGTACGATTTGTTTTAAAAGGTAAATCCTTTCCTAGGAAATAGGCGTTACTAATTCCTATTTCATAACTAGAATATTTGTATCTACTGTTAAACCCTTGGGAAAGGCTTAGTTTGCTATACAGTAAAATTGTGATAAGGATGAATAATTGCTTTATAGCTGGTGCTTTCTTCATACCTTAAAGATAGGATAAAAGAGTTAGGTCTCAACTAGTATGATTTAATTTATGATAAAAATGTTTAAGTTTTTAATTTCAGATAAATTATAGAATGGGATTAAAACGTCGGGATAGAAAGAATGAAATAAAGTAGTTTGTTTGTAAAGCCTTTAATAATGAGCTTTTCAGAAAAATTATAAATTAAATATTATTGTGTAACTTTGCTTAGTCTTTCCTTTGGGAATAAATAGTAAATAATGGAAAAAGCAGAAAAAAACAAATTAGAATTACAAAAGTTTGTAGACCAACTTAAAAATAAAAAGGTAAAATCAAATGGAGATATTGAGTTATTTGGCAGGGTAAATTTTAATTGTGCTAGTAGTTCAAAAGAGGATACGGTGCGAATAAATTTATTAACGGGTCATCATGCTGGTAAAGTATTGGTGATTGATGAGAATGGCACATTTAAAGGGTTGTTTGTACGTTTTATTTCAAACAGTCAGGATTATGAATTTACTAAAGACGGTTTTTTAAAAATATCAGATACTTCTGGGTTGTCGAAGTTAGGAAATTATGAAGTGATTATTGAAGAGAAAGAAACGAAAGAAAAGTAGTTTATCTTGAATTATGACCGAATATAAAAAGCTGCTAAAGGAAATAGATAGCACTATAGATTTTAAGGTATTATTTATTGGTTTTTTATTTTTGATTTTGACCTCCTTTCTGTATTTTATTAGCGTTAATATTCATATCGTATTTTTTGTTCTTTGTATTTCATTTTCCATGTATCCTATTTCTGAACTATTCTATCTTTTTCGAATGGAGGAAAAATATGGTATAAAAAGGAATTATATTTTAATAGTATTGTATATACTATGGACTTTACTTTGTTTTATTGCGGCTGTAAAACCACTTTATATTTTAGGGGCTGGATTTTGCTTTTCGATCCATCAGACGGTCATAGTTTTTAGAGGTCTTTCTTGGATAGCTTTTTTAGTACTACTATTATTTATTGGTATTCAATTGTTTTTTAATTTCTAAAAAAACAAAACCCCCACTTTTCAGTAGGGGTTTGGAATAGAACACAGAATTGAAATTTAATTTAAGCTATTTAAAGTTGTTTTGAAATTGTCAGTAGTAGTTTCTGTAAAGACAGGAGTTATAGTTTGGTTACTAGAAATGGTAACAGGTGTGAATGAAGCATAAAGTTTATCGTCTTTTACTCCCAATACTACAACGGTACATTCTTGTCCAACGGGAGCATAATTGTAGGGAAAGTTTGAACCGTTTGAGTAAGCGTGTACCATTGAAGTTACATTTTTAAATACAAGAAAAACATCCATATCATATCCCGCAATAGAATTTACAGTAAGGGTTGTGTTTGCAAATGCTTGGAAATAATATGGGTTGTCGCTATTGCACCATGTACCTGCTCCATTAGTACCCGCAAATTGGTAAAGATTAAAAATATAACCTGTAGCATTCCACAATAAATTATTGCCTGGGCTAATAGACCAACCTCCGCCATTGGCGCCACCTTGTAAAGAGTCTTTATTAGGATCAAGGATCATTGCCTCCATAGCAGTATCTCTTTGTAAGCCATTAAAGGGTTGTTCGATTTCTATTTTTAATCCAGCTGCAATCTGTAACGCGGAATCATTTTGTAATGCATTGATAAAAAATTCACCACCTGAAACCATTGGTGATCCGTCAAAGAAAGTGGTTCCAACATCCGATAAAAGCATATCGCTTTTAGAATAGATGTCTTTAAATTGAATTGTTACAGTACCAGAAACTGTGGCATTGCCAGCGTTAACGAAACAGTTTGCAGGAATCGTTACCATGGTACCTTTTGGAGAGGTAAAACTTCCTCCAGTTGTGGCATCAACTTGATAGGTTTGCATTTTTACACCGTTTTTTTGGTAAAAATTATCAACGGAGCTATATTTTTGATCTGCTGACGTTGGATTTGGAATAACATCGTTTTTTTTGTCTTTTTTACAACTTGAAAAAACAAGTGCTAAAACCATTAAAATACTTAAAAATGAGGTTCTTGTATACATCTTAGTAGGGGTTAAAGTGTGTAATTTATACTTTCTATACAGAAGACAAGAAAAAAAGGCAAAGGGTTGCCTGAGAATAATTTTTTTTAATAATATTTTACAAACTAATTAACTATAATAATTTAAGATGCTTGTAATTAATTATTTAGCTCTTTAAGAATAAGCTTATCCCGACCATAAATATCTTTAAAAAAGAACACATGGTTTTTTTCATCGGTAAAACAAGTCCAATACGTGATAATAACAGGAATTCTGGTTTTTAGGCCTATGACAGTATTTTTGCCACTTGCAATGATTTCATTGATATGTTTAGGTGTAATGCCCTGTTCGGAAAGTAAAAAAGCGGCAAGGTCAAGTGGTTTATATATTCTTACACACCCGTGGCTAAAAGCACGTATGTCTTTTTCAAACAAAGATTTTGAGGGGGTGTCATGAAAATAAACGGAATAAGAATTGGGAAATAAAAACTTTACTCTTCCAAGCGAATTGTCTTCTCCAGGTTTTTGACGGATTACAAATGGGAAATAATTTTTTGAATAGGGAGAGAAATCAGTTATTTGAACTACAGAATCGCCTTTAAGTAATTCCATATTATTTCTTGTAAGATATTGCGGGTCATTTTTTAGTTTGGGTAAAATTTCATTTCCAGAGATTGAGATTGGTACTCTCCAATGTGGGTTAAATTCGATGGTTGTCATTTTGGAGTGAAACAAGGGAGTTTCTTTATTACTAGCTCCTACTACTACTTTTGTTTTGTAAAGTTGTTTTTCGTTTTTATAAATGCGAAGATTGTAATCCGCTATATTAACAATAATGTAATGGTTGGGAAGCTCGCCTTTTAACAACCATCTACATCTTTCCATGTTTACTCTCACTACATCTTCGATTTCTTGTAACGTAAAGTTTAACTTTCCAATTGTAACTTTATCAATTTTGTTATTTGGGGTTAGGCCTACATGCTGTTGAAAGTAGGATAAAGTGTTAAGTAGTTCATCGTCAAAAATAGCGGAAGCCGAATCTTGATGTCCAATTCCTACAGATAACAGTCGGTGTTTTATTTTTATAATTATAGTAGAAGTATCTCCTAGCTGAAGGTCTTTTCCAATATATGGTATGGCGTCCCATTCAAAATTGTTATTTTGTTTAATAGTGTCAATTCTATATAGGACAGTCCGAAGTACATTGTACATAGGATATTGAGGTCTATATTGCTCTGTGAGTTTATTGGGATTTTGAATAAAAAATTTCGAAAACTCTTTAGCGGTGTGGAAAAGTTGGATATCTCTTTTGTAATCCCAGTCCTTGAAAATAGATTCAGGATTTGTTTTGCCAAAACGAAGATGATTTAAATAGAGCAGATAATTTTTTGTAACAGTCAGTTCTAATTTCCAATAAATTGTATCGTTTCTTTTTTTCTTGGCTAAAAAACATGCGTTAAACATACTGTCGAGAGACGGTATTCCATAATCTTTAGCAATAAGCCCATCGAAGCGAGAGGCCTTTAAAATGCGTATGATTTGATTACATTTTGCACTATCGCTCCAAAATCCTTTATTGTTGTTGGCCTTATAAACATAAAAGGTTAGACTATCTAGAAGAACGTTATCATTGCCTATCGTTATTTTTGCAAACTGATTTTTAGTTAATGAATCGTTTACATTTTTATCAAGTAAAGCTTTAAATTTAGCAACATCAGGAAAATTTTTTCGTTTTTCTTTTCTAACTTTTAGGGTATCGAGTAGTGCTTTATAGACAGCAGAGTCAACTTGAGGAGTTGGATTAGTGGTTTTAACAGGAATATTTTTTTTCTGACAAGAAATCAGTAGACACAATAATAATGAAACTAACAAAGACAAAAATTTCATGCGGCGTAATTTTTGGCAATTAACGCAACCAAACGCAATTCTTCAAATAAATTTCATCGGGGTAATAATGAAAAAGAATTGCATTTGCTTCAATATGATTGGCAATAAATGAAAATCCATTTTGAGGCAGTGCAGGGCAACCAAAGCTTTTGCCTAGCCTACCCAGCTCTTTAATCATAAGAGGTTCAGCATAAGCTGCCGCATGCATCACAATGGCTCTTGTTCTTGCATTGTCGTTATATCCTTGGTCCAAACCATCAAGTCGAAGAGATAAACCATGACAACCAAAATAAGATTCAGAAACTTTGTAGAATCCCAGACTAGTTTTTAAAGAGCGTTCTTGATTTGAAAAAGAATTGGCAAATACATCACCAGAGTGTTTTCCGTGGCTTACATAATCTATGTGCACGAGAGTGGTATCTTTCATTGAAATAAGATAAAATCGTTTTTCTGTAGAAGAGATTGAAAAATCAACAATGGCTAGAAAGTTTCCTTTTTCAGACGATGAATCTTGTATTTTAGAATATCCCTTTAGAGCCAATTCAAGTACAGAGGGATTTATTAGCTTATGAAGGAGCGTTATTTTATTATCAGAACAGGAAGTGGGTTTACTAATTTCAGGAATCTCAGCGACTCCATTGAAAAAATTCAATAGTAGTAATAGCCCTAAAAGGTTTATAATCTTCATTTTTTCCTGTTTAATATTCTTACAGTACAATATACAATAAAATAGTTATAATAATTCATTATAGCCGCTCGATTATTTTACTCACTACTCCTAGGGTGTAATATTTTGCTACGTTTTCAATGTATTTGCCAAAGTCTATATGTGCGCTATCGTCGGAGCCATCTGAAATAGTACGTATAACTACGTATGGAATATTATATTCGTAACAGACTTGCCCTACAGCACCTCCTTCCATTTCTACACAAAGTGTATTTGGAAGATCGGTTCTGATTTTTGTTAGTTGAGCTTTTGAGCCTATGAATTGGTCTCCACAGCAAAGCTGCCCTTTATAGAGGGTTGCTGAGTGAAGAGAAAAAAATTCCATGTCTTCTTGCGAAATATATTTTCTTAGATCGTTTTGTAAAAAATCACTACTGCTTTGCATTGCTGTTTCGACTAGCAGAGGGTCACAAGAAAAAAAAGCTTTATTTAATAAGGGTGCTTCAAACTGAGGAAAGAGAGGTCGAGCGTCGAGGTCGTGTTGCACGCATTGGTCTGCTACTACTACATCTCCTGTTTTAAGATGAGGGGCTATTCCTCCTGCTACTCCACAAACAATGAGTTGGTCGATCCCGAATTTTTCTATCATTACTGCAGCAGTAACAGAGGACGCTATTTTCCCAATTCTAGATAAAGCAACTACACATTCTTTTCCAGAGAACATTCCTTTATAATATTTTCTTCTGCCAGATTCGTAAACAGATTCTACTTTCATGTTCTGAATAATTAATTCTATTTCCTCGGGCATGGGTGCAAGTATTCCGATAAGCATAATAATAAAATCGTTAAATTTTTTTGTCAACGAATTTACTAGTTCCATCTTTAAAACATTAATTTTAGATTACCTTTATAAATATAAATTGCTAAAAATGGATATAATAACAGAACTTAGACATACAATACGGAATATACCTGATTTTCCTAAGCCTGGTATTGAGTTTAAAGATTTGACTACATTACTAAAAAAGCCTGAACTTTGTATAAAAATTACGGACGAACTTTGTAAACAAATAGAACCATTAGCGCCTGATGCAATTGTAGCATTGGACAGCCGTGGATTTTGGTTTGGTTTATTATTGTCGACTCGTTTGGGTATACCTATGATTCCTATTCGTAAGGAAGGGAAATTGCCTTATAAAACTACGGCAAAAGCGTATGCGCTTGAGTATGGTATGGCAAAAGTAGAGATGCATATAGATGCCCTTCAGCCAGGTTGGAAAGTACTTATTCACGACGATCTTTTGGCTACAGGAGGTACTGCCGAGGCAGCTTCTACACTTGTGGTAGAACAAAATGCAACAGTATGTGGATATGCTTTTATTGTAGAATTAGAAATGCTTAAAGGGAGAGAAAAATTACTTCCGTTTTCGAAAAGTATTATAAATTTGATTGGTTATTAAAAAACGGATACTGCAATAAAAGACGTAAAAAATTAATTATGTACGCTATCGCTATCGCTTTCGAATTCTAATTTTAGCTTTATTTTCTTCCCCATTTATAAGTCGAATGATATTTTTTTGATGGGTTATTACAACCATAAAAAAGATCACAAAGCCAAATATAATAACAACTGGGCTGTGTTCATCAGGACGGAATTTTGGGGAGATAAGAAGTATTGGGAAAACTAGTGCTGCAATCATTGATCCCAATGATACATATTTAGAAAGTAACAATACAATTGCAAATACAAGTAAACAAAGTAGTGCGGCTTCAATATGTACGGATAATACCATACCCAATAAAGTAGCTATTCCTTTGCCTCCTTTAAAACGAACATAAATGGGGAAGATGTGACCAATAACAGCCGCTATACCAAATATGAGTTTAAACAAAACAAGATCTTCAGGATAAATTAGGTCTCCAAAAACAAGAAGGTTAGCAGCATGTGTGGCAGTCCACCCTTTGAAAACGTCTACAGCCATTACTATGATACCAGCTTGTTTTCCAAGAACGCGAAAAGTATTAGTCGCTCCAGCGTTTCCGCTCCCATGTTCTCTTACATCGATACCAAAATAAGCTTTTCCGTACCAAACTGCTGTGGGTAAGGAACCAATCAAATAGGCTGCAATAGCAGACAATGTTATGTAAAAAGCCGAATTCATAGTTATTCTCTTAACCTGCCTTTACGATTGTTTAATTTCAAAAGTTGCGATTTATCCTTTTCAGTAATAGAAAAGTGTAAATCGTGTTTCCAAAGGTACTGAAATATCTTTATTTAAACAAGTTCTTCATTTTTTGCTGATCTTGCTGTTTTTCCTGCTGATCCTCAATGGTTGGCTTAGGTTTATCCTCAGGTTCTAACTCTGGGGCAGGTTCGTTATTTTGATCAGGCAGCTTGTACTCATCATACGTTTTTTCTTTTTTCTTTTTCTTTTTAGTAGTAGAGGGCACAGGGGTGTCTTCAGGAGCCTTTTTTTCTTCTTCTTTACCTATTTCA
>JANOTP010000081.1:0-13713 GCA_031416415.1 Cytophagales bacterium | reverse complement strand
CAGTAGTAGGACCTCTTCCATCATGTTCAACTACTGTCGCCGTAGACCAACTCGGCCGTGGTTATATACCAAGAACTTATTGCGGTTATACATCAATACAATACCAAGTTCAACCAGGTGATATTGGTGCAAAAGGTTTTGCAGATTTTTTTATCGTATTTAATGGTAATGATCCTGTAGTCGAGCAAAAAACAGTAGGAAGGCATTTGGCTATGTTTGATGTCTCTGTTTGGAGTGACAATGTTTCTGTACCTCGCGTTACAAAAAAAGCCAGACTTTATAGCTCTGCTTGGGATATAAACTGTAACGGATTATCTTCTCCACAACAAACATTTAACAGTAAACTATATTTTTATTCTAAAGACAGTGTCATAACTTCTGTTACATTCAATCAAATGAGACCTTATGGTTTCATTATTTGTGCCAACCAAACAGGATGTGCCAATACAGGAAATAATGCTGCGGATCGAAAGTCTAGAATTCAATTTAATGGAGCACCAGATTATCCTGTTTTTCTTAATAATCCTTTTTCCGCTGTTGTTGCCGATCGAACCTGCGGTATAGTACCTAAGGGCTCTTTTGGAAACGTAACCTCAGCTAGTATTACAGGCTGTGATAACGATCGATGTATAAATTTATTAGTAGATAGAACTGGAACCGTCGGGATAACTCTTATACCTCCAGTTCCAGGAACTTTTGTACCTAGAGTTTTTAATAATTCAACTGTAATAGCGAATACAAATACGTGTATTCCTTGGGATGGCAAAGATGGTGCGGGCAATCAAATTACAGGTACTGTAACTATACAAATAAATTATTTTAACGGATTAACAAATCTGCCTCTCTTTGACGTGGAAGAACACCCTTTTGGGTATGTAATTGATTTGATTGCTCCGGCTCCCTCAGTAGGAGCTAAACCAATTTTGGTTTATTGGGACGATAGACCACCTGCAAGTTCTGCAACATTAGACTTAACTGCGGGTAGCGCTAGAGATGGTTTATGGGATAATGATAATAATCCTCTTACAGCAGATGTCGTAGTTGGATTCGCAGATGGTGATCCAGTAAATCCTAATCAAAGTCATAGTACCTATAATCTTCTAGGTTGTGATCCACTACTTGATCATAGTGCATCAACTGCAGGAGCTCAAGGATGTCATCTTTGGTCGGGAAGAGGTTTAAATACAGCTTGTCCTGGCACTCCTAACTGTGCTGAAACTCATAATACTTGGTGGAATGCTAACGTTGTAGAAATTACAGTTCCATTTACAACAAGTAATGTTAAAGTATTTTCTGATCTTGACGCAGCTCCAGCTCCTAAAGGTACTGGTAATACTTCTTCTAGAACTAAAAATGTATGTTCTACGGTGAATCCAATTCCTATCAATGGTACAGTGATTGTAGACCCTTCAGTTACTAGCTTAACAGATGCGAATGATGTCACAGATGATATTTTCGGAACAGGTAGATGGTCTTTGATACCATTAAATGCCTCTGGTAGCTTTGGCTCGGCAGCAACAAACCTTACCAATACATATATTCCAGTAGCAGCAGATTATACAAGAGGATTTGTATTGTTGAAAGTTACTTCTGATTCCACAGCTCAAACGCCTTGTGGTACAGGAAATGATACGTTACGTATTAATCTAAGACCAGGTCCTGATGTGTGGGCACGTCAAAATACTACAGTATGTGCTAACAATGCACTTGTAAGATTAGATCCAGGAATTGTAGGTGATTCGTCGGGTGTAAATTCATTAGTTACTTCATTCCAGTGGTTCCCTTTTGTAGGTGCTGTTCCTCAAGTAGGAGGTGTTTTTGTACCAAACAATCAATCGCTAGGTATAAATGCAACGTATACTCCTCCCGCTTCATTTACTAGTGGTACGATTACAATGAGAATTAAATCTCTTAGCAGTAGTGTTCCTGCTACATTTAATTGTCCTGCCGATTCTGCCCAATTTAATATAATTGTTAATACAGTTCCTTTAGTTGATGCTGGAAATCCTTTAACCATTTGTGATATAGGTGCTGCATCAAGTGTTACATTGTCTCCTACTGTTGGTAATCCTACAATCACTCCATTTACAGTTATAACTGATTATTCTATATTATGGACTGGGAATGGTACATTTGTAAACGGAAATGGCCTTACTCCAACCTATACACCGACTGCCGCAGAGCGTGCTTTAGGTATAGCAAAAATTGTATTTAATGTTACTAAAACAAGCAGTCCTTCTTGTGCCCCTGCTAGAGATACATTAGTTATAACCATTACTCCGAGACCTACTGCTAATGCAGGGGTTCCTATCTCTCGTTGTAAAAATAACGTAGCTCCCATTTCTTTAAATGGAACAGCTACAAATGCAACTTCTGTTTTATGGTCATTTGTTAATAATCCAGTAGTAGGAAGTGGAAGTTTTGCTCCTGCTACAAACGATACAACTGTTTTTACTCCTTCTGGAACAATTCCAGATACTACTTTCTTGACTCTAACAGCTAATAAAGCAGGTTGTCCAAGTGCTACAAGTACTGTAAAAGTTACGTACACACCTGCTCCTAGTGTTGATATTTTAGATGGAGTTTTCTATTGTGTTGACAATCCATCAGTAGTTATGTCTGTTACCTTCGGAGGTCCGGCAACTACAGGAGAATGGTTTGGAAATAGTCAAGGTACGGTTAAGCCTCTTGGTACATTTACCCCGAATGACACAGATCCTAATGCAACATACACGTTCGCTCCAAGTGAAGTAGGTTCATTTGCAGCATTATATTATATATCAACAGGAAATGGTACTTGTCTTGCAACAGTTGATAGTACTGTAATTGATGTTAATCCAGATCCAACTATAACGCTACCTCTTCCCACGGATCCTGCATCAATTAGATGTAGTAATAATCCTCAAGTCATTTTAACAGGTCCTTTTATAAGTGGAGCCGTTGCAGCTGGAAGTATTAAATGGACTTCTTTGGGAACAACTCAAAGTTTCACTTCCACTACTACCGAAAATACAACATTTACTCCTTCTGCTGCCGATATTAGCGTTGGTTTTGTTAAAATAGTATTGGAAGCAAAAGGTATTACTCAAGCTGGGGTTAGTTGTGCCACCGTTAGAGATACAATGACAATAACATTTACTTCTGCCCCTACCTCTAGTGCTGGTTCAAATTATAATGTATGTGCGAATAATCCTACAGTCAATATAAGTGGTTCGGTAACCCCTCCAGCAGCAGGACATACTTGGTCTGTTTCTGGTGGAGCACCTGGTACATTTGGAAACGCTGGAAATCTTACTACCACGTTTACCGCTACAGGTACTCCCGCAGTAGGTAGTACTACTACATTACTATTAACGGCAACATTAGCGGGTTGTACAAACGTACCCGCTACAGCAACAGTTACATACACCGCACCTCCTACTGCTACAATTACGACTGCGCCAGGAAGTGTTTGTAAAAATAACCCTGTAATAATATTAAAAGGTACTTCAAGTACTGGTGCATTGCATTGGTCTTCTGGTTCCAATTGTGCTACCTGTTTTACAGATACAAATGCAGTAGCTCCAGACTCTACCCTTTATACTCCGTCAGCTGCTGACTTAGCAAATCCTAGTAATACTATTACTTTCACCATAAATACTCGAAATAACGGTAGCTGTAATGCTGTGAATAGTTCTACTGTCACATTTACATTTATAAATAGCCCTACAATTAGTTTAAGTCCAATCCCTAATGTTTGCGAAAATGCTGCTACAATAAATTTAGCTGGTGCTTCTGCTACAATTACGCCTAACCTTGCAAGTGTATGGACTTCAAGTAGTGGTTGTGTAAGTTGTTTTAGTGATCCAACAGATAAAAATGCTATTTATATTCCTAGTGCAGATGATATAACTAATGGTACGGTAACATTTACCTTGACAACAACTGGTGCATTGTCTAATTGTGTAGCTGTGCAACGTTCTGTTACCGCCACCATAAATAAAGCTCCTGCTATTGTTGACGGCCCTGACCTTGTAGTATGTAAAAATCAAAATACTGTTGCGCTTTCGGGTGCCTCTAGTACTAATACTTCTTCAGTTGCTTGGACAGTTAAAGCAGGTGCGGGTACCGGAACAATTACAAACCCTTCTTCAATTTCTACCGCAGTATACAATATTACTGCAACTGACAAAACCAATGGAACAGCTATTGTAATTCTTACTGGTAACGGTATTGGTGGTTGTGCTCCAGTAAGTCAAGAAAGAGTCATACAATTTACAGATCTTCCTTCTGCTAATGCAGGTCCTGATTATACAATTTGTCAAAATGATGCTCCTGCATTATTAGATGGAAGTGGAAGTAATGGTGGAACGTGGACGTGTGTGGGTTGTATATCAGCTATCACAAACCCTACTTCTTTAAGTGCTACTTATAATCCTGCTGCTGGAGATATTAATCAAACAAGAACGTTTACCTATGCGATCCCTGCTGGAGGAGGTTGTCCTGCTGTCAGCGATGCTGTGGCAATTCATTTTAACCCTGCTCCTACAGTAACAATAACTGCTGCCCCAGTTATTCAGTGTGGAAACGATATGACGATAGATTTGACTGGTGCATTTACAAATGCTACAGGTTTAATCTGGACTTCTGACGGTACTGGTTCGTTCGACAACCAAACTAGTTTAACACCAATCTATACACTTTCTGCAGCAGATACTGTAGGAACAAATAGTACCGTTGTATTCACGGTAATGACTACAGGATCTAATCCTTGTTCTGCTGTAAATGCAACCGCTACCGTTACGATTGCTGATCCAATAGTTTTAAACGCTGGTGCTGATCAAAATAGATGTGGAACAGTACCTGGATCATTTGTATTAACTCCTACAGCACTTTCGGGTGGAGCTACTTCTGTAGTATGGTCTATAATTGGAGCTGCTTCAGGTTCTCTAGCTCCTACTACAGCAACAACAGCTACCTACACTTTAGGTGCTGGAGATGCAGGAACATCAGTTACTTTCCAAGGTATTACTAATGGCGTTGGTCTTTGTCCTGCGCGAACAGATCAAGTTGTTTATACCTTTATACCTGGCGTAGTGGTTTCAGCTTCTTCTTTGTCTACCGCTTTTTGTCAAACTGGATCTGTAACACTTGATGGAACGATTACGAATAGTAATACAGGTACTTGGGCTTGTACAAACTGTGCCGGAACAGGTACGTTTAGCCCTAACAACACACACAATAATTTAATTCCTCAAACGTCTGTTCAATTCTCACCTTCACCCGCGGATACTTCTAAAACATCGTTAACCTTTGTTTTAACAAGTGATGCTGTTAACATATGTGGAACGGTTTCTAGTACACCTATTACTATTAATCTTGAGAAAAAACCTACTGTAAATGCAGGAACAGCTAATCCAATTTGTGAAAACAACAATGTTTATACATTAAATGGATCTATGACAAATTCAGCAACTGGTTTTTGGAAATCAGGAGCAAACAAATTTACAGGCTTTGCATCTAATAATGTTTTCCCTACTGCTACTACCTATGATCCAGATACTGTAGAGGTACAAAATGGTTTTGTAACACTTACCTTGTATTCATCAGGTTCTACGGTTTGTCCTTCAGATTCTGACAAAGTAACGCTTACCTTCACGAAAGCTCCTATCGTAAATGCTGGTCTTGATCGTTTCATTTGTAAAAATAATCCTACGTTTAATTTAGTTGGAACAATAAATCCTGCTGGAGGTGGGTTTACTACTGCTTGGTCTTCTCCAAATTGTGGTGCTCCTTGTTTCTCTGCTCCTACAGCACTTGCAACAAATTATACGCTAAGTTATCCTGCTGATACTACAGGAACTTCTTTAATGTTGTTCCTTACAGCAACTGACCCAACAGGTCTTTGTGTACCCGATAGAGATACTGTAGTAATAAACTTATCTCAACCTCCATTGGTCAATATTACTACATTACCTATGTCAGTATGTAGTGATAGTGCCTTCGTAAATCTTGCAGGAACTTCTACAAGTGGTTTTAATTGGTCAAGTAATGGAACAGGTACGTTCCAAGCATCGGCATTCTTACCTTCTGTGGTGTATCCCTTTACGGCTGCTGATAGAGCGAAAGCTAATCTTCCAGCACCAAACAATGTAATTAGAATATTCTTAAGCAGTGACAATGGTTTGTGTTTACCTGTTACAGATTTTGTAGATATAACATTGGCTCCTGCGCCAATAATAACTATAACCACTGGAGATTCTATTTCAATTTGTGCTAGTCAAAATACCGTTAACGTTCAAGGATCGGTAAATCAACCTGGATATATGATAGACTGGACGACTTCTGGAAACGGTTCTTTCAGTGTTGACCCATCGGCTAGTGCGCAACTTTCTGCTTATACACTTACAGCACTTGATAAAGCAGCTGGAGCTATAATACTCGTAGGGCATACAATAAATCCTCCTGGTTCTAGTTGTAGAGCGGCAACCGATCAATATAAAGTATTGATTACGCCATTCCCTGTTGTAGATGCTGGTGCAAACTATACCGTTTGTCAAACTACTTCTTCCCTTGATCTTTCAGATGCTACGGTAGCCAATACTACTACATCTGTTACTTGGTCAACGAGTGGTACTGGTGTATTTGGAGTAACAAATCAAACAGTTGGTGCGGGATCGGTTTATTATCCTAGTAACATACCTGGAAATCCAGGCAATGATATAGACGCTCCATTCAACGTTACCTTGACGCTTACTGCGGTAGGTTGTTCTACGGTAACCGATACACGTACGATCACTTTTACTCCGAAACCTACAGCTGCTGCAGGAGTGGATCAAACAATTTGTAACGAGGCAAATTCTGTTTCAATAACAGGAACAGCAACGAATGCCAACAGTGTAAGTTGGAAAGTTTCTGGTGCTGCGGGTACATTTGCCAATACTGCTGCGGCAACCTATAGCCCAACAGTTGCTGAAAAAGCAGCTGGTTTTGTAAACCTTGTATTTACTGCAAACGGAAATGGAAATTGTACTCCTATAACAGATACGTTAAGAGTTACGATACGTCCTCAACCTACTATTGCAATTGGACCAGACGTAAGTTTCTGTTCTAAAACTATAGCAGAGGTTTTACAATATAGTTTCCCTACTATAACCTTAACGAATGGTTTAACTGCTACATGGGCAGCTACAGGTACAGGATTAGATGCATTTGATCCAACCAAACCTACTTATTCAATTACAAATGCGGATATACTAAACGGAAGTGTTACCATTATAGCAAGTACTAGAAGCAATGCAGCTTGTATGCTTGTGCAAGATGCTATGGTAATAAATATTACAAAAGCACCTACTTTAACTATTGGACCGGATATAAATACTTGTGCGGGTTCTGGGGCAACAATTCAATTGAATTCTTCTTCCACAAATAGTTTAGGAACTCCTTCATGGTCAAGTGATAAAGCTGGTATATTTGATAATCCAAATATTACAACTCCTGTTTATGATCCAGATCCTCTTGAAGAAGTAAATCCTCTTACTACCACTATCGTTGCTTTAATAAATGGAACAGGTTCTTGTCCTCCAGCCTACGATACGTTGAGAATTAATTTCACATCAAGTCCAACATTAGCTGATTTACAGGATACTGTGATCTGCTTTACAAGTGGAGTTCCTATAAACTATGCTGTTTCTTCAGGTCTAATTGGAGATTGGACAACTACCTCTGGCGCATTCAGCGCTCCAGGAGGAACAGGACAATCAAGTGTGACGCTTCAGTTTACACCAGCAGCTCCTACAACAATTACCATTACATTTGATCCTTCAAATGCTTGCTTTAATGCTTCAGTACCTCCAATAGTGAATGCATTAATTACATTTGTAACATCTCCAACGGTAACGGTAACGTCGCCTTTAGATATATGTGTAAATAATAAAGTTCCACTTAATTTAGCTTCAACACCAGCTAATAACGGCGCAGTATCTTGGAGTACAATACAAGGTTTCGGTTCTATTGCAGCTCCAGGGTCCGCAAATACAACGTATACTGTAAATGCAGACAGTAGTGACTTTGCGCTAGATAGTATTATGGTAAAAGTAACGGTACAAGGAACAAATCCTTCCTGTGCTCCTGCTGAGGATACTGTAGTTATATTCCCTCATCAAGCACCATTACTTTCAGCTGCCGATCAAATTGTATGTTCCGATTTATTGGGTGATCCACTTGAATTTGTAACGTTAAATGGAACAATAAGAGGTTCAGGACAAACAAGTACTACTTGGTCTAGCGGTGAATTGGCCAATATAGGTAATCCAGCTGCATTAACTACTACTGCTAATATTGTACCTCCAGCATTCCCTGCTACAGTGACCTTAACTGCAAATGGATTGCATACTTCATGTACTGCTGTTACAGCTACTATGACCATTAACCAACAGTTAGCCCCTACCTTTACTACCGCTGGTTTAGATATCTCTGGTTGTAGCAATGGAAGTACTGTAAATCTTAATGCTGCGGCCATTAACCCTAGTGTACCAGGAGGTGCCTGGTCTTCTCCAGGAACTGGTTCATTTAGTCCAAATAATATTGGAGCGACAGGAATTAGTTATTCACCGTCAGCCGCAGATTTATTGGCAGGAAATATTAACCTAACCTATGCCATAACGGATACAGGAGTTTGTTACAAAGGATATACAGATGTTATAAACGTTGTATTTAACACTCCATTTAAAATTAATACAACTACACCAATCTTTACTTTCTGTGCACAGGATAACAATGTGAACCTTACCTCGCTTATTACTCCAGTAGGAGTTCTTCCGGGAACATCTTCAATCGCTTGGACAAAACCTAGCGGAATGGTTCCAGGTGGTGGGGTTTTCACTTCTGCAACAAATACATTAAATGCGACTTATGATCCAAATCCATCAAACGTACCAAATGGTGGTGATGTGGCTAATGGAGGAGCAATTCTTCAAGTAAAACTTGTACTTGGAAATGGTTGCCCAGATGATTCAGATTTAGTTTCTTTATTACTTGTTCCAGAGCCAGCTGCCATAGTAAATGCTGGAGTTTCCCAACAAGTATGTGTCGACCGTACGGACATACAACTTCAGGGATTGATTTTAAATGCGGCTGGAGGAATTTGGAGAACGTCTAAATATCCTACTATAAAAGATGCAACAGTTGGTGCATCTGGTGATTTCTCTGACTCATTAGATCTTGAAGCTAAATATATAATAGCTGCAGCAGATAGATTAAAACCAGTTATCCGTCTATACCTTTATTCTAATGGAGGAAACTCTTTATGTAGTCAGGTAATAGATTCTATAGATATTACTTTTACTCCTAGACCAGTACCTTCTGCAAATGCAGTAGCTACTTCGGTATGTGCGGATGTAGATTCTATAGAATTAATAGGTGGTTTCACAATGGGAGGAATCAATGGTATCTGGAGTAGCTCTGGAGATGGAGTATTTACTAATATTGGTGTATTTGACTCTACTCCTATTTATATACCCGGTCCTGCTGATATAAATGTTGGTAAAGTTAAATTCACTTATTCTTCAAATAATTTCCAAGATTGCCAAGCTTATTCAGCAATTGATAGTACGATCATTACACCAAAAATTGTAGCCAATGCAGGTCCTGATTTAGTAGTTTGTGCAAACAACACTACTGGTATCACTATTACCGCTTCTAGTCCTCCTACTAATACTGGTATTTGGACAATGATAGGTGTAAATGATGTTGACTATGATGGTACATTTACTCAAATCAATAGTCTTCAAGCTACCTATATTCCAGGTGATACAGTTGATCCAAACGTGGCAGCTGTAGGACTTAAATTTGTAAGTACTGGTGGTGCTCCATGTAGGGCTGATAGTTCTCAAATGGTGATTCAGATAGCACCTTCTCCAAGTGTCTCAATTGCAACAAATACTCAAACGGTTTGTAACGACATATCAAGTATAGATGTAAATGTGACGGATATTCAAGTTGCAACAGGTGGTTTCTGGACTTCTACTGGAACAGGAAGTTTTACCGATGCTACAGCCTTGAGTACAGCATACAATTTCTCTGCATCAGATCTTGACTCTACAAACATAACTATTGCATTTATTACGACCGGAAACGTAAGTAATACTAGTTTATGTAATCCTGCAGCAGATGCTCTTACCATAACCTTAACTCCTAAACCAGTAGTAGCAGCAATAGCAGCGTATAATTGTGTGACTCCAATTGGTGTTTCATTAGACAATAGCACTGTTACTTATGGAAACCCTGGAGCTAGTGGAGTATGGACTACTAATTTCCCTGCTACGCAAGGTCAGTTTTCATTGGATGAATTTATGACAAATGCATCACCTAATACCAGTTATTTTCCATCTCAAGCGGATATAACAAGAGGAACAGTGACGCTAAGACTTACTTCTGCAGGAGCAGGTACTTGTAATCCTATTACAAGATCTATCACGTTAAATGTTTCTAACACACCGATTGCTGATGCAGGTCCAGATCTATTCGTTTGTACAGGATCTGATGTAGCGTTAAAAGCAACTCCTTTTGCAACTTTAGTTGGATATGACTGGGCAGATGTGCCTACACCTGGTTCGCTGGTAATACCATCAGGACTTCAAACAGAAGCGGGACCTATTAATGCGCTTACTCGTATAGAACTTACTGTAACTGATAATAGAGGTTGTACCAATAAAGATACAGTTGCCGTAAATGCTGTTGATAATCCAAACATTACACAAGCCATACAGCAATGTTATGATTTCTATGGTTATGTTGATATCAATCCAGCGCTTCCTGTATTCCCTGCTCCTGGTTCTGTATCACCTCTTGGTGGATTCCAATGGTATTATAACGGAAGTCTTATGAGTGGTGAAACAGCAGATTCAGTTCGTGTTACCCAGCCTGGTACTTACATAGTAGCCTATAGTTTAGGAGCATGTACTGATAGTTCCTTAAATTCCACAAGGGTACTCGACTTGCCTAGAATACTTACTCCTGATTTCATCGGTTGTAAAAACAGTTTTGTAAATGCGAATGTAGATTCTATTCCAAACATAGATCTAGCAAGTATGAATTTACCTTATAATTATACTTGGACATCCGTTCCTAATCCAGGTCCATTTAACGGTAACCCAGTCGTACTTCCTACTTCAATAGTAAATCCACTTGTTGTAGATACTATTAAATATGCCGTAACAGCAAGTTATACTACTTCATTACCGTTGACTTGTACCTATACCGATACGGTTAGAGTGATTAGTATACCTAGACCACAACCTGCATTGATAGATAGTGCTCAAGCATGTGCTGGAACACCAATTACATTGGATGCTAACACTCCTCCAAGTAATCTACCTGCACTAACGGCATTTAACCAAGTAATTAATTGGTATGTGGAAAGTGATTCAACAGTGATCTTAGATACCGATGCTATATTTACTACACTAACTACCAATAATTATGTAGTAAGAGTTACTATAGGTCAATGTGTAGGAAAAGATACGGCAGTAGTTAATTTAAGACCTTATCCAACCAAGGTACTACCTGATGAAGTGAAACAATGCTTTGAAACGGCTGGAAGTGCAATCTTAATCACCGCGGATGGTTCTGTTAGTGATCCAGGATTTACGGGTGTAAATTATCAGTGGTTCTCAGATGGTAGTTTAATAACTGGTCAGACTACAAAAAATCTGACGGTAACTTATCCAATGATTAAAGATGAAACAGACGAAGAGCTGATTATAATCTCTAGTGTAGTCAATCATTTTGGAATATTAGATTGTCCTATAACCGATACTGTAAAAGTGAAAGATGTTTGTGTGCCAAGAATCTTCCCTCCTACAGCCTTCCACCCAGGTGATCCGAATTCTGAAGATGGGTTCTTTACAATCAAAGGAAAGTATTATACCAACTTTAAAATTACCGTATACAGCCGTTGGGGTGAAGTAATCTTCTACACCGAAGATCCTAATGAAAACTGGGATGGTCGTTACCGTGGAGATTTGATGCCTGTGGGTGTGTATGCCTACATCATTACCTATGAAGGAAAAGATGAATTAACAAAAGGACCGTTTAAAAAAGAAGGTCGGATTGTATTGGTTCGATAACGATAAATTAATAGGAAGGGACGGTTACAAAATCGTCCCTTCTCTTATTCATTATAACTATGAAAAAGCAAATTTTTAAATCCGTACTTATCTTACTCGCAATAGTGCTGAGTAATTCTATTTTTGCGCAAACGGTTCAACTTTGCATTACTATAAATGGCACACCAATGCCCGCAAGTAGAGTGGCAAATATGTGTTTAGGAAACACGGTAACACCAACTTCTTTATCACAGGTAACTCTATCTGCCACCAATTGTGCTACTACACCTGAGCTAAATGTTACTATAAGATGGAAAAATTTAGATGTAGCGCCGAATACAGATTCTACTGATAATGTCATTACAGCCCAAGCTGTAGGAAGATGGGAAGCGACTATTACAAATAATACGAATGCTTCTATTACAAAAGATACCGTATTTCTTTCTTATTATCCCGCCATCGGAATTGTTATGAACGATGCGCTGTATAACGCAAATTCTCCTCCAGGTGCACCCGCTGGATGTCCTTTAAATACCTTTAATTTAACCTCTACTCCTTCTGGACCTGTTACAGGTTACAAATGGTATAATTATTCTCCAAAAGTTATAATTCCTGGAGTAACCACTTCTTCTTTTAATATTAATAAGAGAGATTCTTATTATATCGTTGAAGCCAATGATGCTAATGGTTGTGTAGTTGCAGACACTTCTACCTCTTATTTTAACAAACGCCCTACGTTAGCAGTTGTTGCTAATCCTGATCCAGCTATTTTTTGTGAAGGAGCAACTTTCCCTTTGGCAAGTTCTGTTAATGTTGGTTTTCCTGCAATCACTGATCATAATACCTTTTGGGGTTATAAACAAGGTATGAGCAATGTAAACTTAGGTTCTGTAAATACGGCAGGCGATGCACCAGCTCCACCTGTAAATGTTGTTCCACCTGGTGGCACAAGTAGATTTTGGATTCGTGTATCTAAGTTTCCTTACTGCGACAATAGTGATACCGTAGTTATTGTAACAAAACCAATTCCCGTAGTAAATATTGGACCTGCATCAAAGCTGGTTTGTTTTGGTTCTGATTCAACTTTAACATCTACCATTTCTGTAGGAACAGCACCTTTCATATATACTTGGTCATCTTCCCCTACTGGTACTTACCCTGCTACTGCCAATCTAACGATAACCCCTTCTGTTACTACTACCTATACCTTAAGCGTTACTGATGCTAATAATTGTGGTGCTGGAACGGATAATATAATCATTAATGTAAATCCTAAAATTAATACTACCGTATCAAACGATACTACTATCTGTAGAAGTCCAGCAGGAATAGCTAACATGCAGGCTACGGCTTCTGGCGGGGTGGGTTCTCTCACCTTTAAATGGTTGCCCGTTTCAGGATTGTCCTCCTCTACAAGTTTAAATACTACCGCAGTACCCGTATTACCCGCTTCTATTTCAAATACAGTGTATACTTTTATTGCTACTGACGCCAATAGTTGTCCTAGTCTTGGAAAACCTTTAACGGTTAATTATTTCGTTCCAAGTATAGCAGCGATAGCAGAGCCTGCTATTATTAGTGAAACAAAATCTCTTGAGATGAATGCTGCCACAGGTGCAAATGCGGG
>JANOTP010000080.1:0-4125 GCA_031416415.1 Cytophagales bacterium | reverse complement strand
TAGTGATAGGGCCAGCCCAAGTAGCATTTCCAGCAGTATTCATTTGAAGAGATCCTTGACCAACACCTGGAGTAGTAGCGTTGATGATTAACGCATTTGAGATCGTTACTGCAGGTGAAAACATTATCCTCCCACTGCCGTTCATTGTGGCCACTCCAGTACCTATTGCTGTATTAGTACCTAAAATAATATCACCGGATTTATGTAAATATCCACCAGAAAAAGTATTTGTACCTGATAATGTTAACTCACCTCCACCTGTTTTTGTAATCAACGACGCACCTGAAATTATACTAGTAATAATTGCTGTTTTAGTAGTAGCTACTTCTATTAGGCCAATACCTTTTGCTATAGTTCCACCAGTCAAAGAATACCCGCTATTATTAAATGTTATACTGTCTACACTTTGAGTTCCGTTTACTGTAATGGCATACGTTCCGTCGGCTCCTTCAAACCAAGCGTTATTACCTGCTCCTTGCCATGGATATAATACTGTGCCATCACCTCCACGTGGAGTCCAGTAGGAATCTACACCCCAAGTACCATTCCCAGGTTGTATACCTAGAGCAGGACTTGTGTCCCATGTCCAATTAGTTGAATTTGTAACTACAAGATTTACATTAGCTCCACTTACTTGAACCGTATATATATAACCTGCGGGCATAGTCCCCAGACTTAATCCAAAATCGGCAATAGCTCCACTTACTGTAAAAAGGTTATAGGTACCTGCTCCAAAGCCAGCTACTGGAGTTGCATTAAGTATACCATCAAGATTCATACTTCCAGAAATTGAAATTTTATCACTAGAACCTACAGCCCCAAGTTCAAAAGTAAGCGTAGAAGTGCTGTTTAAGGTCATGCTTCCTGTAGATAAAATTCCTGTTGTGTTATTTCCTGGAGCAATATTTCCTCCTGCATTTACCACAACGCTACCTCCTACTACTCCATTACCTGCAAGTGTTGTTGCGTTTGAGACAGTAACAGAACTGTTGATAGAGCCTGTAATGTTTAGTGTTCCACCATTTAAAGAGGTGTTTCCCGAATAAGTATTAATGCCTCCTAATGTCAATGTTCCTGTAGAGGTTTTTGTAATTCCTGCAGTACCAACTAGAATTGAATTTATGATTGCTGTTTTAGAAGCCGCTACATCAATAGTGCCTATGCCAAGAGAAAGTGTTCCACCTGAAAGTGTGTAACCATTGTTGTTGAATGTTATGTTATCGGAGAGTTGTGTTCCGTTTACTGTAATAGTATATATTCCATCAGCACCTTCAAAATAGGCTGTATTCGATGCACCTGGCCAAGCTACCAGACTCACCCCTGCCCCTACACGATCTGTCCAATAAGAATCTGTTCCCCAAATTCCATTTGAAGGTTGAAATCCTGCAGCCGTGTTTGAATCCCAACTCCAATTAGTTTGAGCAATCGACATAGTCGAGAAGACTAAAAAAGTAAATGAAACTATAATTAGTATTTTATCTACTTTTTTAAAACATTTTAAACCAAAAAAAATAAGAGTATGACAATAATTTGAAATTACCATTTTTAAGGAATCGAGTCTTGAGTTTTTTACGTTAAACCTAAATAATGGTTTATTTACTAAGTCGTTTACAAGTTAAGTTTAATTTGTTAACAATTTTATATTTTTTTAATATACTGTATTTCAATGTATTAAAGTGATATTTTGGAGAGAAGCTGTTTTATTTGTTTTAAAATTAAAGAAATAAAATTACATAAGAGGAGGATTAATACCTAAATAGTACATAAAAACTCTCTAAAAATATAAAAATAATACTATATATCTTAATTATTATAATAAAAATAAGATATACGAAGGCTATGAATCTAAATTTAAAGCCGGTTATTATACCATTTTTGAATTCAATTTTACTAACATTATGTAAAATAAAAAAAGACGGTTAGTTTCACAAAATATTATTGATAACCAATTTTAGATAGAATTTTAAAAATGAATTTTATAATAAAAACAATTGTAGAATCAACGACCAAGGAATGGGTTATTGCAGGATTTACCAGTACGTTATTTCTTAAGCTCGCTCCTCCTTTTCCAAGATTGGAAATAGTACGTTTTGATGGATCTGAAAAAGGTAATGAAATTCATTTGCAAATGGATTTCATTATTTTAAAACAGAGATGGGTATCAGTAATAATCGAAAATGGCAAAACAGATACGGAACTTTATTTTGTAGACGAAGGAACTACGCTTCCTTCTCCACTTAAGACTTGGAAACACCGTCATGTAATTCGGCAAATAAATTCATCTGTAGAAATAGAAGATAATGTAACATATAGTTCTGGTAATAAATTAATAGATTATTTATTGTTTCCATTTTTGTATGCGTTATTGTTTTATCGCAAACCTATTTATAAGGATTATTTTAGGAGTAAAAAATAAATATTATATGAAAAGCTACTTTATTTAAAAAAAATGGATGGCGGAATAGTGGTATTTTTAGGAATTGTAATTCTGTTTTTAGTGTTTTTGAATTTGAAAAAATATTTCAAACAAAAAAATAGTATCAAAAAAAGATTATTGCAATCTCCCTTAATAAAACTTTCGATGTTTAAAGACAACGAAGTTGGTAAGATAAAAGGTAGAATTGAAATCATTGGGGAACCTTTAATTGCTCCTCTTACAGGCAGAAAATGTGCTTATTACCAAGTAATAGTTGAGGAGGATTCTTCTATAAGACACGGTGGTTGGGATGTTTTATTTGAGGTAGAAGATTCTGTAAAATATGTTTTACATGACAGTAATGAAGTTGCGTGGGTAGATCCGCTTTATTTAAAATTTTATTTTCAAAAAAAAGTATACTTTAAATCTGGTTTTTTGGATAACCCAAGTAAAATATTAACAGATTTTCTTATTAAAAACGGTTATGAGAGTACTAATTTTATTGGTTTAAATAAAACACTTCGATTTAAAGAATCTATATTGAAGGACGGCGATCATTTAGCAGTTTTAGGATTAGGCAACTGGGCAGAAGGAAATCAAATGGAACTTCCAACTAGTTATAAAAAAGTGTTACATATTCAATCCAATAAAGGAGAACCTATTTTTATAAGCGACGATCCTGAAACATTTAAATAAACTACTCTCCAATTATTCTAAAAAATGGAAAAAAATAGTTCGAATGTTATTACTTTTAATTTCTATTTTCATTCTACTTGTTTTTGGGCTCTTGTATTTTTGGCAAGAAAAAATAATTTTCTTACCGGACAAACTAGCTAAAAATTATACATTTAAGTTCAAACAATCTTTTGAAGAGTTAACTATACAAACAGAAGATGGAATAAAGCTACATGGATTATTATTTAAGGCAGACTCATCAAAAGGGTTAATCTTTTATTTACATGGAAATGCAGGCGCTGTTGATTCTTGGGGTGAAATGGCTAGTGTCTATACAACTTTAAATTATGATCTTTTTATTTTAGATTATCGAGGTTTTGGAAAAAGTGAAGGAACTATTAATAGCCAAGAACAATTATATAAAGACGTTCAGGCTGCTTACGATATCTTAAAAACTCGTTACTCTGAAAAAGACATTATAGTTTTAGGTTATTCTATAGGAACAGGTCCTGCTACAAAAATAGCTTCTACAAACAGTCCTAAATTATTACTACTTCAAGCTCCCTACTATAGTTTGATTGATGTAATGAAAAATAAAATACCCTATGTTCCAACTTTTTTATTGAAATATAAATTGGAAACAAATAAGTTAATCAAAGAGTGTAAAATGCCCATTGTTATTTTTCATGGAAATAAGGATGAAATTTTTCCCTATAGTAATGCGATAAGATTAAAGGAAAATTTCAAAAAATCAGATACTCTATTTATACTCGAAGGTCAAGAACACAATGGTATAACTTACAATCCCGAGTATTTAGTTGAATTAAGAAAAATTTTTAGATGTACTTAGTTAAATATTATTAAAATTTAAGAAAATGAAACGTCATTGCTTCGGAATGACACCGTAGGTGGCAGTCCGAAGCAATCTGTTTGCTACGCAGCACTGTTGATTTGAAACTTTAGTTGTACTATTAAACGAACTCAGGCTTCGTAGCTGGCAGATTGCTTCAGAATCCTGCGCTACGCTTGTATTC
>JANOTP010000079.1:0-18235 GCA_031416415.1 Cytophagales bacterium | reverse complement strand
GAATCATTTTTTGAAATAGATTTTTTTAATCTAGCTGGGAGAAGCACAAAATGGGGAAATCTTGTTTTTTATACTTCGGCGGCTTATGTGAATGCATTCTATACAAAAGCATATTTGAAAGATTTGGAAGGTAATAGAATGGAGTTTGCGCCAGCATGGAATATTAGACCAGGGTTAAATTATCGGTATAAGAAAATTTCTACTTCGATTCAACTATCGTATGTAACAAAGCAATATACGGATGCAAAAAATACTGAAAAAGATGCGGCTACTTCAGTATCGGGTGTGGTGCCTTCTTATTATGTATGTGATTGGTCTGTAAATTATGCAGTGAAAAAATTACAAATGGGAGCGGGAATAAATAATTTTACGAACAATATTTATTTTACAAGACGTGCTGTTAGTTATCCTGGTCCTGGAATTATTCCTGCCGAACCACGTACATTTTATGTTTCACTCGGTGTGAAGTTTTAAGCCAGATGGTAGATTTTAGATTCTAGATTCAAGATAGTAATATCATTACCATGTTGAATCTAGGTGCTAGCTATATAGGAATTAGTGCCTTTTATCTGATATCTCGAATCCAGCATCTGGTATCTTACTTAAACCAAGCCTTATAAATATTCAAAAGATTTACAATAATAATAAGCGATCCCACAGTAAGCATCATAGGTTTTGCTTTTATTTTGCTTGCTACAATAGCGCCCATTGGAGCAGCAATTATTCCACCTATTATTAATCCTAAGGCGATTTTTATACCACCTCCTAATTGCCATTCTTCTAAACCTATAATAACGGTAATGATTATTGCGCTAGTAAGTGCGATGAAAAATTCCGAAAGGTTTACAGAGCCTATTGTATACTTAGGGTTTCGTCCTTTACTGATCAATGTAGAAGTAACAATTGGTCCCCATCCACCGCCACCAGCAGCATCCATGAAGCCACCAAAAAGAGCTAAAATTCCTAATTTCTCGGTTTTTTTCTTTTTAGCTTTTTTCTTTAACGCTTTATAAATAATATAAACTCCTAAAAATAAAATATAAATAGAGATCACAGGTTTTACGAATTTTTTATTGAATCCTTCTATCGAGTCTACATAGGCAATAAGAATAGCGCCAAATATGGCACCAATAACCCCTGGTATGATTAGATTTTTTACAAGTTTCTTATTGATATTGCCTAATTTCCAATGAGAAAATCCTGAGGCACTTGTTGTAAATACTTCTGAAAGTTTTATACAGCTGTTGGCAATTGCACTACTCACTCCATAAGAAGTTAGCATTGTCATGGAGCTTGCACCATACGCCATTCCTAATGCTCCGTCTATCATTTGTGCTATAAAGCCGATAAGTACATAAGCAATAAATTCAGGTTGTGTAAACGTAACAAGAAAGTCTAAAATTTGATTGTAATTTTCTTGCGATAAAGTGGTATGTGTAATGGAGATTCCAATTCCTAAAAGTAATAATACTGCAAAAATAAGCGAAAGTCGTTTTGTAATAACTTTACCCCCGAATTCTGAGCGGGTTAATTTTTTATTAATACGTTTATGACTTATTTCTTTAAGAGAAGATATTTCTTGGTCGGTTGCCTCCGTTTCAAGAGTCTTACTTTCTATAATTTTGTCTTCTGAATTCATTTTTTATATTCTCTATAGATACAATAGACAAACTTAAGATTAATTCTCCATCTCTACAAGGTATTAAATGAAAAAATAACTATTATTAATAAATGAAAACTAATAATATAAAATTTTTAATTTTATTTGTGACTTTTTATAGTGTTTTTCATTTAACTGCTTCAGCAATAAAGGTAGTTGAATTGAAAGATAACGTAAAAGACATCTATCTATATAAAGATCATTTGGAGATAGTTGAAGATGTAAACGGTCAATGGACAATTGATACTATTGTTCAATCTAATTTTAATAAATTTTTACTCAATACAGAAGAGTATAGATATGTCGAAAATCACAGTTCTACTTATTGGATCCATATAAAAGTTAATAACCGCTCGTCTGTTTCTACGAAGTGGATTTTTGAAGTGCTTTCTCTGCATACTCATGACCTTCAGCTTTTTTACAAAGTGAAAGATCATTATGAGATGAAACAAACTGGAGAAGCGAAACCATTTTCTCAGAGAGAATATAAAGTAAAAAACTTCACTTTTGATCTACCCTTTGAAGCGAATAAGGAATATGATGTATACGTGCGTGTGAAGTCTCAAAACGATGCAGGGTTTGAGTATAAAATTCGTTCACAACATTATTTCACGTGGTACACCACTCATGAATATTTATATTTAGGGATTTATTATGGCTTGCTAGTATTCCTTATTATTTATAATTTATTTTTATTTATTTCATCCTTAGATAAAATTTATATTTTCTATGCCTTATATCTAGTAGGATGTAGCTTGGTTTCATTCTCTGAAGATGGTTTATGCTTTGAATTTTTTTGGCCAAATCATCCTGCTATTAATTTATTTGTAGACGAATATTGCGAACAAATTTTTTTAGTATTTTTTATAGTATATGCATCGTATTTTATTTCACTTCATAAGCAATTTCCTGTTTATTTTAAACTATTAATTAGTATAGTAGTAGTGTATTTGGTGATTCAATCTGTTTTAGCAAAAGCAGCAGAAATCACTTATTTATACCTCTATTGGATACCTTTTGTGATGGTATATGTGATAGCGATATATTCGTATACTAAAGGATTTAAAGCAGCTCGATTTTTAATTATTGGATATTCATTTGTACTCTTATCCATTCTTATGTCTAGACTTAGATGGTATGGAATTATCGACGCCAATATATTTACTGTTTATAGTTTTTATTTTGCAGTGGTGATCGAAGCCTTTGTTTTTACTTTTGCTATTTCAGATCGTTTTAACTTAATAAAAAAAGAAAAAGAAACTGCTCAAAAGAGTTTAATTGAACAGCTAGAAGAAAATAAATTTTTGCAGACCAAGGTGAACCGTGAGCTAGAAGAAAAAGTAATAGAACGTACTGGCGAACTTCAAAAGGAAAAAGAAAAACTTGACGTTGCTAATAAAAAATTGGAAGAAATGGCCCAAGAATTAAATAAAATAAATTCTAAGCTAGACTATGATAATTGGCACTTACAGAAAGATTTAAAAGAAGAAACAAAGTCTAGGATTTTATTCGAAAGAGTTTCTTATGAAGAGTTTTCAAAAATTTTCCCTACCGATTTTTTTTGTATTAAATATCTTGAAGAAGTAAAATGGAAAGAAACCTATTGTTGTAAAAAATGTTTAAATACTAAATATTCAGAACAAAAGGATGAGCTTCTTTCTAGAAGATGTACCAAATGCGGATATATTGAATCCGTGATTGCCCACACTATTTTTCAGTCTATAAAATTTCCTCTCACAAAAGCTTTTTATTTAGTTTATTATTGTTCTATGGAAACTGAAAAAATGACCTTGGACGAACTTTCAAAATTGTTACAACTCAGAAGAAATACGTGTTGGAGTTTTAGAAAAAAAATTCAAGAGAGAATAGTCTCTGTAAAGCTTAAAAACAGGGTTAATTCTATTAAAAACTGGGATTTTTTGCTGTTGGATTAAACCTTATAAAATGTTAGCTTTGTACTAATGATTAATACTCAGCTTTCAGAATTCGGCAACATCCTTTTATTTATTTTAGGAGGAATTTCTTTTGTCCTAATTGTACTAACTGTAGCGCGTTTTATTCGTCCACATCGCCCGAATGAAGAAAAACTTTCTTCTTATGAATGTGGTGAAGAAGCAATCGGTAGTCCTTGGACTAATTTCAATGTTCGATTTTACATCGTTGCTCTTATCTTTGTTTTATTTGAAGTTGAAGTAATCTTTTTATTTCCTTGGGCGGTAGTTTTTGGTAACGCAGAACTAATAAAGCAAACGAATGGTTTGTGGGGATGGTTTTCAATTATTGAAGTAGGAGTATTTATAGTTATTCTTTCGCTTGGATTAGTATATGCATGGGCGAAAGGGTATCTAGAATGGATTAGACCTGATTCTATTCCAGAAAAATTTGAATCGAAAGTCCCTTCTAAATTATACGAAGAACTTAATAAGAAGTACGAAAACAATAGTTCTAAAATAATTAATAATTAAACAATAGCTGTACCAATGTTGCTTGATCAAAAATTCGGAAGTGGTGGAGTAGTAGTGACAAAGGTAGACGATATCCTTAATTGGGCACGTTTATCATCGTTGTTTCCTATGGGTTTTGGTATTGCATGTTGTGCAATTGAAATGATGTCTGCTTTTGCATCAGGATATGATTTAGATAGGTTTGGTGTTTTGCCTCGTTCTTCTCCACGACAATCAGATCTTATGATCGTGGCGGGAACTGTAACCTTTAAAATGGCAGATCGAATAAAAAGGTTGTTTGAACAAATGCCTGAACCTCGTTATGTAATTTCAATGGGCTCCTGTTCTAATTGTGGAGGTCCCTATTGGGAACACGGTTACCATGTAGTTAAAGGTGTTGACAGAATTATTCCAGTAGATGTATATGTTCCAGGATGCCCACCAAGACCAGAGGCCTTGATAGGAGGGATAATGAAATTACAGGAGAAAATAAGACAGGAGAGTTTGATGGAACCTACTGCTTTGAAAAAACTTATAGCAAAAAAAAGTACTATACTTACTTAGTTTAAATGCATCAGTTTCTCTTTATATTGTTTTATACTATTTTCGGAATTTCAGATACCGAAGATGATAATATTATTACAATTGAGAAAAAAATAAAAATTCATCATTTTAAAGCGGTAAAAATAGTATCCTATAAAATTGATACCTGTACTTTTTATTTTGATGCACACCATTTTCTGGCTGAAATTCATGTGAATGTAGGGAAACATAAATTTCATGAACCTGTATTAAAAGATTTACAATTATTATTAGGTCAAAAAGATACGGTGGATTTATCAGCACATCGCTATACAGCAATCGTTTCAAGCCTTGTGAACGATGCTTTAGAAAAAGGTTATTTTACTATTTATTTTTCTGGAAAAGAATATCATGGAAAAAATATTCTGAATATTGAGTATTGGGACAAAGATATTCATACCAATGAATTTAAACATAGCAATTTCTATAGACCCGAGAGCGACATATTTATGTTACCCGAAGGAGATATATTTTATTATTACAAACCAGCTATAAAAAGAGCGGCACATAATTTCAGAGATTAACTATGCAGTTTTCAGAACTAAAATTATTGATTGTAGAAAAATTTGGTGAAGGAGTGGTGTTGGCAGAAAATGCAACGTATGCTCAACCACAACTCACTATTGCTAACGAGAAAATAGTTGAGGTGTGTTTTTTCTTACGTGATACAGAGCTTTTTTTCTTTGATTATCTAACATGTCTTACGGGTATGGACAACGGGCTTGAAAAAAATACAATGGAAGTAATTTATCATTTGTATTCTATTCCCTATAATCATTCCATTGTTTTAAAAGTTGAAATGGATAGACTGTTACCAGAAATTTCATCGGTAGCTGGCATCTGGCGTACAGCCGACTGGCATGAGCGCGAAGCGTATGATATGTTTGGAATAAAATTTTTAGGACATCCCGATCTTAGAAGAATTTTACTCCCTGCCGATTGGGAAGGATTTCCGCTACGTAAAGATTATGAAGAGCAGGAATACTATCATGGAATTAAAGTGAAATATTAATGAATTATAAATGTTTAATTTCTAACATTTATAACGAAATAGTTAACATTCAAAAATAAAAAGAAGTGCCCACTGATCATATACAATATCAATACGATTCAAAACATCTTTCTAATTCAGAACCACTGGCTACGGATGTTAGCAAGTTGCGTACGGAAGAGATGGTACTTAATATGGGTCCTCAACACCCTTCTACGCATGGTGTATTAAGATTGGAAGTAGTGACCGATGGGGAAATTATTAAAAATGTAATTCCTCATATGGGGTATTTGCATCGTTGTTTTGAAAAACATGCCGAAAAACTTCCCTATAATCAGTTAATCCCTTTTGTGGACAGGATGGATTATCTGGCAGCGATGAACTCCGAACATGCTTATGCAATGGGCGTAGAACGTATGCTAGGTATAGATAAAGAAATTCCTAAAAGGGTAGAATACATTCGTGTTTTAGTAGCAGAATTAAATCGCATTTCTTCACATTTTATTGCCATAGGTACTTATGGATTAGACATTGGAACGTTTACTCCTTTTTTATGGCTCATGCGCGATCGCGAGCATTTAAACCGTTTGTTAGAATGGTTGTCGGGAGCAAGAATGCTTTACAATTACATTTGGATAGGGGGATTATATTATGATTTGCCTGTAGGTTTTGAAGAGCGTTGTGAAGATTTTATAAAATACTTAAAACCAAAATTACTTGAATTACAAAAAATAATTATTGACAATAAAATATTTATTCAGCGTACTGCTAATATTGGTGTATTACCATTAGATCTTGCTATAAATTATGGCATCTCTGGCCCATGTCTTCGTGCTTCAGGTCTTCGTTATGATTTAAGAAGAGTGGATGGTTATTCAGTATATCCTGAACTGGAGTTTGATATTCCAATTGGAACAGGGGAGAAGGGTACTCTTGGTGATTGCTGGGATAGAACTAATGTACGTGTGCTGGAATGTTGGGAATCTGTAAAAATCGTGGAACAATGTTTAGCCAAGTTAAAAGGGGAACACAAACGAACTAGAGACTTTGATCCACAAGCATTGTTGCCTAAAAAAATACGACCAAAAGCAATGGATTTTTATGCCCGCGACGAAAATCCAAAAGGTGAACTTGGATTTTTCTTTCGTACCACAGGCACTTATGATATTCCTTTCAGAGTAAAAGTTCGTTCCTGTTGTTTTGTGAATTTATCTGTATTGCCTGCAATTACAAAAGATGTGATGCTAGCAGATTTGATAGCGATATTGGGTTCGTTAGATATCATGATGGGAGAAATTGATAGGTAGATTGTTTTTTAGACTGTACAATAAGCCTCATGTTTAATTTTAAACTTTAAAGAATTCGCAATAAAGCAATGTTGATTTGCTTGATGATGTAAATTGTTTGCAAAATCTATTTTTGAACTATCCGTGATTTTTACCATAGGATAGAGTGTTACTTCAGAAAAGTATCCTCCATTTTTTTCAGTCTCTACCATCTTACCAATAGCATTGTCTGAGTATTCAATAACTATAATATTATTGACGGCACAAAAATGTAAATACCAAAGCATGTGGCAGCTCGATATAGAGGCAAGAAACAATTCTTCAGGATTGTACTTTGTTGGATCTCCACGAAAGGAAGGATCGGAAGAGCCTTCAATAATGGTCTTCCCGTTAATGGATAGTTTGTAACTTCTCTCGTAGGAGGAATAATTTTTTGTTCCTTCTCCAGTATTTCCCGTCCATACGATTGAAGTTTTGTAAGGGTGCTCTTTGTCCATATTTTTTTAACTATTTTAGGGGATTAACTATTTGTTTAAATTTAGTAATTCTATCAATTTATAGAACTTAATTTGTAAAATTAAAATTTAAAGGGTAGTCTATTTTTTTATTCGATTAAATACGGTAGATTAACTATATATCCTATTTGTAATCATAGATTTTCAATTACTCATGAATAAATTACTTCGTTACTTAACTATTTTACTTTTAGTATTAGTAAATACAATCACCTTTGCCAATACTAAAACTTGGATGGATGGTAGCTGGATTGGACTTAAATATCAGGTTAATGCTTATAAAAAATGGCAGATGACACTTGATCTAAATGCAGCGAAAAAATTATTTACTGTTTATTACCCAGAACTAGACTGTAAAGGTACGTTAGAACTTGTTCAGATGAATGAGCAAGAAGCAATTTTTATAGAGAAAATTACTGGGGGATATTGTTTGTCGGATGGATATATTATTGTTAAAAAAGTGGATGCTGAATGTATTGCATTTATTTGTTATCGTGATAACCGTACTCGTTTAGCTTCTTATGCAGTACTTCAGCCCAATAGTGATAACTACCAAGATAAAAAATCTTGGGAAAAATTAAATGATAAAGGGACTAAATTATATGCAGATGTTTTTGAAACCATGCGTCAGCAAGCAGAAAAAGAATATGGTAAAAATCATTTGAATTATGCTTTTGCGCTCAATAATTTAGCCTTGTTTTACGACAATCAAGTAGAATATCAAAAGGCATTTCCACTCTATCAAGAAACAGCTAGTATCTATAAAGAAGTATCGGGAGAAAAGACAGAAGCCTATATTCTTGCGCTTGATAACTTAGCGGGTTTTTATAAAAATTCTGGGAAAATAGGAGAGGCGGAATTAGTATATCAAGAGGTCCTTAACAAACGAAAAGAATTACTTGGTGATAAACATCCAAATTATATTACTTCGTTGAATAATTTAGGGCTTCTTTATCTCAATTCAAGTAACTATACCAAAGCAGAACCTTTGTTGTTAGCGTCTTTGAATAAGACAAAGGAAGTATTTGGGGAACAATCAGTAGAGTATAGTAGCGCTATTTACAATCTTGCAAGTTTGTATCGTTATGAAGGTAATTTTGATGAGTCAAAACGATATTATGAACTTGCCATAGATATTAGTTTAGCTACATGGGGGAAAGATAATGTTTATTATATCTCCGCAATTGAAAGTTTGGCGGATTATTATAAAACGCAACGCGAGTATAAAAAAGCTGAAACGCTTACGCTAGAAGCAATAGAATTATATAAAAAAGACGTCATTCATAATAAATTTAGTATTGTAAATGCTTTTTTTAATTTAACGAATACTTATTTAGCTCAAGAACGATACAAAGATGCGGAGACATTACTACTTGATGTAATCAGAGTACAAAAAGAATTGTCAGGTACAAATAATCCAGATTATGGTAATCAAATAAATAGTTTGGCTCTTGTGTATGAGCAGTTGGGAGACCATTCTAAATCAGCTGCCTTATATAGTGAAGCTGCTGTAGTATTTAAAAAAGTATTAGGAGAATCGAGCATCAGTTATCTCATAGCTCTACAGAATTTAGCCTCAGCATATTCAAAACAGAAAAATTTTATACAGGCAGATTCTTTATACACAGCCATCAAGCCTATCGCAGAGACTATATTTGGGAAAAATCATCTAAGCTATTCTAGTGTACTCTTGGATATGGCCTTGTATTATCAGAGACAAGCTAAGTTTGTGCTGGCTGAAAATAGTTACCGCGAGGCCATTAAGGTTATGTTTTCACAAATTGAAACTAATTTTTCAATTTTATCTGAAAAAGAAAAAGCGCTTTTCTATAAAACATTTTCCTATAGATTTGAAATTTTCACTTCTTTTGCATTGATGCAATCGCAAAGAAATCCCGCTCTTTTGGGAGAAGTTTACAATAATCAGTTGTTTACAAAAGCTCTTCTTTTTAATACTACGAATAAGATGAAGGAACGAATCATGGCAAGTAATGATGATGTTCTAAAAAAACTTTTCAATGAATGGCAATTTAAAAAAGAGTATTTATCCAAAATATACCAATTGCCCTTTTCCGAAAAGGAAGCGCAACATATAGACGAAAAATTGTTAGAACAAGAAGTGAATTCTATAGAGAAAAAGTTATCGTTACAATCTGAAGCCTTTGGATCAGCTAACGATACTAAGCACCCCACTTGGCAAGAGGTACAGAATGCACTCAAACAAAATGAAGCTGCAGTAGAAATGGTAAGACTCGACTTTTACAATGGAAGTAACTGGACAGATACAATTGTATATTTAGCTCTCATCATAAAACCGGGCTCTTCTTTTCCCGAGGTAGTCAAACTATATCAAGGGAAAGATCTTGAAAATCGCTATGCTCGTTATTATACGAATGCTATTCGTTTCAAAACCGAGGATACTTATTCGTATACTCACTACTGGAAACAGATTCAAGAGAAATTGGCAGGAGTTAAGAAAGTTTACTTTTCACCCGATGGTGTGTACAATCAGATTAATTTACAGACATTAAAAAACACTCAAACAGGTAAATATCTTATTGATGAAATAGATATTCAATTAGTAAGTAATACAAAAGATCTTCTGAAGGTAAAATCATTGAAGCAAAGTTCAAAAGAAGTTATATTAATTGGATTTCCTGATTATAACAACGAAAAAGCAATAGGAACTGATCGAAGTATTCCAAGTAAACTTCAGTTGATAGAAGCGGATACTTCTCAACGATTTTTTACAGGAAATTTCATTACAAATCTTCCAGGTACTAAAAAAGAAGTGGATAATATAAGTTATATTTTTATAAAAAATAAATTGAAGACTGCCAACTATACAGAACAGGAAGCTTCTGAAGTGCTTATCAAATCTCTAAAGGATCCCAGAGTTTTACATATTGCAACGCACGGTTTTTTTATGCGTGATGTGCAAACTAATTCAGAGAATGAAAGAGGATTAATGGGGATGAATGCTAAAACTGTGGTTGAAAATCCTTTACTTCGGTCAGGACTACTTTTTGCAAATGCAAAGCAAGCTTTTATAGAAGGTGGTGATGGCATTCTTACTTCTTATGAAGTGATGAATTTGAATCTCGATGAAACTGATCTTGTGGTTATGTCGGCTTGTGAAACAGGTCTTGGTGAGATTAGTAATGGAGAGGGAGTATATGGGCTTCAACGTGCTTTTCAGACTGCTGGTGCTAAAACAATCTTAATGTCGTTGTGGTCAGTTTCTGATGCCGCTACTCAGGAGCTTATGACTCTATTTTATGAAAATTGGATTACACAAAAAAAATCTAAACGACAAGCATTTAAAAATGCTCAGCAAGTATTAAAAGTAAAATATCCAGAGCCTTATTATTGGGGAGCTTTTGTAATGGTAGGAGAGTAGCGTACTACTTTTTTAATCTAATCTGTAAACCAACAAGTGCATAAGATTTTAATTTTAAATATTCTGAAGCAGTAACTTTAATACCACATTCACCAATAATTGCGATACGTCTTTTCTCGTTTAGATAGTAGGTTGCACCAAGCGGTAATGAACCACTAAAGTTACTTTCTGCTTGATTGTAAATATTTGCCCCAAGTCCAATACCCGTGTAAAAATTCAAATTATCATCTTTCAAAAAATTAACAGTACTAAAGAGTTCTGTATTTATAAATATATTATTTTCTCCATTAGCAACGTCTACTTGAAAATCAATTCTAGGCTCAAAAGAAATTTTCTTTTCCGTTAGAAATTTTAGACCTATTACGCCATTGATAGGATAGAGATTAAGAGTGGTTTGGGCGTTACTTGTTAGGGATAGAAAAAAGCCACTACAAAAAGCTATTATTATTTTTTTAGTTACATTCATATTTCCATTTTGTTAAGTCTCTATGTTTTAAAAAAACAAAATATTTTAATTGAGTTGCTTTAGTACAAATGAATAAATTGAAATCACTAATACTAGTTTGATCCGTATATTCTGCTGAAAAGACAGGTTTTCCTATTGATATATAATTTGAATAATCGTTTTGTGTGTTTTGATTAAAAACATCTTCTGTTAATGCCCAATCAAATTTTTTATATAGTAACGGTACTAATTCTTCTGTATTTTTTTGTCCTATTGACAAACCCCTTTTATGCGCTTCGTCGATTATCCATTCACAAAATAATTGAGTATCCTCTACGGTTAGGTTAAGGCCATTATCTTCACCATAACCGTCCATATTGTCGGGTTCGATTCCATCAAAGCCTTTTGCTTTTATCATATCAAAACGAGAGGTAATGAAAGGTTTTAGTTTGTTTAGTTGACGTATATCTAAAAAACGTTCATCTGGCCAAGCCGGATAAATATTTCCTATTATTTCAGGAGGGAGCAACGCTATGTCTGGGCGATAATTTTCAATTGTACCTACGGAAACATAGGCTATAACTTTAATACCTCTGGCATGAAAGGCATCTACCAATTCCTTTGTAGCAGTGAAGGCGTCTATATCGATTATTTTGCAGTGGTATTGACTTACTTCATTTAATTCGATGCTGTCTAAACGCCATTCAAAATCATCTCCTATTTGAGGTTTAAAATAATTATTAAGAAGTAATGTAGGCTCTTTCTTAGTACAAGCTGACCAAGTAATGGAAGTTAAAAGAATACTAATAATAATTTTTAGCATACAATAATTATTATGATCTATTACTTGTATAATTTTGAATTTTAAAATTACAACTATTTATTGATTAATATAGCTGTCTACTTTTGTTTTTATATCCTCGACTAATTCAGGATCCATATATTGATACTCATCGGGAATATTAAGAACGATAATTTTTTTATTAGCTGTTTCAAAAGGAAACTTTTCTTGCATTCTTTGTTTATGTTTTTTTTCCATAACAAAGATAAGATCTGCCCAAAGAATAGTTTTAGCGGTTAGTTTAATTCTAGCTGTTGGCTCTGTTCCAGCAGATCTTACATTTAAATCGGTATTATTTTTATATATAGTTTCTGCGGTGGGGCTACGCCATTTATTTCTACTGCAGATGAAAAGAATATTCATTTTTAAGTTAATTACTATTTTATCTACTTCTAATTATAATATATTTTATACAATATAGATTTTTAAAAGTTAAACGCTTACATCTGAAATTAATTAATATTAAGTTGAAATTTATGCGTTTTTTTCAAAATCTACTAGTTATGGTTAATCTGTATCTTAGTATTTAATTTAATGAGTGAACAACCAAATAGGGAAACACCGTTAACCCAATTAATATTTCTATTAACTATATAACCACTACTTCATAACTATTAGTATTATTATAATAATCTTACCAATCTTTCAATCCTGTAATCCAAGACTCAAGCTTAGAAGAAACTTAATAGTCTATAGTATCCAAAATTTTTGACTCCAACGGTTTCTTGGAAATACACAATAATCATAAAAATAATCTTCATTATTATTGTAATTGTTTCATGCTGTATTGTTTATGCCAGCCATAATTTATATTTTTGAAGAATGGGTAATTTTATTTTCACAACTGTTTAAGAAAAGGGAAAGGATTTCATGATAAAACCGGAGCGTATTGTAGCTGTAGATTTCTTAAGAGGGCTTACTGTGGCAGGTATGATACTGGTAAATAATCCCGGCAGTTGGGCATATATTTATAGTCCTCTTCAGCACTCTGCTTGGAATGGCTGTTCACCCACCGATCTTGTTTTCCCATTTTTTCTTTTCATAGTTGGAATCTCAATTTCGTATTCGTTAAGTGTTGCGAAAGCATCTACGGGAAGTCAGAAAGAGGTAATCTTTAAGATTATAAAAAGAAGTGTGATCTTATTCTTATTAGGATTGTTATTGAATTTTATTCCTGATTTTGATTTTAGTACAGTTCGTATTCCGGGAGTTTTGCAGCGTATCGCTTTAGTTTTTTTGTTTTCCGCTTTATTGTTTTTGAAAACTTCTGTTCGCACGCAACTGATTATCTCTTTCTCATTGTTAATTCTCTATTGGCTACTTATGACCTTGATAGCAGTGCCTGGGATCGGTCCTGCAAATTTAGAACCTGGAACTAATCTCAGTGCATGGCTGGATTATTTACTATTAAAAAATCATCTGTGGAACTATTCTAAAACCTGGGACCCTGAAGGTATTCTTAGCACAGTCCCAGCTATAGTATCGGGTCTGTTAGGAGTACTCGCAGGTACATGGTTAAAGAGTGAAGCAAATAATAAGGATAAGGTCATCCGATTGTTTGTTGCTGGCAATAGTATACTTCTTTTAGCGCTTGCGTGGGATATGGTTTTTCCTATCAATAAAAGTTTATGGACAAGTTCCTTTGTCCTCTATACTTCTGGCATTGCCCTAAATGGATTAGCTATATGTTATTGGTTGATTGATATACAAGAGTATAAAAAATTTACGAAACCTTTTATCGCTTTTGGTTCTAATGCAATAGCGGCCTACATGTTATCCGAGATAATTGGGAAAGTGATTTACTCTATTGTAGAACTAAATGGAAAACGCATAGCCATTAAAGAAATTATTTTTCAGTTCTTATCTGTAGATGGGATGAACCCACAATTCCTATCCTTCGTATTAGCATTAGTATGGGTAACCCTTATATGGATTCCTATTAATTGGATGTATAAAAAGAAAATTTTTGTAAAAGTATAATTTAATTAACCCAGATAAACCCTGAATTTCTATGTCAAACAGAATCAGAACCTTTGAAGAGTATAAAAAAGAATATCAGTATAGTGTTGAAAAACCTGAAGAATTTTGGGCTGAAAAAGCATCACATTTTACTTGGAAGAAAAAGTGGGATAAAGTTTTAGATTGGAATTTTGAAAAAGGAGAATCAAAATGGTTTATCGGTGGTAAATTAAATATTACTGAAAACTGTCTAGATAGACATTTGTCTTCTCGTGGAGACCAAGTAGCTGCTATTTGGGAGCCAAATGAGATAAACGACAAAGAAATAAAATTAACCTATAATCAACTTCACAGCAAAGTATGTCAGTTTGCAAACGTACTTAAAAGCAAAGGTGTAAAAAAAGGTGATCGAGTATGTCTTTATATGCCAATGGTGCCTGAGTTAATGATTGCTTTATTGGCTTGCGCCAGAATCGGAGCGGTGCACTCAGTAGTATTTGCAGGATTTTCTGCCAGCGCACTTGCCGATAGAATTATTGATGCTGAAATGACCCTTGTTGTGACTTCCGATGGTTCTTATCGGGGAGCGAAAGCTATTGGGGTAAAGAAAATTGTAGACGAGGCATTGGAGAAATGTCCTGCTGTTAAATCGGTAATTGTTTTAAAGAGAACTGGCGAAGAACAAAAGATGGTAGATGGTCGTGATACATGGTGGCACGATGAGATTGTAAAGGTGAACGATCAGTGTGCAGCGGAAGAAATGGATTCGGAAGATCCATTGTTTATACTTTATACTTCTGGGTCTACGGGCAAACCAAAAGGAGTGTTGCATACGGTAGGTGGATATATGGTATATGTAGATTATTCTTTTAGAAATGTTTTTCAGACAGAAGAAAACAGTATCTATTGGTGTACTGCCGATATAGGCTGGATTACAGGACATTCTTATCTAACCTACGGACCATTGCTTTCTGGAAGCACTACTGTAGTGTTTGAAGGTGTACCTACTTATCCAGATTCAGCAAGGTTTTGGCAAGTAATTGATAAATATAAAGTAACACATTTCTACACAGCTCCAACAGCAATTCGTTCGCTCATGAGTTTTGGATTAGATCCTTTAAAACCTTATAAGTTAGATTCCTTAAAAGTGCTAGGATCGGTAGGAGAGCCTATCAACGAAGAAGCTTGGCATTGGTACAACGATAATATTGGAAAGAAAAATTGCCCAATTGTAGATACTTGGTGGCAAACTGAAACGGGTGGTATATTGATTTCACCATTGGCAGGGATCACGCCTACTAAGCCATCTTATGCAACCCTTCCTTTACCTGGAATTCAACCTATATTAGTAGATAGTGAAGGGAATGAATTGATTGGAAATGGAGTAGAAGGTAATTTATGTATAAAATTTCCTTGGCCATCTATAATTCGCACCACTTATGGAGATCATGAGCGTTGTATTCAGAATTATTTTTCTACCTATAAATACATGTACTTCACTGGCGACGGTTGTAAGCGTGATGAAGAGGGTTATTATAGAATCCTTGGTCGTGTAGACGATGTGATCAATGTTTCAGGTCATAGAATGGGTACTGCGGAAGTAGAAAGTGCGATTAACGAACATGAAGATGTTATTGAGTCGGCTGTAGTAGGTTATCCTCATGATATTAAAGGACAAGGAATATATGCTTTTGTAATCTGTGAAAAGACTTCTAAATCAGAAGAAGTAATTCGTTTAGAAATATTATCTGTTGTTACAAAAATCATCGGGCCAATTGCAAAACCAGATAAAATACAAATTGTAACTGGTTTACCTAAGACTCGATCTGGAAAAATCATGCGTAGGATTTTAAGAAAGGTAGCAGAAGGGGATGTTTCCAATTTAGGAGATACTTCTACTTTATTGGATCCTTCTGTGGTGGATGAAATAAAAGCAGGAGCCTTAGTTTCCATTAAAAATTAGATAAGTCAGGTTGAAAAGGTCCTAATTGGATCCTTTTACTACACCTAATAACTAAATAGAGGGGAGTTTCACTTGAGTGGAATTTCCCTTTTTTTATAGAATTACTTAAGATAATTACTCAGCTTAAAGTCGGTTCAAAACCAATTATTAATCGAAATTATTATACGGTTTTAGACTTTAATACAATTTTTTTGGGTATAGGTATTATTAAGTAATATATTTTATTATAATGCTCAAATTTTAATAATAGAGCATATTTTTATATCTACTAAGGCGTTATTTATATGGGAATTCTAACGCTATTTACACTGCCCAAAACATTAAAATATCTTTACAAATAGTTACAGTTGGTTACTAAATATTAATTTAATATCAGGGTACAGAAAAACAACCTAGATGAGGGAAAAGCTGTCAAAAATTGAAATGAATATAATTTATAACTTAATCGTTTTAAATTATTCAACACGGATATAAACCCTTTAATGTGAAATTGCCGTATACGGTACTTTAGTATAAAAGGGGATTAGAATAGTTATATAAATTAAGTACTATAAAATTTCCAATAAGATTATGATTATGGTGAAAAATGTATTGAGCTCAGAGCCATCGTTAGCAGTAAACAGGTTTGAGAAAATTTCTACAGAGATTTTCCAAGATTCGGAGAAGGGTTCTAAGGCAATTGCGAAAGAAATAGCCGAATTGATCAAAAGTAAACAGAAAGAATTAAAGCCATGTGTGTTAGGCTTAGCGACTGGTTCAACGCCTAAAAAGGTCTATGCAGAACTTATTCGACTACACAAAGAAGAAGGATTGAGCTTTAAAAATGTAATAACGTTTAATCTTGACGAATACTTCCCAATGGAACCAGATGCTTTACAGAGTTATGTAAGGTTTATGGAAGAGCAACTTTTTAATCACGTAGATATTCCAAAAGAAAATTATCATATACCTAATGGTACACTTAAGTTAGAAGAAGTTCCTGCTTTCTGTAAAGATTACGATGCAAGAATAGAAGAGTTTGGTGGATTGGATCTTCAATTGTTAGGAATAGGAGGAAATGGACATATTGGTTTTAATGAGCCAGGTTCATTGTTAAACTCTAGAACAAGAATTATAGCACTCGATCACTCTACTAGAGCGGCAGCTGCGGGAGAGTTTCAAGGACTAACTAAAGTTCCTAAGAAGGCAATCACAATGGGCGTAAGCACTATCATGCAATCTAAGAGAATAATCTTAATGGCTTGGGGTGAGAGTAAAGCTAAAATTGTAAAAACAGCTGTAGAAGGAACAATTACTGATCATGTGCCTGCTTCATTTTTACAGAATCATCCAAATACAACGTTTGTTATTGATGAGCCTTGTGCTACTGAATTAACTAGAGTGAATACTCCTTGGTTAGTAGACAGTGTTGCATGGGATAAAAACATGATTAAGAAAGCAGTTTGTCAACTGTCTTTAAATCTTAACAAACCAATTCTAAAGCTTACCAATAAAGATTATAATGATAACGGTATGAGCGATCTTCTTGCTCAGCATGGAAATGCCTACGATGTAAACATTATTGTTTTTAACGATTTACAACGCAGCATTACTGGATGGCCAGGCGGAAAACCAAATTCAGACGATAGTACTCGTCCTGAAAGAGCGTTACCTGCGAGCAAAAGAGTTATTATTTTCTCTCCACATCCTGACGATGATATTATTTCAATGGGAGGTACCTTCCAACGTCTGCAAGATCAGGGACATGATGTTCATGTAGCGTATCAGACTTCTGGAAATATTGCTGTGACAGATGATGAAGCGCTTCGTTTTGCTGGATTTGTGTGCGAATACAACGATAAATTTGGCATCAATAATAAAGAAGCAAACGATATTTATAAAAAAGCAATTGATTTTATTAATAACAAAAAGACTTCAGAAGTAGATATTCCAGAGGTACGTTATATAAAAGGACTTATCAGAGTAGGAGAGGCGAAAGCTACGTGTCGCTTTGTAGGCAATGGTGAAGCCAACGCACATTTTCAACACTTACCTTTTTATGAAACAGGTAAAGTACAGAAAAATCCATTGGGTGAAGAAGATATTCGAATCACGATGGAATTGATTGAAAAAATAAAACCGCAACAAATTTTTGCAGCAGGTGATCTTG
>JANOTP010000078.1:0-6690 GCA_031416415.1 Cytophagales bacterium | reverse complement strand
AAGAAATGTTTGCCGCAGAAGGCAAAAGTGAAGAAGAATCTTTATTGGCGGCAGCACAAGATTTTGCCATTGAATGCGCTATTCTTAAAGTAGCAGGCTCTGAAGTATTGGATTATGTTACAGATGAAGGAGTACAAATTTTTGGTGGTTATGGCTTCTCTGCAGATTACCCTATGGATAGGGCATACCGAGATTCTCGTATCAATAGAATTTTCGAAGGTACAAACGAAATCAATAGAATGCTTACCATGGACATGTTATTCAAACGTGCCATGAAAGGTCAGTTAGATTTGATGAGTGCCGTTATGGCGGTTCAAAAAGAACTAACTGGAATTCCTGAATTTGGCGAAGAAGACACAACATTATTTGCCGCAGAAAAGAAAGCAATTGCTAATATGAAAAAAGTAGTCTTGATGGCTGGTGGTGCTGCTGCACAGAAGTTCATGGACAAATTGGCAAATGAACAAGAAATTTTGATGAATTTAGCGGACGTTTGTATTTACGCTTATATGGCAGAATCTGCCCTTTTGAGAGTGGAGAAACTTGTATCTCTAAAAGGTGAAGAAGCTTGCAAAATACAGATTGACATGGTTAGAGTATACTTAAATGACGCTATGGACAAAGCTAATACCGCAGGTAAAAATGCAGTAAATGCAATGGCAGATGGGGATATGCAACGTATGATGTTAATGGGTGTTAAACGATTTACAAAAATAGCCCCCTTCAATACAAAAGAAGCACGTAGAAGAATTGCTGCCAAATTAATAGAAGCAAATCAATACGCTTTCTAATAATTTGAAAATTTTATCATTAAAAAATGCCTCTCACATTTGTAAGAGGCATTTTTTAATGCTCTTTTTATTTTAAAGCATCAAGAGCCTTTTCATAATTAGGGTCTTGTGCAATCTCTGGCACTTGCTCTGTATAAATAACTTTACCATCTTCTCCAATAATAATTACCGCTCTAGATAAATAACCTTCCATAGGACCATCCATCATTTTTACGCCATATCCTTTATCAAAAGAATCATCCCTTATCACGGACAAAGGCACAACGCCGGTTATACCTTCTGCTTCACAAAAGCGTTTATGTGCTTGTGGGAGGTCTTTAGAAATACATAATACTACTACATTAGTTAATGTAGCAGCATCTTTATTAAATCTTCGCGCAGAAGCAGCACATATTCCAGTATCAATACTTGGGAAAATATTTAAAAGTATTTTTTTTCCTGCAAATTCTTTTAGCGTCGTAGTACTCAAATCCGTTTTAGCTGCTCTAAAATCAGGTGCGATAGATCCTATAGCTGGTATAGTCCCAGCGGTATGTACTTCAGTTCCTTTGAATGTAATTGTTGACATATTTATTTATTAATTTGCGATTGAATTAAATCTTTCTGGACGACCTTCGATCATAATAAAAGCTCCCCAATAAAGCGGTATTTTATACTGTTGCTTAATTTCTTTTTTTGCATCAACAAATGCTTGTCTTTTATCACCCGTCTTTAACCATTTTTGATAAAAGGACAACATCAATTTTTGTGTTACTTCGTCGTTCACTTTAAATAAACTAATCACAATTGCTTTCGCTCCCGCAATTAAGAATGCTCTTTGAAGTCCATATACTCCTTCTCCCACTTGTACTTCACCTCTTCCCGTTTCACAGGCTGATAATATTACAATATCCGTATTGTCTAAAGGTAAATCCATTGCTTCATACGCAGTAAGAATTCCATTCTTTTGATTTACATATTTATTATCAGGATTGTCAACAATATCTCCCGATCCGAGAAGCATTAAACCTGAATTTAAAAGCGGGTGAGTAGCTATGTCGTCTTCATTTACTCCTTTTACTAAAGACTCCTTAAAGTATCCATGTGTAGCAATATGAAGAACCTTAGGACTAACCAAACTCTTAATAGTGTCTTCTGTAATCGTAGATTTAAGTAACATCATTGAAGACTTGTCGGAAGAAGCCAACAACGTATTTAAGTCAGTAATTTCTTTTTCTGCACCTGGAAGCTCAGGAACATTTTTCTTTACGATTTTAGAGTTGGTATAAAAAGTTGGACTACCGCAAAATATATATTTATCACTATTGGTTTTCTTATTCTCTTTTGATTTCTTTTTGGAAGTAGTTATTTCCTCAAGTGCTAACAAGTCTTTTGTATTGGTAAGTAAGACAAGTTTATTTTGATCTATAACATAATTTTCTGTCCCTTTTACAGGAAGCATTTCTAAATTAATCTGATTGTATACACCATCAGAAGAAATATAAACGAGTGCTCCATCTTGAATTTTATTTTTAATTGGCTGCCAATAAACTTCATAAGAATTTTCATCGGGAGCATTTAATGTCACCGTATTCCTATAATATTTCAAAAATCTTGTTTCCATTTTTTTACCATTTGGCAATAAAACTAAATCAGGATTTTCAGAAGTTGCTTTTTCAATTATTAAAGCGGCATAAATAACAGAATCTGTAAATTCTTTATTGAAATGACGGAAGCGAATAATCTCAATTGCATATTCATTTGGCAACAATTTCGAGCGAACATTTTCCCAAGTAATCTGTTTTTCTATTTTTTCCTTATTGAACAATTCAGATCGTTGAGACATTTGTTTTTCCAATCGCTCTGTACTTGATTGAAGATCTGCTATATTGATCCCTTGCTCTATCAGTTGGCTTTTACTTAATGATAATATTCCTATCATGTATTCTTTCTCATAGATCCACTGATTATATAGTGAAATCAATATACTATCTTTACTATTTTGAATTTTGTCTAGTAGCTTAATACTTGAGCTTAATAAGAGCGCTTTTGTAGCAAGAATATTATTGTAAACTTGACCAGTATATTTTAAATTAACTCCTTTAGCAGGTTGCTGAAGAGCTACAAAAGTAAAAAACTCAAACTCGTCTTTTAGATCCTTACAATAATGATTCTTCTGTCTAAAGCTAAGTGACGGAAAATTCACACGTGTGAATTCTAAATATTTTGGAATTATTTCGTTCATCGCATCCAGGGTTTTCTCCGGCTGCTTTTTCATATAATATACTCTTGCTAATTTCCCTACCGATTTAATGTAGCCTGGATGTACATCACTAAAGATAGACAAGTAAGCACTTTTAGCTTTTAAATACTTTTTTTCCGCTTCATCAAATTTATTTTTTTCATAGGCTATATTTCCGCGCAATAAATTAATATAAGCCATATGCCTGTTTTCTTTTCCAAGTTTCGACGACCAGAATTTCTCTGCCTCTTCAAGTAATTTATCTGCTTGATCGTATGCACCTGAACCTATAAGAAACTCAGCATACTCTTGTTCTATTTCCGCATACAAAGGCGTACCACTGCCAATAGTAGCTTTCACAATGTCTAATGCTTCTTTATAAAATTTTTCAATTTCAGTAAATTTTGATGAGTTTTGTTTGTGGTACAATGTTGCTAAACTCAGAAGCGTTTCAGCTCTCTTTAGATGTTTTTTTCCAAATTTTTTACCTTGAATATTATCGGCCTTTAAAAAAGATTCTTCCGCTTTCTTAAAATCATTAATCAGTGTATAATAATCTCCCGCCAGTAAATAATACTCGCTCATCATTATAGAATTGGGGCCATAAATAGAATCAATAAGTTTTTTAGATTTACTTAAATACAGTTCTGAATTATTTAAATTTCCCGAAGTGATGTTGAATCTGGTATACCCAAAATAAACGGCAATTAATCTAGGTGAGTTTTCTCCTAAGCTAGCATTGATTGTAACCAACGATTTTTTTAATACTCTTTGTGCCTCAGAATAGTTTTCCGTTTGAATATATAAATCTGACATTTGCTCTGCCATATCCGCCTGAACCAAAATATCTTGATCGTATTGACTTTTCTTATTTAGGTCTTTTGCATCATTATATAATTCTTTAATCTTATCGTATTCCCCAAATAATTTATAAAGGCGAGCAATCGCCAAATATGTTTTTTGTTTTATCAATATGTCACCCGATTTTGACTCGCTTAACGTAGTTGCTTTTTTTAGACTGTCTAGCCCCTCTTGATAGTTACCCGCTAATATTGAGTATTCAATAAAGCTAGCTAGTGCTAAGGCATATTCCGAGGTTTCTAGTCCATATACTTGTTGGTTTATCTTAGCAACTTGTTTTGACCTTGCCATAGCAGAATCAAATCGATCCAGTTTTAAAAACAGTTCCGCATAAGCAGTTAGATAGTAACTATTCTCTTTGCTAAATGTTTGTATTTTTTGCTTTAAAAACCCATCGTAACTTTTTCTGAAAATTTCTTCCGCATACTTAAATTTACTTCCGTATCGGATCTCTTCAATAGCAATATTTAAAAGTGCTTTATGATAAGCAGGTGTGTTCTTACCATAATAATTTCCTTTAATAACTGCTAATTCATTTTCTGTTCTTCGTAGTTCACTAACATTATTAGCTTTTCTAGCAATCAACGATTGTAATTCCTTGATTTTTATAAAATGAGGGTGGTATTCGGGCATTCCATTTTTATTATTTAAAAATAGACTTATCCTATCAGCCGCTAATTCTAATTGTCCCTCTAAATATAATTTTACTGCCAAGGTATAATCATAAGAAATATGGTAACGCTCGTTCTTTCCTAAATTTTGAAACGCATGCATTTGTAAGCGTCTAAGGTAATTTTGCGAACGCACTAAATCACCCGTTTTTAAATACGCTATTATAGATTCTGATAAGTTATTAATTTTATTTATTTCGTCCTCTTGACAATCAAAGCTTGTATAAGCAGCCTGATATAGTATAGCAGCCTTTCCATTATTATTTGTCAAAGTAGCTTTTTCTGCTTCTATGGAAATAAGATTTCTGTATAGTATAGAATTTTTGCCTAGGTTTTTTTGAATCCAGATTTTATTGTTGCCAATTACAAGATTTGCTTCTGATAGCATTTCTTTCTTAGTGTAAAGTGCCGCTTTGAGATTTTCTAAATCCGCAAATCGTTCTTTTCGAATTTTATAATCATAATTTATATTTAAGTACAATTGATCTGCCGTTTCAACTATTGGCAAAGAAGCCATACGGAGCCTGTAGTCATATTGCTTTTCAACTAATGCAAGAGCTTCGTCAAAATATTCTTGCTTAAACAAAATTTTACTTTTCAGTAACAAAATATCATTTTTAAGATATTCAGATGTTTTAGGAGTAACGATAGAATCTGCAATAAAACAAAATTTTTGAGAGGCGGTATAATTCCCTAAATCATAATAGAAATTAGAAATAAAAAGAGTGAGTAATATTTTTTCTTTAGGAAGTAAAATATTTTTAAAGTCAAAATAAATCTTTTCAGACTCTTCCACAAGCTTGTCTGTTGCATCAAATTTAAGAAGTGCAAAATTTGCTCTTGCTTGCAACAATAATTGTTGTACATTTTCAGAAGGTTGAGAAAGATCTTTTTTATTCCATTTTTTTAAATATTTCGATGAAAGATCTAAGAGCTCATCGTATTCTCCCGTTTCATATTTATAGTGTAGTAAGGCGGCGACCTTTTCTCTTTTTTTGTTGTATGAAATGGTGTTTATAGAATCTGAATTCTGAGCATATAGGGATACTAATGGAAATAGAATTCCTAGAAAAAGAAGAAGGATTTTATTTAAAGAAGGCATTTAATTTCTTTTTCTAAAAAGGTTGTCTAATTTAAGTAGTAGGTTTATTTCATGTGTATTAAGCCCTAGCCCACTCGAGGCAACATACATGTCAAAAGCATAACCAAATCGAATTCTCGAACTGATATTTGTACCAACATTAATTCCAACAAATTTATTAGTAGAATAGGTTATACCCGCCCAAAAATAATCCTTGATTTCAAAAGTAGTATTTATTTTTCCAAGAAGCTTACTATCTGAATAGTAAAACAAGGCTAAATTCGGACGAAAATTATACAGATCTCCCAATTTTATTTGAGCACCTGCCATTAAATTTATATTTCTTTTTCGATTAAAAAATCCATTTGCTGTATCTCCTGTTACATCAACCTTGCGGGCAGAAACAAAATCAGAGGAAGAAATACCAATATATGCATTACGACTATTTAATTGAAATCCCAATCCAATTTTTGGAACTACTTTTTTATAACCGCTATTTGCAATTACCTCATCGCCCTCATCCCATATATCAAAACCGTTTGTATTAAACGTTAAAGAAGTAAATCCCGCTCTTAATCCCATTGCAAGTTTTAACTTTCTATTCAAATTTATATAATAGGCATAATTAAGATTTACATCTGTATTTTTATAACCACTGTAGGAATCCGTTCCAAGATTTATTCCTACTGCCATTTTATTGGATTTGAATCTATAATCACTCCAAAGGTTGCCTGTTTTAGGACTTCCATCTCCAATACTCGACCACTGTAGGCGAGCTAGTGTACTTACATTAAATTGTGCTTCATGCATTCCCGCAGAGGCAGGATTATAAACCAATTGGTTGTTCATGAAATTTGACAAGGGCACTATTTGTTGTGCTAATGCCAAGTTTGATTCCAACAAAAACAACAGGAAAAATACCTGTATATATATTTTCATACTAAATTAATTGTGGTTAATACCTTACTTCTAAAAAACCTTTTACAACATCGTCCTTCTTTTTGTCTGAATTTTCTTGTGTGAAAACATAATAATAGGTTCCAGATTTAAGGGCATTTCCAGTTT
>JANOTP010000077.1:0-3724 GCA_031416415.1 Cytophagales bacterium | reverse complement strand
GAAACCTATGTACACCGTATTGGTCGTACAGGAAGAGCTGGAAAAACAGGTAAATCTTTCACTTTCGTTACTGGAAGAAGAGAAGCCATGCGTATCCAAGATATCGAACGTTATGCTAAAATTAAAATAGCAAAAGGTGTCGCTCCTTCTACGAAACAATTGTTTGAATTGAAACAAAACAAAATGATTGTTCAGTTACAACAATTAATCGACACAACTGATCTTTCAACATACCATGCAATGATTGCTAACTATATTGAAAAAGGTCAAACAATTGAAAATATAGCAGCTTCACTTCTTAGACTTGCAATTGGCGAGCCTAAAAAAGAAGAAAGATCGTATGATCGCGAAGAGCGCTCTAGCGAAAGAGGAGAAAGAAGAGAACGTAGCGATAGCAGAGACGGTAGAGAAAGAAGATCTTCTAGCGAATATGGCGAAAAAAGAGAACGACGTGAACGTACTGGTGACAGCTCAGAAAGAAAACCAAGAACAAGCCGTAAAAGCGAAGGAATGGTAAGACTTTTTGTTAACGTTGGCAAAATGGATCGCGTAAGTCCTGGTGACCTTGTAGGTGCCTTCACAGGTGAAGCAAACATCGACAGCAATCAAATAGGTATGATCGAAATTTTCGATAAATATTCATTTGTAGAAGTGTCTGACAAAAGCGTAAACGAGATCATGGATGGTATGACTAATAGCCGTATTAAAGGCAGAAAAGTTAATATCGAAATTGCTACTCCAAAAAGTTAAACAAGACACTAGATCCACGATACCGGATTCTAGATTCTAGATACAAGGGAAGAACTTAAATAAGTTCTTCCTTTTTTTTTATCTCTTATCTGCCATCTTGTATCTAGTATCTTTTCTTACTATCTTCGTTTATTATTAATAACTTTTTTATTTTTTATACTTATGAATTCATCACTTTTATACGAAGTCGCTATTGGCCTAATCCCAGGAGTAGGTTGTCAAAACACCAAACAATTAATTAGTTATTGCGGCAATGCGCAGAAAGTATTTCAAACGCCCAAAGGTAAACTTATGAAGATACCGGGCATTGGCGAAGTAGTGGCACAAGCAATAATAAGACAAACGGTATTAAAAAAGGCCGAGGAAGAAATTAACTGGGCTCAAAAAAATGAAGTAGAGATAGCATTTTATACACACAAAAATTATCCCGAACGACTAAGGCATTTCCCAGACTCTCCGGCATTGCTTTTCCTTAGCGGTAATATAGATTTAAATGTTCCCAAAACCATTGGTATAATTGGCACAAGACAAGCTACTAACTATGGTAAAGAAATCACCGAAAAGATTATTCATGAAATAAAATCCTATCAACCTACTATTATTAGTGGATTAGCCTATGGCATAGATATTCATGCACATAAAACAGCACTTGCAGCATCCATTCCAACAGTAGCAGTAATGGCTTCAGGAGTTGACGTAATCTATCCATTTATTCATAAAGAAATAGCGTTGAAAATGAAAGAAAATGGCGGACTCCTCACAGAATACAGACCTGGCACAAAACCAGATCCTTCTTTTTTTCCTGCTAGAAACCGCATTGTTGCGGGCTTATGCGATGCGATAATTGTAATTGAGGCTGCTCAAAAAGGAGGGGCTTTAATAACTGCTGAAATAGCAAATAGTTACAACAGAGAAGTTTTTGCCGTGCCCGGAAACCTAGGAAGCAAATTTAACGAAGGTTGCAACCACCTTATTAAAACGCATAAAGCACATATTTATACTTCCGTAAAAGATTTAGAGTATATTCTCAATTGGGATATAGACAATAAAGGAAGAGTACTGCCAAAACATAAAATCTCAGACACATTAGAAGGAGAAGAAAAAACAATCGCTGAACTATTACTAAACAAGGAGAGTTTGATGATTGATGAAATTAGTTGGCAAACAAACATCCCTATAAGTAGGCTATCTTCGTTATTGCTGACTATGGAGTTTAGCGGACTAATAACTGCATTACCTGGAAAAAAATTCAGACTTGTTCCTGTTTTTATATAGAACATAGTAACAAGTAAGTTAACATCTAAAACCAAAATCATTTTAGATTACATTTGTTCTAATAACTACTTTTCATCTCTATAATACAATTGATAAAAATTCATACCTTTCTCTTCGTCGAAGCCTTTTGTAATATTATTTTTGCTTCCATGAATATAGACGCTAAAGTTTTTATCTAACTTTAAAATACTTTTAAAAATCTTACTCGTATTCTTTACAGCATTTTGAGAAATATTAAATTCATCTACAATGGTCACATCTCTATTCTGCTGAAATGTTTCTTTATAATCTTTGAATGCATTAATTACCTCAGGCTGCTGAATAATCTCTTTTGTAAAATCATTGAAATCAAAAACCTCTCTTTCTTTAAAAAACTTAACCGACTTATTCAACAAATCAATTTCATCCGTTTTAGAAATTTCAAAATCCTCTTTTAATTTTTCATCAATAAACCCTTTGCACAACTGGAGATAATTTTGTGTATGATAAAAACTATCTTCTCTTAATTTTAAATTTAAAAAATCATTCTTCCAATACCGAGCTTCTTCTGACTTGCTTGTCGTATCTACTATACAAGCTCTATACCCCTTATCTTTATCAATATTAAAAATAAGGCAACCTTTATCCAACTTGTTAATATTTATTCCATTATCAGAATTTATTTCAAAATTATCACCCATTGGAGCTACTTTCAAATACGTTTCTTTAGACTCTGACTTAAATATCCCTATAGCATCTGTGGGCTCTCCATCCACTAAACAATCCTGAAGATAAATCAGATAAAGTTCTCCTCCTTTTACTTTAGGATGAGTGGACTGCTCATATAAATGACTCGCAATAGATACAGATTGAATAAAAAAAGAATCTGGATCTGCAAAAATTTTAGAAGCAATAGAATAAACTTCATTCTTAGTCAAATCAGATTCATCAAAAAGATGATAGAATTCATTATTTTTAAAAGGCGAAAGAAAATACTTCATTAACAATCCTTCTACCGCTTCGTCTTGAAGCTGCATAGGTTTTTTAGAAAGATTAATTCCTTCTTCATTGCTTTTATTTCCTACAAAATGTACTGCGAGATGAATTAGAAGACTGCTTTCGTGGTTGATCATTATGATATAATATTATATAGTAAAAAAGTCTTTTAATTCAGTAGCTTCAGAAGGTTTCATCCGACCTGCAAGTACAAGTCTCAATTGTCTTCGTCTTAAAGCACCCTCATATAACACTTTTTCTTCATCTGTTTCTGGGATTAGATCCGGTACATCAATTGGACGGCCTCCTTGATCTACCGCTACAAAAGTAAAGAATGCTTCATTACTTTTTACTTTTTCATTGGAAGGAACATCTTCCGACCAAACATCTATATGTACTTCCATGGAAGAGTTGAATGCTCTCGTAACCTTAGCATTCAACGTGACTACATTACCTAGTTTAATCGGATGTTTAAAAGATACATTATCAACCGAAGCCGTTACTACGATCCTATTAGAATGTCGTTGAGCTGAAATAGCTGCTACAACATCCATCATGTGCATCATGCGACCTCCCATAAGATTTGCAAGGCTATTCGTATCATTTGGCAACACCAATTCTGTCATGATCACTAACGATTCGCGAGAAAATTTAGTTTTTTTCATATACTAGTTTATCATTATTAGAAGACAATTCCTTTTTATGTTTAATATCTATAGCACAC
>JANOTP010000076.1:0-22402 GCA_031416415.1 Cytophagales bacterium | reverse complement strand
GTTTTAGACTTTAATTCCTTTTTCCATTTAATAATATTTTTTGCTCCTTCAATTACTTTATTCAACTGGCCGCCTACACGATATTGCTCATATGTCTCTTGTGTAGTACCATCAATAGAAATAATAAGTCTATCCAACCCTGATTCAACAGTTTTTCGAGCATTTTCATCAGTAAGGTAATGCGCATTGGTAGAGGTAGCGGTATAAATTTTTTTTGAGGCTGCGTAATTTACTAATGTTAAAAAAGAAGGGTGAAGATAAGGTTCTCCCTGAAAATAGAATACTAAATACCAAAGTGTTTTATGAAGTTCATCTATCGTTTTTTTGAATAGTTCATCTTCCAACATACCTGTAGGTCGTGTAAAAGATCTCAAGCCACTAGGACATTCTGGACAGCGAAGATTACAAGAAGTAGTGGGTTCGAAGGATATACTGATAGGAAGTCCTTTAATAAAAGACTTTCGGACCAATCGAGAATAGTAATAACTACCTAAAATTCCAGCAGCATTAACAATTCGTTTTGGAGTAGCTTTTGAAATAAAATTAAAACCATCTCTAAAATTTCTATTCATTAAAATAACTTTGTAAGACCAATGTTAAGCCCATGACCGGATGATTTGGCTGGCATAACTAAATATTCAAAGGCGAATAAGTTAGCAGAAATTATAAAACTATTTTTAAATTTCTTTAAAAGACCGATTTCATAATCTAGTCTGCCAAAACCACCGTAAGAAAATGTGTTTACCAATGTAAATCCTTTTCCAAGAAAATCAGCCTCACGTAAATAAACACGTGGTATATAGCCAGGTGAAAGCATATAACGAACACCTATAGTTCTACTATGTCTTTTGTTTGGAGAGAAAATATAATTTAAATGAAAGATCGTTGGGAGAAATGTGGTTTTGTTTTTATACTCAATATCAATCCCTGTTTCTACTGCTATGCTATCCACTGTAATATCACTAGCAATTGAAGTCCCAGTTGAAAGAATGTCATTTATCAATATACCATCATATCTAAAGGTAGAATCTCCACTGTATGTTTTGATGTTCTTCCAAGTAATAAATCCTAAGTCACGTACTTCAAAATTAAGTCGTCCTTTTTCATTTTTCATGGAGAAAAATAAATTAATAGCAGCACCTTTCCCACGGCTTTTTAGTGCTGATGCAGAACTATCGTAGGCATATCTTGAAAAATTAATATCTCCGTTCAAATCTATATACTGCCCTGAAGGCTCTGTATACATTGATGTATTTTTCATCTTTAGTCCCTGATAATTTCCTCCTCTGATAAAAGAAGCCGCTGCCCCGAGAGTATATTTACCTTCCTTTAATTGTTTTTGAACACCAACATATAAACTTTGATAATCATATACCTGAATGGATGTTTTTTTAAGGTTCGCATCCTTGCCCGCAAAAGAAGTGTTTCCTCTAAAAACCATTTCGAAAAGGTCATCTGAAAAATGCGCTGAAGCAAACACTCTTTGGTCAATACCAAAGACATAATTGAGTTTACTAGTAGAATAAACCCCTTGTATTCCTACATGCTCGTCTACGCCAAGTCTATTATATTTTTTTAACCTTTTAGTATTTTTATCTTTCATCTCTTCGTCTATAAAGTTTCCTTTATATAAAAGCGAACTGATAAATTTGTTAGATAAAGAGTTTGAATTGAGATAAAAATCTCCATAAACATTAATTAATAATTTATAAGAGGGAATGCCAATACTGTCTTTTTTGTCCAGTAGCAAACGTTCCATTTTATCAATCTCTATTTGCGCATTACTGAAAAAACTTATAAATAGCAAAAATGCCAAGACTACTCTACTCTTCATTCAAAACTTTTTTAACTAATTTATCGAAATTATTTTTTGTGTATAGCATAATCCATATCACCTACCATTTTAAAGTCTATGGAATAATCATTATAGATTTTTAAAAATGTAGAACTAGGTTCAGTTGTAAATTCAATTTTAAAAATTACCTTTTCTGTATTATATATATTATTCATTCTATATTCGTCTACTCCAAATTTTATTTGAGAAGAACTTTTTTCTGTTACTTTATTTGCTCCATTAACAGGTGCTGGTAGAATAGCTCCGTTTGAAGACTTTAACGAATCTATAATCATTCCATTTGCATTCATAAAATACATTTTCAAGGAGGCACTTAAAGGAAATCCGTTGTTAACAAAAACACTAAATGTACCACTTTGTACATTTTTGCTTTTAATTGTTGTTGTATTAAAATCAACAGTATCACTCAGTACAAGTTTCGATGCGATCAAAGATAATGGCATCTCTACATCTAGGAAGGCACTTAAGAAGCCTTTGCCGTAAGCAAAATCATTGTACGTATTAAGATTTCCTGCAGGATTTGTTTTTACCTGAATACTATAATTTATTTTATCTGGCAAAATATTTATTAGATTAGTAGCATTTGAACTGGTGCTCATGTCAAATGTATTGATAGCATTAACATAAGGATTGTCAGTCGCTTTTGTTATAGGAAGCAAAACCCCTATATTAGGACCAGTAAGTACTTGTGACGAACTAGTGCGAGTATTGTAGGCGGTAATATTATTTATCTGCACAGAACCATCAACTCCAAAACCATTTTCGATGGTAAGATTTAGATTTACTTTTTCGAAATTTAGTGTACCGCTTTCAATATTTTTAAAAATATCCAAGGAGGTAATTGCTGGACCGAGATCTTCTGTTTGTTGCCCTAAGTAACCTTTGACATAAGAAGGCTTAAGATTTTCTGTAAAAATGCTAATAGATATACTATCTGCTAAAGAAAGGTATACTTTTTTTCCAGAGTATTTTATCTTCCCTACAAGTGTATTAAAAAAAGTATTGACCGTATCGTTATTTTCTCCTGTAAGGTCCATGGTGTAGCCTGAAAAATCATAGGTAAATATTTTATGTGCCGTTTGCCCTGGTAAAGCTGCTGGTATTATTGTCTCCACTTCAAATGGTTGGCCACCTTTAATAGCACTAGGAACACTATAGGTAAAATAGATTTTATCTTGTGCGGTACTATACACTTCAACTTTCATCAATCCTGATTCGATCGTAGCGGACGTAAGTTCAACACCATTTGCTAATCCTACCAATGATACTTCATCCGAATTTTGTGCTACATCCTGATCTGGAAATACTGCATTAGCAGATGTTAACGTTACCCCAGAAACAGTAAGGGTAATGTCTAAGGATTGATCTAATTGAATATATACATTGCCTGTTGAATTAAAATTAATCGTGTCTATATCCGCTACCAAATCACCCTCTAAATACATTCCAGCAAGGTTTTGGGAAGCATTTACACTGCCTCCATTGGCAGGAATAGAATTAAATGTTGAACTCATGATTGAATTTTGAGCGACCTTATTTTTCAGGTTAAACTCAAATAAATCAATCGATACAGGAAGATTGTTGGTTATGGTTATGGAAAGATTTCCAGTAGCTATTTGAGCATTAGAAAAAATTTGAGTTATATCAATCGGTACATTAAGAAACTTTAATCCTGGTAACAAAGATGAATTTATTGGAATATTATACATAGCGGCAGCTCTGAGAAGCAATGCTGTATTTGCATCATTAGGATCTCCAGTTTTTTCAAGCTCACTAATAATAAGAGCAACTGTTATTTTAGTGGTAACTGATCTAGTATCTAATACAAGCGAATTTAGTTTGACCGTATTACTAAATGGGGGCGTAGTTAGTGTAACAAGAGAGTCTAAGGTGATTTTTGCAAGTTCTTGTCTACTTACAACAGTTATTGAATTGTCAGAATTTTTTTTGATAAAGCTAGTATCTTTAATTATATTATTCATTGAAAGACTGGCTTTTACTAATGGAGTCAATAAATCTACATTCCAGAGAGGATCTTGACTATTTCTTCTGCAAGAACCTAAAAAAGAAAGAATCACTAGTATTGAAAGTAGTAGATATAATTTTATTTTCATTATTAAGACCTTATATGGTATTCCTTTATATTTGTGAGAGAACAAATGTAACCATAGTAAATATAATAAATTCTTACTCTAATACCAATTTAATGGCCAATTCTTTGCTAATGCGCTCCCATTTGTATTATACAACTACTAAAAATAAATTATTTGTAGTAGCCCTTATAGTATTTTTATCTCTATCAAATTTTTCGGCTACCATTTGCTATTCACAACTCAACCCCAAAGCTAGAGAGGCCTTCAACAAAGGCTCATTTGAGAAAGCCATTACACTTTACGAAAAAGACTTTCAAAAAATTTCAAAAGAACATAGTCAATATAATACATTACTTTACAATATGGCAGAGGCCTACCGACTATCGGGAAACTATAGAATGGCAGACTCTCTTCACTCCTTAGTAGACTATGCCAAAACTTCTTTTTGGGGATATGCCTTATCCTTACTACAACAATACAGGGCTGACAAATGCCTTAAATATGTAAAATACCATTTAAAATTTGACGCACTGCATCCAGAATTGACAGGTATACTTGCGGCATGCGAACTTGCAAAAAATAAAGTAGATGAATCTAAAGTTATCCTTAAAGCTATTCCATTGCCTAGAAAAAAAGAAAGACTTATAATAAATGGATTTATTATAGGCAATCAGGAGGAAAAAGAAGCTTTAGCAAAACTAAACGAATATGCTGGTAAAAGAAAAGAAGTTGTAAGCGCTGCCAATTTTCCAATTAGCCTTTCAGGAATAGTATTCAAAGGGAAAAAAGAAATTAATTATAGTATTTCTAATCCTTCTAAAGTAGGTTATTCCGTATCCGCTTCGTTTTTTACACATTTGTATAATCCAGAATATTATACTCAATATAAAGCATCTTCTATAAATAGAATGCTTTTTGATCCTACTAAAGAGATGCCAGATAGTTTAAAAAGTCTAAGTCATCATAAAGAATTTTCATTTTATGAACACAAAGATGTTGTAAAACAAGCATGGATTTCACCAGATAAAAGTGTGATGATACTTAGTTCTAACAAATTAAAAGGTGAAGGTGGTTACGATCTATATATGACTACTCTGACTAGCAATGGCTGGACCAAACCTCTTAATTTGGGAGCAAGAGTAAATTCATCTTACAATGAAATTTCCCCTTTTATATCACCGAATGGAATTCTTTATTTTAGCTCAAATGGTAGAGAAGGTCATGGAGGATATGATATCTATTCTTTTGATCTTAATAATATGGACTCAACTGTTGCAGAAAATTTATCAAAACCCTATAACTCTTCTTTTGACGATTATGGTTTTCTATACCACGAACAAACTGGCGTTGGAGTATTTGCTTCCACTCGTCCAAATGGTATATTCTCTAATCAACTCTTTCAATTTGAAAACAAAATAGTAAACTGCGATGCTTACTTTGTTTTCAAGGATTATCCTGAAATAATTACTCGAAATGCTACTCCAACGTATTGCATAAATTTTGATAAATTATCGCTTCAAGATAGTTTACCTAAAGGGAGAATATTTTCTTGGATGATGGGCGATGGTAAAAAAAGCAAAGGATTAAAATTCTCCTATTGCTACAATAGGCCTGGATTATATAAAACACGATTGTTAATTTACAATCCTTCAAAAAAGACTACCGATACCACGAATATTACCAAAGAAATTTTAGTTCCGGAAAAAGATTTTTTAAGAATGGAATATTCTACAAAAGATAAAAAAGCTGATTTTACAACTACCTCTTCTCAATGTAAAAAATGTGATAACCTCAATTATTATTGGGATTTTGGTGATGGAAGTTATGGGTGTGGATTTACAATAAAACATACCTATAAGGAATATGGAGTGTATACTGTTCGACTTATTATGAAGTATAAAAAAGAAAAGAAGGAGAAATCCTTTACTTGTTTCGACAGAGTTGCAATAGAGCCCACTCCCTAAAATCTGCTGGTAATACCAAAGTGAATTTTCGAAAGATTTAGATTGAGTTTTTGATCTCTGGAATTACCTAATGAATAAACAAAGTTAAATACTCCTGCTTGAGTGGTGAAACTCACCCCAGCACCAAAGCCGCTAGGAAAATCCTGTTTACCCACAACACTCAACTCATTAATTAAATAACCCTGATCGTAAAACAGTAATAGATACGAAGTTTCATCGGTAAAAAACCTATACTCTAGCGTAGCAATTGCATAAGTAGAGGCATAGAAATTATTTTGATTAAATCCACGAAGGGTTTTCAATCCTCCTATACGATAAAGATCATTAAAAAATATATTACTTTTGTCATTAAAAATGCTTCCACTAGACAATCGAGTAAGAAAGACACTTCCTTTTCCGAGTTTTGAATATTTTTCAATAGATCCTTCCAAGTTAAACTGTACAGATTTTAACTTAACACCTGCAAAATAAGTAGGATTAAACTCAGGGTTTGGTTGAATCGTTTTATTTCCCAAATAACCGAGTATAGAAAATAACCAACCTTTTCTGGGATAGAAAATATTATCCAATGTATTCCGCTCATACCCCAGGCCATAAGTATAGTGATTGTAATTAGCAAATTTGATACTTGAAGTATCATTTACTCCATTTAAAGCTCTTGATGTTTTTAGTCCACCAAATACACTGACTTTTGAATACTTACCTGTTCTTTGTGTAAATGTTAAATTTCTAATGATTGTAAGGAATGTACTGTCTTGTTTATAAAGATTAAAATCCACTTTGACATCCATGCTTGAGCCTAGTAGCTTAGGGTGAATGTATCCTATATTTAATAATTGAGAAGCTTGTTTTATTTTTTTCCATTCTAAGTTTAAACTCTTTCCTGTGCCAAATAAATTTCGAAGTCCAATCGTTAATTCCCCTGTAACTAAAAGTTTTTTATTACTTCCCTCGCCAGGCAAAAAGCCTATAATACCATCTATTTGATTTATTTTTTTGTCCACTAAAAATATATTCAGTAAAGCCTTATTTCTCGAAAAAATAATTTCTGGTGGTCGAATTTGAGCCAGAAATGGCAATTCTCTTATAAGTCTTTCGGCATCTTCTATCCGCTGTTGTGAATAAGGTTGTCCAGGATATATGCGTATGTGACGCATCAAATATCTTTTTTTAGTTTTTGTTTTCCCAATAATGTTGATGGAATCAAAAGTAAAAAACGGGCCTTTTTTATAATTTAAGGCAGCATGTAGTCCATTATCCAATACTTCTAGCGAGTCCAACTGAATACTTGCGAAAGGAAATCCGTTATTTTCAGAAAGTTTTATAAAGGTTTGCTCAAGCTTATTATATTCTTTATATCGAAATGGCTTATCCCGATACATACGCTCTCGAAAGCCCGTCCTGTCTAATATATAGCCATCCAAATTTCCTTTTCGCAAACTTACCCAACTAAATTTGTCTCCTACAAAAACGTATGCCTTAAGGGTGTCTTTTGTAAAAAAAATGGTATCAACCTGAGCAGCTATATAAGATTCTTGGTGCAAATCGGTTAGTAGCAATTTTAATACTTTAATTGCCTCCATAGAGTCTTTGACATTTTTTTTAAAATCAGGTAAATTTTTTGATTTAAAATTTTGGTCAAGCACAATAACTTCCAAATGGTAAGCGTGTCCATTTACCTTGCAAAACACTAAAAGAAGAAATATAAAAACTATTCTCACGAATGCTATAACGATATCCAGTCAAAATTAGCATTTTTGTATGTTAAATAACTCATTTATTAATGTCAGGAATTTATATTCATATTCCATTTTGTGTGCAGGCATGTCATTATTGCGATTTTCACTTTTCTACCAATCAGAAAAATAAAAGCACTATGGTTGATATGATCTGTCAAGAAATAGCACTTCAAAAGGATTATCTGGGAGAAAAAGTCATTTCAACCCTTTATTTTGGAGGAGGCACTCCTTCATTGTTAGAGGCCTTAGAATTAGAAAAAATAATAAATGAGGTAAACAAATATTTTTTTATCGAAAAATCTGCAGAGATCACATTGGAGGCTAACCCAGACGACTTAACCAAAGAGAAACTAGCTGATTTAAAAAAATTGGGCTTCAATAGACTCAGTGTTGGAATCCAAACTTTTGATGATAAACAGCTGCAGTATATGAATAGGGCACATAATTCAATTCAAGCCGAATATTCAGTAAGGACAGCCCAAGAAATCGGTTTTCAAAACATAAGTATTGATTTGATTTATGGTGTTCCTTCAATAGATCACAAAATTTGGGAAAATGACCTTTCAAAAGCTATTGAATTAAACATACAACATATTTCATCTTATTGTCTTACTATTGAACCTGCAACAGCTTTTGGGAAAAGGAAACTAAAAGGCACTTTACCGCCTGAAAATGAGGAATATAATGCTCTTCAATTTGAACTATTGGTGAATACATTAGAGGCAAATGTCTATGAGCAATATGAAGTATCAAATTTCTGTCGGCCCACCTATATTTCAAAGCATAATACTAGTTACTGGCAAAATCTAAACTATTTGGGAATTGGTCCTGGTGCGCATTCTTATAATGGAAGTAGTCGACAATATAATGTAGAAAATAATATCAAGTATATCAATGAATTAACTATTAAAAAAATCCCTTTTACGCTTGAGCTTCTTGATAAAACTACGTTAGCAAATGAATATATAATGACGAGAATAAGAACAAAATGGGGAATAGATTCTGAAATTCTTCATAAAAATTATGGTATAACTTTTGAAAGCTATAAAAATACGGTTGATAAATACCAAAAAATGGGTTTTTTGACACATGAAAAAAACATTATTAAATTGACTAAAAAAGGGCTTTTATTTGCAGATAAAATAACAGAAGACCTTTTTATCATTTAAAATTATTTTGTCACAATTAATATTATATTTGTGGAAACAGTAGAACCTATTTTAATGAATACTGAACAAAAGAAAGCCTTACTTCTTTTAAAACTCGTGATTTTTAATTACCACGGACTGGACGAAGAAGAAAAAAAGATTCTCGCTGACACTGCTGCAAAGCTGGATGCTCAGGAAGAATTGAAGTGGGCGTATGATTTTTCGGAACAAGATAATATTACTTCCTTTGAAAGAGCAAGAGAGTATTTTAAAGCTACAATTGCTACGTATGAAAAAGACGTGCAACTTCAGTTTATTCGCTCTGTCTGGGACGACACACAATCTAAAGGTTATATCAGTGAAATAGAAGCCATGAGTATGCTAAAATTAGCAAAGGACTGGGGAGTTCAAAAAGACCTTTTGGCTTTGGTGAGAAAATAATTCTCCTAATGAAAAAAATATATTTTGGTATACTATTTTTTTTTCAACTAATAAACTGTTTTTCTCAACAACAAACCACAGCAAAAGACTCCCTTAGAGGAATACTATCTCCTGAACGATCTTGTTTTGATGTGTATTATTATGATTTATCCGTTTCTATAAACGTAGAGGAACAATTTATATCGGGTAATAATTGTATCTATTTTATTGCGCAAAAAGATTTTTCCCTTATTCAGCTGGACCTGAATGGTGAGTTGTCCATACAAAAAATCATAGACAATAAAGGAAATAACTTAGATTTCTACAGAAAAGGAAATACATTTTTTGTTCGCTTTATGGAACTACAAAATAAAGGAAGCCGCTCCTTTATAAAAATTTTTTATTCGGGGAAAGCTCACAAAGCTATTGACCCACCATGGGATGGTGGTTTTGTATGGACGCAAGACAGCCTCAATAGACCATGGGTGAGTGTTGCATGTGAAGGAGTTGGTGCCAGCCTCTGGTGGCCATGCAAAGACCACCCTTCTGATGAGCCTGATAGTGTAAGAATGAATTTTGAAGTGCCTTCTGATTTATATTGTGCAGCAAATGGAAATCTAATTAAAACTACACAAACAAGTTTAAACACAAAAACATACCAATGGAAAGTTAGTTACCCTATCAATATTTATAATGTTACACTTAATATAGGTCACTACGCACATCTTTCAGATACTTATCTCAGAAAGGACAGCACGAGCTTATCTCTCGATTATTATGTGCTTACCTATAATAAAGAAAAAGCAAAAAAACATTTTGAACAAGTAAAAGTAATGCTCAAGTGTTATGAAAAACTATTTGGTAACTACCCATTTGAAAAAGACGGATATGCCTTGATAGAAGCACCCTATTGGGGTATGGAGCATCAAAGTGGAATTGCATACGGCAATCAATATAAAAACAATAATTATGGTTTCGATTATATTATTGTACACGAAAGCGGACATGAATGGTGGGGCAATAATGTAAGCGTAGCAGATCATGCTGATCTATGGATACATGAAGCCTTTACTACTTATGGCGAAACACTTTTACTTGAAGCAATCTATAACAAAGAAACAGCTGAAAGATATCTTGCGGGACAAAAAAAACTCATTAAAAACCAAGAACCAATTATTGGTCCCTATGGTGTAAACTATCATTATTGGAAAGACTCTGACATGTATTACAAGGGTGCATATATGCTTCATACGCTTCGCAATTCGCTTGCCAACGATTCACTATGGTTTTCTCTTCTGCTAGGTATACAAGCTGATTTTGGAGGCAAACAAATTAACTCACACCAACTCATCTCTTATATTAATACTTTTACCAAAGTTGATTATACCGCTTTCTTTCGCCAGTATTTATTATATACTTCGCTGCCTATTTTAGAATATGAAATAATCAGAAAAGATTCTAAACACATTCTCTTAAAATATAAATGGATTGGAAGTGAGAAAAATTTTTCCCTCCCAATTAGTATTACACTTAATAATCTTCAAAAATTAAAATTATATCCGTCTAGAGAATATAAAATCCTTAAAATACCCAATGTAAATAATAAAAATTCGATAAGTATTAACGAAAATGCTTTTTACATTCAATTGAAACAAGTACGAAATAGTAAAAATTAATTACTCAATTTATATTTAATAATTTGATAATCAATTAAATATAAATTAATTTACAAATAATAATTATTTTTGTAACCTTCTCAAAAACTCTGGCGTATATATGCACAAGTAAGTATAATTTGTTTTCATATTCTTTGTTACATAATCAAGCGCTGTCTAGGATGGCTCTTGAATTATGTAACAAACTTTTTTTAACGAAAATCCCACTATATTTGTTCTTACATTAATTAAGCAACATTACCCTTGAATCTCGTTTCATTTATTGCACGAAGGTATTTTCTAATTGAAAGAAAAGTCAATTTCATAAACATCATTTCTATTTTGTCAATGCTCGTTGTGACCATTGTAACAGTAGCCATGATTGTAGTACTATCGGTGTTAAATGGTATGGAAGACGTTATAAGAAATCTTTATAACAGTTTTGATGCAGAAATAAAGATAGTGGCCACTACAGGCAAAACCTTTATTATTTCAGAGACCTTAGTTGGTAAAATAAGATCGGTAGAAGGTGTTTCAATTATTACCGAAGTAATAGAAGACAATGCAATAGTATCTTATAAAAACGAAAAAGACGTTGTAAAGTTAAAAGGAGTTTCTGATAATTTTTTAGATCAACATAGAATGGACTCTATGATGACAGGAGGAAAATTACAATTACAAAACAAAGATACCTATTACGCAATAGTAGGAGCAGGGCTTCAATACAAACTTTCCGTTTCTCTTAACGATCCTTTTGCGCCACTAAATTTCTATTATCCTAATAGGAAAAAACTTAGAAAACCTGACGCTCCCGATGCGTTTAATTCTTTAAGTATTCAAGCGGGAGGAGTTTTTGCAATTGAAAAACAATACGACGATTATTATGTGTTTGTCCCTTTAGCATTTGCCCAAGAATTATTTGAGTACGGCGACAAAAGAACTTCTCTTGAAATTAAACTGAAACCAGATTATACAATTTCCGATATACAAAAAAAACTTAGAATCGTACTAGGAAATAATTTTCTTGTGCTAAATAGTGACGAACAACATTCGGCTATTATAAGAGCCATACGAGTTGAGAAGCTAGCAGTTTTTATAATTCTTACATTACTTTTGGCGGTTTCGTCAGTAGGTATATATTTCTGCCTTACCATGCTTACCATTCGAAAACAAAAGGATATCGCTATCTTAAAATCAATGGGCGCTACTCGAAAAATCATTCGAAAAATATTTCTAACAGAAGGAATGATTATTGCCTTTTCAGGAGCTCTTTTAGGACTAACAACAGGATTTTTGATCTGTTATCTTCAACAAGAATATGGCTTTGTTCCTTTGGGAATGGAAACTTCAATGGTGAAATCTTATCCTGTAAAATTGGAATGGATGGACTTCGTTATCACGTCTATAATAATATTTTCTCTAACGATGATTGCATCTTATATTCCTGCAAGAAAAGCTTCTAGGATAATAATCAAAGAGCATATCAAATAGTTTTTATTTCCAATCCCAGACTACAATATTCCATTCATCTGTCTGATCTTTGAACGTATAAACAACTTCAAACCCCACTCTTTTATGCGCAGTCATAGAGCGTAAATTTTTCGAAGAAATTTCTGTAACACAAATGTCAAATCGCTTCGAATAAACTTCTTTATGTTTCGCATACAACCTATCAAAAACGCCCATAGAGCGATAAGGTTCGTCTACACAAATCTGACCCATTACATAATAATTGTACAACGTTATTTTTTTGCCTTTATAAGATACTTTCCCTAATGTTTCAAACATTGGGATCAATGCAGGAACGCTGTCCTTAAAAGATTCTAACATCACTAAAGCAAAGGCTATTACTTTATTATTTACCTTTCCAATCACCTGGGGCGCCTTGTTATTCATTTGTACCAAGAGGTCAAGATCATGTCTTACCGATAAAAAACCATTTTCTAATCCTTTTTCAACGACAAGTACTTCACGATGATTTTTTTCTTGAAGTACTAAAATTTCTACAAGCTCTTCTTTAAGTATTGCTTCTTTAATTTCAATCTGCATTTATTTCTGTTCGAGTTTATCAATAACTTTTAACATTAATTCTCTATTTTTAGAATCTGTTATAAACCCTGGAAGTTTTTCTACCATTGTTGTATAAGACATAGTTTGTCTCTCCCTGAGTTTAGATTTAACATATTCTTTTATATCGTTCATATGCGATCTATTGTATGCCCAAAACAAATCTCCACGCACATCAGCTTGCAACCATAACGGTAAATTAAAAATTGGATCTGAAGCTTGACCTGAATTTTTATAGGTAGCGTTATATTCTTCTACCTTTGGCTCATACGTTCTAATTATACCACAATTAGGACAAGGAAATGTTATAGTGTCTTTTTTCTCTTTAAAATCAGATACTATCTTTTCAAAGGACTTACCACAATTATCACAATTTCTTTTTACAATCAATTTATAACGAAGGATATCTTCCACCTTCTCTAAATGCATACAATTAGAACATACTAATTTTCCATTAGCATGAGAAAATGGACTTTCAAGACTTACTAATGCAGCCTTCGAGCATTTGGGGCATTCTACTAAAAATTCAGAATTGTAAGACCATCTATCTTTTGGAGGAGCTGTGTATCGTTGGTTATCATCTTTCATCAAAAAATTTTTAAATTGACATTCAGGCTTTTTTATTCCACTAATAAATCTTTTTTTATTTCACCGTCTTTAATCGAATTTACTAATATACTTTCATGATGCTCTAATTTTCCATGAACATATACTTCTATAGTAAATTTTTCTTTTGCTGTAAAACTAATAAATTCTGCCTCTTCTTGATGTACGGTTTGATGCTCTGAAGGTTTACCAACATCTGGCTTTACAATAATTAAGGCAGATACTGGAAGCCCTGTTTTTTTACTACGTACATGGCCTCTATAATAAATCGTTTGAGTAAAATTTCCTTTATATAAATGATTAATCTCCGTATCAGAAAGTGTCTTTCTGTAAAATCTTAATTCGTCCATACTACCGTTAAAATAATCGTTAGCAAATGGAACACCTGCATAATCCTGTCCAATAACCATATTGTTTTCGTCAGGTTCAAATGAACCTGGACTAGAAAGTTCGCTAACTTTTACTCCGTCCACATAACTCCTAACACTTACCCCATCATAAGTTGTTGCTATAAAAGTCCATTTGCCTTGTTCAGGTCCTTTGGAATCGCTTATTACTTCTTTGCCGTCTCCTCTTGTACCATCTATATAAAATCCTCTAGAGGTACATCCCCATCTGTATTGATAATGATTTTTAAGATATGCTTTACAGAAGATAGGAGTTGCCTTATCTGTTCCAGCTTGTGCCCAATAAACGGAGTGATTAAACTGATTAATATACACCCAAGCACAAAAACTAAAATTGGTTGTGAGTAAATCGAATAAACGATGATCGGTAATTCTAACCATACCATCTTCACCATTAAACTTCATGGCTTTACCATCATAACCATGACGATCTTTGGCAGGTGTAACACCTCCCATGATAATTCCATTCTGATAATTACCACTCATATCTTTTGCATTACCATCAAAATTATAAAGGGCAACTAATCTATCTTTATGATTAAACTGTGCAATAGAAAAATCGGAAACTAATACAATACTAAAAAGTGTTATAAATAATTTCTTCCAACGATTTTTTTTTATTTCTTTCATCAAACTCACTTAAATCATTAACATGTCTATATCTTTAAGATTTTAGTCCTTAAGATGGCACCTTAGTATAAATATACAACTATTTTTTTACTTGATAGCAGATTGTAATACAATGAAGGTTTTTTTTAAAATCCTAGTATCTTTGTGCCTTCAACTTCCTGTTTTAGTATATAATATGTCAATACAAATCAATGTTCCCGATCATATCTTATTTGAAGATCAATACATTCTTGTACTGAACAAACCTTCTAGTCTGATGGTAGAACCTGACCGCAACGGACATCCAAACTTACTACAACAAGTAAGAAAATATATTAAAAAGTCTATCTATCCTAACAAAGAAATTTATGCGCAGCACATTCATAGACTTGATAGACCAGTAAGTGGCATTGTATTGTTTGCAAAACAAAAATCAGTATTAAAAAATTTAAGTGAACAATTTGCAGAAAGAAAAGTAAAGAAATACTATCAGGCCTTAACAGAAACTGCACCAGAAAACTTGAAAGGGAAACTAGAAAACTGGCATAAAAAGGAAAAGAAAAAAGCACAATTATCCAAAATAGAATTGCCTGAATACGAAAAAGTAATTTTGGAATATGAAATTAAAAAAATAGCACCAACTAACTATTTATGGAACATAGAACTACATACCGGAAAATTTCACCAGATTCGTGCTCAATTAGCTGCTGCTGGTTGCCCTATCGTAGGAGATCTACTGTATGGATCTGAACGTCCTTTTATAATTGATTCTATTGCACTTCACGCATATAAGCTAATTTTTTTTCATCCAATTACTAATGAAGAGATTACAATTGAGAAAAACCAATACTGGCAAAATGATTTTAAAAATTAAATAATTTAGGAGTAACTGTAGCAACTTATTATTTTATAAATTACAATAAAGATACATTCCGTTCGTCTACCTTAAAAAAAGACTACAATTTTTCTAAAACATGAATTTACCAATAAAAAAAATAGCAATATTTCTATTGTTTATTCTTACCACCTTGGCAACTTTTGCTCAAGTGCCAAAAGATACTACTAAACGAACCTATACGCCTCCTCCAACTGGCAATGGGAAAGTTTCAGGAATCATTATCGATTCAAGCAATAAAGCTCCAGTTGAGTTTGCTACTATTGCTTTAATAAATATACTCAACAACAAAATTGTAGACGGCACGATGTGTGATGAAAAAGGAAGTTTTACAATTAGTAAAATACCTGAGGGAAATTATAAATTAACAATTACGTTTCTTGGCTACAACTCTTTTACCACAGAAAATTTTACCATAAGCAACAAAAAGGAAACTATTAATATGGGTTCAATCTCCCTTGGAACAATTATAGAAACACTTTCAGAAGTAAATATAGTTGGGCAAAAAGCACTTATTGAAGAAAAAGTAGACCGTACAATATATAACGCTGAAAATGATGCAACCAATAAAGGAGGGGACGCTGCAGATGTTTTAAGAAAAGTACCTATGTTATCGGTAGATCTAGACGGCAATGTTTCATTGAGAGGAAATCAGAATATAAAAATTCTGATAAACAATAGACCTTCTACTATTACAGCAGGCAGTGTAGCCGATGCCTTGCGACAAATTCCTGCAGATCAAATTAAATCGGTAGAAGTTATCACCTCTCCTTCTGCGAAATACGATGCTGAAGGTTCAGGAGGTATTATCAATATTATAACTAAAAAAAATAACTTAGAGGGCTTTTCGGTAGGAGTGGATGGAAGCGCTGGAATTAGAGGATCTAGTCTAGGTCTAAATGGTGGTTATAGAAAAGGCAAAATAGGAATCTCTCTTGGTGGCAATGGACGTGGGGTATACAATGTACCCGGCAGTTATGAAAATTATCAAAAAACCAACAACAACGACGGCTCAGAAACAGTCAACACTCAAACTGCTGACACTCGTAACCAAAGACTTTTTGGTCATTACAACTTAGGCTTAGAGTATGACATTAATAAATACAACGCACTTTCTGCTGGAGCAAAATATTCTTTTCGTAACACAAAGACCAATCAAGATGATTTATTTACACAATCCTATTTAAATAATACACTAACCAATAGTAATCTCCGAAACGTAGACGTCTCTGATTTATCAGGTACTATTGATCTTAATTTAAATTACATACGTACATTCAAAAAACCACAAAGAGAATTTAACCTGATGGGCTTATACAGTCGAAATAATCGTACAAACGATTTCAACAATGCTATAATGGATAGTATTGATTTGAATGCAATTGACAGTCGACTGAAAAATAAAAATACAAGTTATAATCAGGAAATAACTATCCAAGCCGATTACCAAACTCCTGTTGGAAAAACGCAACAATTAGAATTGGGCGCAAAAAATATTTTAAGAAATGTTACGAGTAGGTACAACTATTTCTATGCATCAGGAGCAAATGGAAATTTTATAGAATCTCCAAACACTCAACAAAATAATTCTTTAGACTATCAGCAAAATATAACGGCAGGTTATCTTTCTTACACCTTAAATTTTTTGAAAACGTATACTATAAAAGCTGGAGCTCGCTATGAATATACCACGATTGATGCAAACCTAAAAGACCAAGTAAAAATTACAATTCCAGCATATGGAGTCGTCGTACCAAGTGTAAATATTTCTAAAAAATTTAAAAATGGAAATATGTTAAAAGCCTCTTTTAATCGTAGAATACAACGTCCATCAATTCAATTTCTAAACCCAAATATTCAAGCTTCAAATCCTTTGAATGTAACTATTGGAAATCCTTCATTGGGTCCTGAATATACTAACAATTATGAATTGGCTTATAATATGTATATAAAAGGTTCTTCCATATCTGTTGCTGGATTTATGCGCAATACAAACAATGCCATCCAAAGCGTTCGCGATATCCTTGGCAAGGATACCATTCGCACTACCTATCAGAATATAGGAAATGAAGACGCTTATGGAATGAATATTTTTACTGGCATAAACATCTCAAGCAAATTTACTTTAAATGGTGGTATAGACATTTATTATGCAGTCCTAAAAAACAATGTTCCTAATCTTCTTTATAAAGCTAGTAACGAAGGGTGGGTTGCGGGTTACAGAATGTCTGGAACATATAACCTTACTAAAACATTAGGGGTTCAGTTGTTTGGCTTTTACCGCGGCAGACAAGTTCAACTACAAGGATACCAAGGTGGCTTTGGAATTTATAGTCTTAGTTTGAAAAAAGATTTCGCCAACAAAAAAGGAAGTATAGGTTTTGGCGCAGAAAATTTCTTCACTTCTTCATTTTATATTCGCAATGAATTAAAATCACCCGTAATCGATCAGAAGAGTACTACGATTCTTCACACTATGAATTTTAAAATTAATTTTAGTTACCGTATCGGAAAATTAACAGGAGACGATAAACGTAAAAAACGCAAATCTGTAAACAACGACGATCTAAAAGAAGAGGGCGATAATAATAGTGCTCCACAACAAAATAATACTGGGGGAAGGAAATAAGGAATAGGGAGAGTGAACAGTAAACAAATCGAACTGTAGCACAACATCTATATAATAATTATGCCTAAGCCGAAGCCACAATCAAAACCTTCTGATGAAAATGTTTTGTATTATGAATGTTATTCATCAATTGACTTTTATACCTAGTATCAATCACAAAAGTAGTTTCTGTTCTATACAATTGTAAGTCTCGAATAGCTTCTTTTTTGATACCCGAATGAAGCGTTAAGAAAGCTACAACAGACTCTTCATTTAATTCGTGTCTTGTACCAATGTTAATTGACAACTCTATTGGTACGGGTTCAGATTTGTCAATGATTACGTCTAATTTTATTGGTAAAAATTTAATTCGTAAAGTAGTTTCTAAAGGATCTTTGTGAAAAATTTCATCTTGTTGCAACATACAAATAGACCTGCCTTTTTTACCTGCCCTACCAGTTCTCCCGCTTCTATTTACGTACTGTGCATCATTGTCTGGTAAATGATAATGAATTACAAAATTCAGATCTTGAATATCAATACCACGAGCAGCTACATCTGTAGCGATAAGTAATTGAATACGCTTAGCTTTAAAAGCAGCCATTACTTTATCGCGTTCGTATTGATTTAAATCACCGTATAAAGAATCTGCTACTACTTGAAAGCCTGCTAATTGTTGTCCAAGTAATTTTGCAGCAGCCTGTGTACGACAAAAAACAATACCTCTCTCTTCTGGATGGTTTACCAAAAAAGCTTTTAAAAATTCAAACTTGTATCCATATTGATAAGGTATGTATTGATGTTCGATATTTCTATTTACAAATTCCTGAGGTTTCACTTGTATTTCCTCTACCTTATCGCCCATGTATTGCTTTACCGTCTGTTTTATTTCTGAAGGCAATGTTGAGGTAAATAAAAACTTACGCACTGAGGATTTACAAGCACGAACAATTTTATCGATATCGGGTTTGAAGCCCATGTTTAACATTTCATCGGCTTCGTCTAATACAAGAAATTTTAAATAATTCAAATTTACCGCTTTCCTTTCAAGTAAGTCCAGCAAACGTCCTGGGGTGGCTACCAGGATATGTTTGGGCGTTTCTAATTTTTTTAGTTGTTCTTCTATTTTTTTTCCTCCATAAACCGCCTCTGTATGAATGCGCACTATATACCTTGAAAACACAAATAAATCTTTCGCTACCTGCTGTCCCAACTCTCTTGTCGGCACCATTATTAAAGCTTGCGTTTGCATCAATTGCGGATCAATTTGCTGTAAAATTGGCAAACCAAACGCAGCTGTTTTTCCAGTACCAGTTTGTGATACGCCAACTAAATTTTTTGTTGTAGTAAGTACAAATGGAATTACTTTTTCTTGTATTTCAGAAGGAACTGAAATTTTATTTTCGTCGAGCGCTTTAAGCAGTGCGGCATTTATTCCTAGTTCGGAGAAATTCATTTTTCTTATTGTAAGCTTCAATAGTATAACTAACGTTAAAGATACATAATTTTAATAAAAATATAAAGGCAGCATGTTCTAATACACCAAAAGACCAGCAAAATCGTATAGGTTTAAAAAATAAAAACAATTACTTTTGAATTGTTCAATATGATACAATAACCTATTTAATTTAAGCTTATGAAAAAGTTTTTTGCTTGGTTCTTCGTACTAGTGTTACTTGGAGGAATAGGATGGATTGCATACACTTGGTATTTTTCTAGAGGTACAGAACTAAATACTTTTTCACTTATTCCAAAGGATCCGATTTATGTTTTAGAAACGGATCGGCCAATTGAAGCTTGGAAACAGATCTCTTCAACAGCAACGTGGAAGCACTTACAAGGAAATGCTTGGTTTTCTTCTCTCACAGCCTCTGCCAATTCACTTGATTCGTTGATCAAATCAAACGACAAACTATTCGATATGATTGGTAATCAAAAAGTTCTTTTTTCAACACACATGACTGCTAAAGACAAGTATGATTTTTTAATCGTTGCAGATTTAGGAGATGCCTCTGGAATAAAATTTTTGGAATCTTATATACAATCGATAGACGTAAAAGGATTAAGTTTTTCGACAACCAAAATTGCGGAGACGAATGTCATAAAAATGTATAGTCAAACAGATAAAAGTACCTTATATTTTTGTTTGATTGAACGTTATTTAGTTGCTAGTTATAACAAAAATTTATTAGAAAATTCAATAACATCAAAAGACAATGAAAATTTAAGTACACAACCAATACTAACAGAAGCTACTAAAGTTGTTGGCACTTCAGGGTTTGCAAGGATATACCTCAATTACACAATGCTAAATTCTTATATAAGTTTATATACTGGACCAAACGAATATGTACGCTACCTATCGGAAAATTTAAAGTTTGGGGCAATGTATCTTGATGAAAAAGAAGAATTACTTCAACTAAAAGGAAATCTATGGCTAAAAGATTCTTCTAACTCCTATTTCAATTCCTTGCTCCGTTCTGGGAAAGGGCCAACAGAATGCATAGAAGTCTCTCCCGAAAGAACAGGGTTCTATTTAGGAATAGGATTTAGTTCTTTTTCAAATTTTTATCAAGGCATACAAGATAATTTAAAAAAGGATGTAGTAGCGTACAATGAATACATAGCTAACATTCAAAAGATAGAAAAGTATCTTCATATCTCCGTTCAGGAAGATTTCGTAAGTTGGGTAGACGATGAGTTTGCTCTATTAGAATTAAAATCAGCCAATAAAGGAATAGACAACGAGGTAGCGTTAATATTTAAAGCACATAATATTGAAAAGGCAAAAGACCGCTTGGAGCATATCGAAAAAATGATTCGAAAAAGAACTCCTGTTAAATTTAAATCTGTCGATTATCAAGGCTATCGAATCAGTTATTTAAGTGTAAAAGGTTTGTTTAAAGTGCTGCTTGGAAAATTCTTTGCGCGTTACGACAAACCTTATTATACCGTTCTAAATAATTATGTGATTTTTTCAAATCATCCACAAACTTTAGAAAGTATTATTGATGATTATCTAGCCAAAAAAACCCTTGCCAAATCAGAATCATTTAAGTCTTTTCGTTCCAATTTAAAAGACGAAAGCACCATCTTTATTTATCTAAATACGCCCAATAGTTTTCAAAGTGTTAGAAATATTGCTACAGCCAAAACTAAACTTAGCATGGACTCAAATGAGGTATATATAAAATGTTTCCGTCATATTGCTTTTCAATTGAGGCCGGAAGGTGATCATTTCGTTAGCGAATTATACGAACAATTTGAGTCTCCATTTGAAAATTTCAACAATACATTTGAATCAACGAATACCTCAATAAATTCCGATAGCATTAATCAACTTTTCGAGTTGCCCTATATTTATGTTAAAAATCCGAATGCAAAGGAATACAATGAATTATATGCCGATAGTGTCACCATTCATTTTGAAGTAGAATTAAAATATGGTTTTAAAGATGGGGCTTTTAAAGAATATTATCCGAATGGACAGATAAAATTAACTGGAAAATTCAAAAAAGACCAACGTCATGGAACATGGAAAGCGTATTCTGAAAGTGGAGAATTGGTAGGGAAGAGAGAGTATTGATAAAGAATTAAAACAAGTTATCGTAAGCACTTTGCAATTATAGAATTCAATCCAGTATGAACTCTGATCCAAAATTAAAAAAATTATACCAAGTATTTGAGAAACATAATTACAAATTAATTTTTCAAGATTCAATATTATCGTTTTCTGCAAAAGGTAAAATCGTAAGTATAGTGTTAGACTTTGTTGTTTTGATTATTATTTCAATTATTGTATTTTCAAGCATTATCTATTATAATGAAATTGGCTTTGATTTACATTATTTCAAAACTTCACTAATAATTCCAATAACACTTATCCTATTTCTAAATCTGTTTTCAAAAGGGAATAATATAGTTTCAGTAAATTATAAATTAAAAAGTATTACCATAAAGAGAAAGTCCTTTCTTTTAAGACTTTTTATTAATAGAAAAATTGAGTTTAGTAAAATTAAAAATTTCTCGATTGAAAAAACTTCTTCAGGTGGTGAACATTCATCGCAATTCAATACCCTAATTCTTGTTAAAAAAACTGGGTTTATTAAAAATATTACCCTTAATGATTACCCTGAAGAGACCAAAGAAATGGCTACTATTTTAAGAGGGTTTTTAAATGAAACGATTGTTTATCCATTAAGGAAATAGTTGTTTAAGTACTTAATTGTCTATATGTCAAAATTTTATATAGCTAATTACTTTACAAATCAACATAATTAAAAATAATATAGCACTTATTTTTAATTATGTTGATTTGTAAAGTAATTAGCTATAT
>JANOTP010000075.1:0-2440 GCA_031416415.1 Cytophagales bacterium | reverse complement strand
GCAGGTGTAGTAAGTATAACTGTAAAACTTACTTCATTGCCATTTACTACTACATCTTTTATCATATTCAGGGTTACTAGGTCTTGTTTAAGATCTGGCTCCTGCACTGTACTTAATGCTTTTAAAACGTTTTCTTTTGTAATATTCATTGTTATCGTAACTAATTAATGGCAATTTAACTCAAAAAAAGGGCAATCGAAAAAGTATTTATACAATAAAAAATCCTGCTGTTGAGCAGGATTTTTTATTGTATAAATAATGTGGAATTCGTGTTATTTAACTAGGAAAGAGCCTTCTCCTATTTGCACTCCTTCGCAGTAGATTTGAATTACTTGTTTACCTGGCTTGTGTACGCTACCTTTTTTATATTCGTAGGTAACTTTTTGACCTTTGTTTTCAAATAAAATAGTTTGTTTCATTGTGTAAAAAATTTCTTTTTCAGAATTGAAAGCTTTAAAACTTCCCCCACCATTAGCCAAATCAAATAGAGCAGCACCGTCTGGCTCAACTAATCTCAAATATACATCTCTCCCACCTTTTTCAGCCACTAAATTTTCTGCAAGTGTAAATGATACTCTTAATTTATCAATTCTTTTTGCTTTGAATTCTCCATCAGTATCCGCTTTGCCTTTTGCATTTAGCGCTTCTACTTTAAAGTTTTCAGCTCTTAAAACAGAAGCTATAGCAACTTTATATGCTAAATTGTTTTTTTCTTGAGTGATTTTAAGAATAGTATCTTCTCTTTGAACTATAGTCACTTTTTGATTCGTGATAATGGTATCTTGTTGAGCTAACATTATTTTTAATCTGTCTACTTCTTTACTAGCGTCTTCACGTATTCTGTTTGCAGCATCTATTCTGTCTTTTATATCGTTGTATTTTTTCTGGAAATTATAAGCAGTGCTCTGAAGTTGTTTCTTGTCTAATATTAGTTGACGAATCTGTTCGCCAAGTCTAGCTGTATCTCCTCCTAATGATGCGATTTCTGCTTTTTTGGATTCAAGATCTTTTATTAAGAAATCCAATTGTATATTAAGACTATCAATTTTAACTTTGTTGTTAGTAATTGTAGTAGTTTGTGTAGTGATTGTAGTACTCTTGGTTATGTTTAAAAATAACTGAACAAGATTTATTGCAGCAAGTATTAAAATAAAAGCAATCAATAAACCTTTATTGCTTCCACTTTTTTTAGGCTCTTGCGCCTGTGATTTAATTTCTGCCATTTTAGAATAAATTAAGGTTAAATGTTTAATTCAAGGCGTAAAAATAAGAATAAATTGGACTTTTTCAAATTTTGAAGGTTTTATTCTTTGATAGGACAAATATGGGAAAAATTCATAAATTGGCATTATGGCTGAAAAAATTGATAAAAACTTTTGGGAAAATCGTTATAGCGAAAAGGATACTGGCTGGGATTTAGGTTCTATATCTACGCCAATTAAGGATTATTTTGATCAAATTGACGATAAAAACATCAGAATCCTTATTCCTGGCTGTGGGAATGGTCACGAGGCTGAATATCTTTTTAAAAATGGTTTCAAGAATATATACGTTGCCGATTATGCCTATCAACCTTTAGAAAATTTTAAAAATAGAATTTCAGCGTTTCCCGAAGAACATCTTTTGCACCAAGATTTTTTTGATATAGAAAATGCATTTGATCTTATTATTGAACAAACTTTTTTCTGTGCTTTAGACCCTTTGCTTAGAGAAAAATATGTTGAAAAAATGTACCAACTCTTATTGCCTAAAGGCAAATTGGTCGGTCTATTATTTGACGATAAAATTAATGCTGAAAAGCCTCCTTTTGGTGGAACTAAAGAAGAGTATCTAGGTTATTTCGAGCCTTTTTTTACTATAAAGACATTTGATCGTTGTTATAATTCTATTAAGCCTAGAGAAGGGAGAGAATTGTTTATGATCTTGATGAAAAAATAATTTATTTTATAAGATAATATCTTTTCTAATAAGACACCTTTCTTTATTCAATTTTATAGCTTCTTCTTTCACTGAAAGATTAGTTTTCTGATTATTTAGCTGTTCTTTATAAGTATTCTTAAGTTCTTTTCTTTTAATAGCTTCAAGAAATCTTCTTACTTCATCTTTACTTTCTAGCTCAAGGCCTACAACTTCTTTGGGTTTATTATCTTGGTCTTTAGAAACCATTGTAAAGTACGAGGTATTGGTATGTCTTTTTGTTCCTGTAATTACATTTTCCGCTTCAACTCTTATGCCTACTATCATGGATGTTTTACCTACATAATTAATAGACGCATAAAGTGAAACCAATTCGCCAACTTCTATAGGCTGCAAAAAATCTACTGTATCAACAGATACGGTTACGCAGTAACTCCCAGCATGTTTTGAGGCACAAGCATACGCAGCCTTATCCATCATAGAAAGAAGTATTCCCCCGTGTATTTTACCACCAAAATTAGCG
>JANOTP010000074.1:0-6964 GCA_031416415.1 Cytophagales bacterium | reverse complement strand
CTTCAAAAAGCCAAACTGAAGTGTCTTTAGAAAAAGAAATAACTTTCTGAGCAACCTCTGAAAGGTTATTGGCATTACTAATAATTTCCACTTAATAAATAGTATCTAATCTCAATAGTTATTACTACGACTCTTGAGGCACTAAAGGATTTTCACCTCCCTCTTCTTCGTCTTCCTCTTCTTCTTCTTCTTCAAAATTTTTGAAATTCGTGCTGTCTCCAGGTGAATTGTCCTGAATTGAATCTACAAAAATTGTATCTTGAGTTCCCGACTTTTCTGATTTGCTTCCACAAGAAAACAAACATAAAACTAGTATTACTTTTAAAACTTTCAAGGATACAAATAAAAGTGTATGCTTTCGCAAGAAACTTTTAGTAAGGTTCAGGTAATTGTAAAATTGATTTTTCATTGGTAGTTATTTTTTTTATTCAATAAGGTTTTATTTCCTCGAAGACAATGTAATCAGAGGAATGATCATTTCTTCCAAAGATACCCCTCCGTGTTGGAATGTATCTTTATAATAATTTACATAATAGTTAAAATTATTGGGATATGCAAAAAAATTATCTTCAATTGCAAATAAATAGGCACTTGATATATTTTTTTTGGGTAGGAAAAACCTTTCTGGATTTTTCACCACTATAACTTCATTCTCTTCATACGTAAGATTTTTTCCAACTTTATAACGAAGATTACTATTCACGGACTTATCCCCTACTACCTTTGTAGGGTGTTTTACGCGAATGGTACCGTGGTCTGTAGTGATTACTAATTTTACTTTTTTCTCGGAAATTTTCTTTAAAGCCTCCAATAAAGAAGAATGTTGGAACCAAGAATGAGTAATAGAACGGTAAGCAGATTCGTCTGGTGCTAATTCTCTAATCATAGCCATGTCTGTGCGGGCATGCGATAGCATATCCACAAAATTATAGACAATAACATTAAGCTTGTTAGACATGAGATTGTTTATACTATTTACTAACGTTTTCCCTTGATCAACGGTGAGAATTTTATGATAAGAGCTTTTAATGTCATGTTTATTTTTAAGTAATTGAGCCTTTAAAAAGTCTTCTTCAAAATTATTTTTACCTCCTTCATCGTCTTCATTTGCCCAAAGTTCAGGGTGTTGTTTTTCCATTTCAGAAGGCATCATTCCTGAAAAAATTGCATTACGTGCATAGGCAGTAGTAGTAGGTAAAATAGAATAATAGGCTGACTCTTCCTCTACATTAAAATATTCATTAATTATAGGTTCTAATATTTTCCACTGATCAAATCTAAGATTATCAATTAATAAAAAGAAAACGGGTTCATCACCTGCCAACAATGGAAAAACCTTTTGTTTCATCAACTGATGTGAAAGCATCGGTTTAGGAGCTTTAGGATCGTTAAGCCAAGATTCGTATGACTTTTTAATAAATTTGCAGAAGTTATTATTGGCTTCACTTTTCTGCATATCGATTACCTCGCCCATGCTTTTATTTTGTGTACGATCAATTTCAAGTTCCCAAAAAATTAATTTCTTATACACTTCTACCCATTCTTCGTGACTTAGCTTATCAGAAAATGACATGCTAAGTTCTTGAAAATTCTGCTGATAACTTTGATTGGTTTTCTCTTCAATAAGACGTTTGTTGTCGAGTATCTTTTTAATGGACAAAAGGATTTGATTTGGATTAATAGGTTTAATAAGATAATCTGCAATCTTAGCTCCTATAGCCTCTTCCATGATATGTTCTTCCTCATTTTTAGTGATCATAACCACAGGGAGAGAAGGCTTCATTTTTTTAATTTGATCAAGAGCTTCCAGTCCATTCATTCCTGGCATATTCTCATCCAAAAAAACAAGATCAAATTTTTCTTGTCGAACTTTTTCTACTGCATCTGCTCCACTCACTACAGGAACTACATCGTACCCTTTACTTGTTAGAAAAATAATATGTGGCTTTAATAAATCTATTTCGTCGTCGGCCCAGAGAATAATTGGTCTTTGCATGGATTTTAAAATTTAGGTAAAAATGTAACGACTGAATGTTGAAAATAGTATTAAGTCCTGAGTATTGAGTCCTGAGCATACTTCTACTCAATACTCAGGACTAACGACTAGCCTTCCAATAGTTCGTTCAATATAGCAGTGGTAACTTTTGGGTCTGCTTTGCCTTTGCTTGCTTTCATTACTTCTCCCATAAACATAGCAAGAATACCTTTCTTTCCACCTTTGTACTCCGCTACTTTCTCAGGATATTTAGCCAATACAGCTTCCGCTAATGGTCGAATACTGTCTGAATTACTATCTTGAATTAAATTCAATTCTTCTGCAATTTTCAATGCAGATCTACCGTCTGCTTTTACAAGTTCCGGAAATATTTTTGTTGCAGCCATCGCGAAACTTACTTTACCAGAATCAACTACTGCTATCATTTCTGCTAAGTAGTTAGGAGTTACTGTAAGTTGAGAAATACTCATTGTAAGTTCATTCAGATAAGACTTTACAGGTCCCATCATCCAATTGGAAGCAGCTTTATAATTCTTAGTATTTTTACAAAGCTCTTCAAAATAAAAAGCTATTTCTTTTGTTTCCGTTATCACCATTGCATCGTATTCTGGCAAGCCAAATTCCTTTACAAATTTATCAACGAGTTGTTGTGGCAAAGTTGGCATTCCTGCTTTAATACTATTAAGCCATTCGTCTGAAATTTTCAAAGGCTGTAAATCAGGTTCTGGAAAATAGCGATAGTCGTTCAACTCCTCCTTAGTACGCATACCGTGTGTAGTAAAGTGTACTGTATCAAATTGACGGGTTTCAGAAATAATTTCTTTTCCAGCTTCGATTTCTGCTATTTGTCTTTCTATTTCAAATTCAATAGCACGTTGCACGTTTCTAATGGAGTTCATATTTTTCACTTCCACTTTCTTACCATATTGATCTGCACCTTTGAGCATGACAGAGATATTGGCGTCACAGCGAAGCGAACCTTCTTCCATATTACCATCACAAATGTCCAGATAACGTACTAATTTCCTTATCTCTGTAAGGAGTGCTGCGGCTTCATCAGAAGTACGGATATCGGGCTCGGTTACAATTTCAATAAGAGGAACTCCTGCTCTATTATAATCTACTAACGTATCTGTTTCACCATCTAAATGCAAATTTTTACCCGCATCGTCTTCCATGTGAATACGATTAAGTCTTATATGACGCTCTCCTTCTTTTGTCTTTACTGTAAACCCACCACCTTTGCAAATAGGAGCTTTATCTTGTGTAGTCTGATATCCTTTTGGTAGATCAGGATAAAAATAATTTTTTCGATCAAAGAAATTTAAACGATTGATTTCACATCCACTCGCTAATCCCATGCGAATAGCGTATTCTACAACTTTTTTATTTAGTTTAGGCAATACGCCTGGATGTGCAAGTGTAATAACACTAATATTGGTGTTCGGCATATTTCCAAACTCCGTAGAGTCAGAAGCAAAAATTTTACTAACAGTACTTAACTGTGCATGAACTTCTAACCCTATAACTGGTTGATATTTATCTTTAATCGACTGATCCATTATACTTTAAACTATCTCTTTTTGTCTTTATAAAACAAATATAAGACAATAACATGATATATTTAAGGTCTTCTAAAAGAAGGTACTATACAAATAAAACCATATGAAAATCAACGTGTTGAAAAAACCTTATTACTAAAAAAACAACACAATTAATTAGCTTAATAATCGTTTGGAAACAAAATCAAACATACATACAAAAAACTTCGTATGTTTGAATACATTTTAAAGTACCCTTGTTATCAGGAAATTATTTGGAAATATAAGTTTTATTGTACTACTGAATTTATTAATTAAAACAGTATGGTTTAAATTAGAAAATGATGTGCAAGCAAATTTAGGTCATACTGATTATGGCCTATTTACTGCGTTATTTTCATTAGGCTATATTTTTGCTTCGCTTACAGATGTAGGGATAAATCAATACATTACTAAAAAGCTCGCTACAGAACCAAATAGGCTTCAAGAAGTATTCTCGAATATTTTTTCTTTAAAACTTATTATGCTTATAGTATATCCAGCATTTATGTCTTTGATTGGATATTTTTTGAATTACACTTCTAAGGAAATATATCTACTAGCTATCTTAAGTTTTGGACAAGCGCTTATACAATTAACGTTTTTTTTCAGAGCAAACTTCCAAGCAAATCAACATTTTAAAATTGATTCAATTGCTTCTATTCTTGACAAGTTTCTCTTGATTATTATGGTTGCTGTAATGATTTCACAGCGTATAACACTTAATTCATACGTCTACGCTACCCTTATATCTATTTTCGCAACAACTCTACTATTTTATTTTGTAAGTGTAAAACTTTTTGATTTTATCGCTCCTAAACTTGAAATTAAAAAACTTAACGAACTAATAAAATTAAGTATTCCTTTTGCAGTAATTACTATTCTTTATTCTATTAATGAACGAATTGATGCTGTGATAATAGAAAGGCTTTCGGACGAAGCCCATAAAAGAGATCCAGGTCTATATGCAGCAGCCTATAGATTCCTCAGCGCAATTATGATGTATCTTTGGACTGTGCTTCCTATCTTCTTTGCTAAATTTGCCTATCATCATTCCAGTACAAAGGAAAAACAAAAACTATTAAATTTCGGACAAGTAATATCTTCTCTACCCATGATATTTGTAGGTGTTTTTATTTTATTTTATGGTGAAATTCTTTTAAGTTTTTTTCAGAAAAAAAGTACTATCGAAGAAATTAGCATTATGTCTAATCTTTTAAAAATTTTAATACTTTCCAGCATATTACAAGGCATATTTGCAATATACAGTACCTTACTCACTGCTACTGGATATGAAAAAAAAGTAAGTAAAATGATTATTGGTAGTATATTTATTAACATACTTGGCAATTTAATATTCATTCCAATTCTAGGTCCTGTTGCCTCTGCGTGGATTACTGTAGCGAGTACCCTCTTCCTATCTATCCTATACGTTTATTTTACGCATACTAAGTTAGAGGTTAAAGTTCCTTACAGTATTCTGTTAAGGCTACTAATTGTATTTGTTCTGTTTACTTTAGCGTTTTATTTACTTAGCTTAACAACGCTACAATGGTATTTTGTTACCATGTTGGCAGGAGCTTCGCTACTCATTTTTGCCTATTTAGCAGGGCTCCTCAACTTGATGTTGAGCCGAGAGTAAACTATTTTCTATTAACTGATAAGATAAGTTGAATTTGCCTTTGGTTTATTTCTTTTTATGTCTTGTTGATAATCAAACTTATTATTGATAGCTTTACACTTAATAATAAATCATAGTTTTACCTCCAAAAAAATATGTGTACCCGGTATTCTTTAACAAAAAATAAAGAAGCAATTTCAAAACGATTTGGTGTACCTATTCCAGAGTCCTGGAAAGCTAGATTCAACGTAGCTTCGGGACAATCTATGCCCGTGATAACGAATCGCAGAGCAGATGAAGTTTCAACGTTTAAATGGGGACTGATTCCAAACTGGTCATTGGATGAATCTGTTGGAAATAATTTAATAAATGCCAAAGCTGAAAATATTTTATCTAAAGCACCTTTCAAACAATCTATCAAAACTCAACGTTGCCTTATATTGGCAGATGGGTATTATGAATGGAAAAAAATAGGAAAAACAAAAATTCCTTATAGAATAACACTTTCCAGTGATGAAGCTTTTGCTTTTGCTGGTATATGGGATTTTTGGGAAAATGCTAAAGGCGAAATTGTAAATTCCTTTTCCATCATAACTACAACTTCTAATAACCTGATTACCGATATAAACGAACGTATGCCGGTAATTTTATCAGAAGAATCTGAACAAAAATGGCTTTCAGATAAATTAACAGATCAGGAAATCGCTTCATTTCTGGTTCCCTATGAAAGCGAAAAAATGAGTTATTATCAGGCACATAAAGTTGTAAACTCTGCTGAATATGATTATCCAGAATGTATTCAAGTAGCTCCTAAAATTTATCCAGGAGAAAGTTTTAGCTTATTCGATTAAATAGAATCAACCATTACTTTTTTATTCTTCTGATAAAATGCTTTAAGTAATTCGTTGTTTGAATTAAGCAACAAATCACCTTTCTCCTCAATCACTTGAATCCATTTTTCAAATTCATTTGCATGAGTAGGTTCTTCTACTCTACTTTTTAATTCTACAATATTTTCAGCTGCCTTTTTAAATTTAGCCCATATCTCTTCTACCTTATGAATGTAGGGAAGTAAAGAATCGCCAGCCTTTTCTAGAACTTGAGCATTTTCAATTCCTTTTGGCGTACCACCATTCTTTAGTACATTCAAAGAGTGTTCGTGCAAAGCAATCGTATTTTGTAACTCCTCTATATGCTGTACCTTTCCTCTAACAATCATCTCTGCACAAAAACCTATCTTCTGTGAGAGCATTCTTTGTCGTCCTGCCAGATCGATAATAAGATTGTTTTTGGAAATGACTTTCTCTTTCAATAACTTTTTTTCTAGATCAAGTTTTTCCGTAAGATCAACAGAGACTCCAAGAATATTTTTTTGTCCCGTAAGTGAATTAATAAAAGGAATTTTAGTTGTTTTAAATATATGTGTCACTCCACTAAAGGTAGTAAACGACTGAACGGGCAATTCAATTGGTTCATTCGAATCAAGCGTTTTTAAATCTGACTCTTGTACCACTTTCCACTCTTGTTCGTTGTTTACAAAATGACTATCGTCTTTACCTAAAATATTTTCTTCTGACATATTAAATAAAGCCGCCTCCGCCTTATTAACCAATGAATAGCGTCCTATTTCATCTTTTACAAAAACTGGAAAAGGAATATTATCAATGATCAATTTCATCATATTACTTTGTTGATCGAGTTCTTTTTGTTTTCGCTGCATCTCCTCTTGAGTAGTTACAAGTTCTTCTAGATTTTGACGAAGTTCTT
>JANOTP010000073.1:0-13076 GCA_031416415.1 Cytophagales bacterium | reverse complement strand
CCCCCCGAGTACTCGGGGGGCTTTCTTTTAAAGGCAAGTTCCCTTACTATTGTTTTATCCAAACAAGATAACTTCGAACAAAATTAGATGAAGCAACTTTTAGTAATATTCCTTACTACAATAATAGCAACCACTATTTCGGCACAAACCGCAGACACGATTTCGTTTATACAATCAAAACGAATGTCGGACGCAGACTTAGCAAGAAAACGTGAAGGAACATTTTTAACCGGTATTCCGGATTTCTCTTCCGACCCTGTAACAGGTTTTGGACTTGGTGTTAGGACAAATATTTATTGGAATGGCAAACGGACAAATCCTTTTTTTGCTTACACTCCATACTTAGCGAAACTGAAAGCCAATGCTGCTTACTATACATCAAACGCAAGAGAGCTAATTTTATCGCTGGATGTACCCTATTACAAGGGTACACGTTGGCGATTTAAAATTGACTTTAAAGCGCAACAAAATCCATCTAATTTATACTTTGGCTCCACAGAATCTACACTTGGAGAATTACGACTTCCTTCAACACCAAACGGTGGACAAACCTATTCAACTTATTCAGCTTTTGATAGAGCAAGAAAAACTTTACGAGCAGGCGGGTTTGGAGAGGCAAGTTTTGTAACAGATGCCTTATCAAACAGGTTTAGAGAAACAGAATATATGCTAAATCTAAAAGCTGATTATGCACTTGGCAAAAAAGGAATATGGAGAATTATGGGTGGTTATGAAATTCAACATTTGAGTTACAAAACTTTTGAAGGGACAGAAGCCGAAGCCATTGACCCAAACACAGGACAAAAAATTAAAGCACCAAACGGTACTTCATTACTAAGACGTGATTTTCAACAAGGACTAATTTCAGGACTTGACGGAGGTTGGGTTTCTCTATTACAAACAGCATTAATTTTTGACACAAGAGATTTTGAACCTGACCCAACTCGGGGATATTATATTGAACTTGCAAACGAATATTCAAGTCCAATCATTGGTTCTGAGTTCAACTTTAACAAGCTATTTATACAAGGAAGAGTTTATAAAAAAATACCAATTGGACCACGGACCGTTTTTGGTGGACGATTTGGAGTAGGAAATATTTTTGGTAGTAATGCACCATTCTTCGAATTTCAAGACCAATGGAGCCCAGAAGGAAGCATAAATTCATTAGGTGGCAAACAATCACTTCGAGGACACAGAGCAAATAGATTTTTAGCCCGTTCATTGGCCTTTGCCAACTTTGAATTACGCATTAGACTTGCAGAAGTGAAATTAGGAAAACAACGCTTTGCATTTGGCGTTGCACCTTTCTTTGACGCAGGAACTGTTAGGGACAATTGGAAAGACTTGAATTTTTCAAATATCAAAACTTCATATGGCGGTGGCGTAAGGGTTGCTTGGAATCAATCAACAATTCTTTCATTCGACTATGGCTTATCAAAAGAAGATAAATTATTTTACGTTGGCATTGGACAAGTATTCTAAATGAGAACTAATACGAAAGAAAGAACCACCAGCTAGCGCCTTGCTTCAGTTATCTTTAACCTATCTAAGCAATAGCATTATGAATCTAAGGACGATAAAACCATCGAGTTACAGCTGGTAGAGGTTAACGAAAGTTTTAGCATTGAGCACTTTTATTAAATTTACAATACAAATTATTTTGTCTTGTAAATTTAGTTTACTTAAATTAGGTAAACCTATTTCAGTATAAGACAGTTAACAAAGATTTATTATCTCTGTGCTCAGCATTCGAAGCCCTAAGCAATTAATAACTATGAATTTAAAATTCAGAAATTTCAGCCTGCTCAAGTCCCCCGCCACACATAGTGAGAAGTAATTTTAAAAACACTATATTGAGGTGTGGTTTAAAATAATGTCCAATAATAATTTTATACGTAATGGTGACAAACACCATAACATGATAACAATTCCACATAACGACTAAAATAAATTCAATGGAAAATAAACAGGATAATCCTAAAATTCTTAAAAATAAATATATACCGACTGCCGAATTTTACAGCCAAATAATAGATAGTTTACAAGATTATTCGATTTTTACGTTAGACAAAGAATTCATCATAAATAGTTGGAGTTCTGGTTCAACAAAAATATTTGGTTACGAAACAGAGGAAGTTATTGGTGAACCTTTCGATTTAATATTTACAGAGGAGGATTTGAAAAATGGTATTCCGAAAAGAGAAATTGAAACAGCATTAAAAGAAGGCAGAGCTACTGATAATAGATGGCACATTACTAAAGATAAAAGTCTGTTTTATGCTTATGGATTGGTTTTCCCACTCATCGGTGTAGACGGAGAGATGTTGGGCTATGTTAAAATTTTGCGTGACTTGACCGATAGGAAACAATCGGAGGATGCTATAAAAAAATATGTCGGAGAATTGGAAGAACTTAATACTCATAAAGAGAGTGTTCTGGCAATACTTTCACACGATTTAAGAAGTCCCTTGTCAGCTATTATTGGAACTGCAAAATATTTGAAAGAAAATTTTCATAAAATGAAGCCCGATGCTGTTCAGGAAATGCTTGACTTACTTTATAAATCATCAACGGATGAATTAGATATGTTAGACTATTTAGTAGAATGGGCAAGAATAAAATATGCATCAGATGCTTTTTCTCCAACAAAAATAAAACTAATTGAATACATTGATAAAGTCTTTGAAACTTTAAACGAAACTGCTACCGTAAATACGATAAATCTTCATCACGAAATTGCAGATAATACGTCTGTATTTGCGGATGGTAAAATGTTAATTTCTATCATTCAAAATATTGTTTCAAATGCGATAAAACATACAGGAAAAGGTGGCACAATAACGGTTTCAGCAAAAAGCAAAGATGACAAAATTATTGTTCAGGTTAAAGACAGCGGCGTTGGAATGTCCGAAGAAATAATGAGAAAACTTTTTACACCACAATTGAAAAGCCTTTCAGAAACAAGAAAAAAGAATAAAGGGGCTGGAATTGGATTATTATTGGTAAAAGGATTTTTAGAAAAAAATGGTGGTGAAATATGGGTAGAAAGTATTGAAGGTGAAGGTTCATCTTTTTATTTTACATTACCCATTGAGGAACCTTTATATAAAACAGGAAGTTCAGACGAAATAATGTTTGATGAAAGTGCATAATAGAAGGCTGGCTAACGACATATAAAAGCTAAGATAGTATGAAAATAAAGACAGGATTTTATACCGCACTATTAGTTATTTTTTCTTTAAGCAAAATTTCGGCAGCCAAATTTATTGTAGCACCCGCAGGAGGAAATTTTACTACAATTCAAGCAGGCTTGAATGCCGCGAATGCTGGGGATACAGTTTTAGTAAAACCCGGAACTTATAATGAAGCGGTGAGTTTTCCTCGAAGTGGCACGTTGCTTAATGGTTATATTACATTACTTGCAGAGGCAGGTGGAATACTTGATGGTACGGGAAAAGGGCAATTGGGGATTTTGATTCGCAATAGAAATTATATTAAAGTAATTGGTATGGAAGTTCAAAATTTCATAAGTGCTGGAACGCCTATTGGAATTAGTATCGAAGGGAGTTCTAGTAATCTGGAAATAAAAAGTAATAAAGTTCATAACATTGAAAACGCAAATGGCAATGCCCACGGTATAGCTATTTATGGAACGAGCGCAACTCCTATAAGCAATATTCTTTTGGATGGAAATGAGATCCGAAATTGCTTGTTGGGACAAAGTGAATCTTTAGTGTTGAATGGAAATGTAACAAATTTTATTGTTTCCAATAATATAGTGCACGACAATGATAATATAGGAATTGATTTTATAGGTTTTGAAGGAGTGGGTCCAACAGGCTCTGATCAAGCTAGAAATGGAATCTGTGTAAATAATACAGTATATAATATTTCTACTCTAACAAATCCTACCTATGGAGGAGATCGAAATGCCGATGGAATATATGTAGATGGAGGATCTAACATAACCATTGAAAGAAATACCGTATACAATTGTGATATTGGAATTGAATTGGCTAGCGAACATTTAGGTAAAAATACACAAGACATTATTGTAAGAAATAATTTTGTCTCAGGGTCTTACCAAGCCAACATTATGGCAGGTGGATACGATTCTAATCGAGGGAATGCTATTAATATAACTATCGTAAACAATACCACTTATCAGGGCAATGGAGGCGAATTAGCGCTTCAGTTTAATTGTAATACTATTATTATCAAGAATAATATTTTTTATGCAAAAGCCAGTCAGGATTATTTACAAGAATGGGGAAATAATAATACAAACATTGCAGTAAGTAATAACTTATATTTTGGACAAAGCACAACTTCTCCGGGAGCATGGGGCGATGCGAGTGCAAGATATCTAAACCCCAGACTTACCAATGCTCCGACTAATATGCATCTTATGGTAACTTCGCTAGCAATAGATGCGGGATTAAATCTTGGTAACGATGGAAGTGGAAATGCTATATCAGGTACTCTGGATATCGATAATCAAGCTAGAGTAAATAGTGCTATAGACATTGGAGCAGATGAATATGGGATACCCTTACCCGTTGAATTTCTAAATTTGCAAGCAAAGATAAACAACGATAATGCTGTTTTAGTATCTTGGCAAACAGCATCTGAAAAGGATAATGAGTATTTTGAAATACAACGGCTTGATAGTGGAAAAGACACGTGGCAATCGATTGGACAGGTCGGCGCTAGAGGCAATTCAAATACCATACAAACCTATCAATTTTATGATTACACTCCTCTTGCTAATAATTATTATAGATTAAAGCAGGTTGATATAGATGGCCTCTCTAAATTTAGCCAATCTGTATTCGTAGCACTTAAGTATGATTTTTTGATCTTGAATACTAATCTCAACCCTGTACAATCTGTGTTGCAAGTTAGTATCAATTCACCTTCTGAGGAGATGATTTATTTTAAGGTGTATGATTTATTTGGAAGAAAAGTAATGTACGGCGAGAAAATGATATATACTGGAATCAATCATGTAGATATTGATACTTCATCTTTCTCTGAAGGTAGTTATGTAATTCAATTTACAAATACTTTTGAAGTAATGTACTTGAAATTTATAAAACAATAGTGGTTAAGCAGGATCAGGGTTTATCGCAATGTAAAAGTTGGGAGTTGACAGAAGAATTACTTTGGTGATTTTCAAAGGAAGTTTAGCGGGTTGTTATTTATAGGTAAAGAATTTACTCGAAAAATGGACAAATTTTACTAGTGAGTTGAGCAAATGCGCGAAAAAATCACTATATTACCTATAAATTAAAATATTCCATACTATGAAAAAACTACTATTCTTGATCTTCTGTTCATTCAGTTCGCTAGTGATGGCGCAAGTAACTGTTACAACCTCTCCTAAATACGGTTGCCCTAATACTACTCATAATGTAACGGTTTCGGTAACTAATACTAGTGGGGTTTCTATTCCTGCTGGTAGTTCTTATACTATTGATCTTGCACTAAAAAACGATGTTGGTACATCCCTTAAAACCTATAATCAGACTTTTACGGATGGCTTCCCTGATAATACAACAAAAAACTTTGTAATTGTAGCCGTTCCTTTTCCTAACGCTATGACTTGTACTGTTGAAGGAACATTTAGTGGATCATTTCCAATCCCTTTTCCTCCCTATACTTATGCTTATAACTTCGCTATCAATGAGAATTATGTAGTGAAATTGCCTCCTAATCTTACTATAACAGAAAGTATGGGAACTCTTAATGTATCTACTGCTCTTGATGGTTACAGTGTACGTTATTATTTAAATAGTAATTTTACCACTGTGATTAATCAGTCTACAACAGGAACTTACACTGCAGTGGCTAATGGAGATTACAGTGCTAAAGGCTTTGATCCTATTTCTAGTTGCATTTCTACTAGCGCATCCAATACTATCAATGTTGTCGTTACCACTATACAAGATGCTCAGCACGTTTCTATTTCTGTTTACCCTAATCCAGTAATTTCCTCTATAACAATTGAGGCAGGTGCATCTTATGACCTTTCCTACGAACTTTCTGATATGAACGGAGCTATTGTTCGCTCTGCTTCTTTCAATGGCTCAGGTAACGTCAATACAGCAGATTTAAATACTGGTTCTTATGTACTAGTTGTTAAAAAGCAGAATGAAAAAATTGCTTCGTATAAACTGGTGAAGTAAGACCTTGTTTTTTTAATTGTTTGATAGGTATTTGTACTAGATCAAACAAAAAAATTATGATATTAACTGTAGCGTTTCGCTACAGTTAATATCATAATTTTTAATAAGAACTTTGAGTGGACTGAAATGGATAATAAGTCCTTATTTACATTATTTCCTATACAAAATTACGTTACAATTTCCACTGCATCCAGCGCATTAAAAATTTATCGTAAACTGCATAATACGATCCTTCCATATTAGTTTCCTGATAGATCATTTCTTTTTCCAATAAAGAGTCTAGGCTCCTCTTTACTATTGAGGAAGAATCTAATTTATGCTTATTAATAAATTCTTTGGCATAAGGTTGGTATACCATTTCGTCTTTGGCAATCGCTTTTAATAAATGCCACTGAGTAGCAGTTAATAAATTTCTATATTGATAATAGATTGATTCGTTGCGCTGCATTACTTCTTTGCAAACAAGTTGTACCTGCTCTAAATCTATTTTTTTTCCACCTTGCGCGAAAACTTGATTACATAAATATTGTACATAATAGGTATGTCCTTTCGCCCATTCCAATATAAAATGAATACACTCTTCGCTAAGTTGTTTTTTATGGTTAATAAAATGTGTTTGAATAAATGGAATATATTTTTCTGTTGAGATACTTCCTAACGATACATGCTGGCAACTCGCATAAAATGGGCGTTTGGTATTGTTGAAGAGATCATTCATAATAACCTGATTACTTCCACAAAATACGAACCGTATATTTTTTAATTTTTGAATGATCGTACGTAATGTTGCTTCAATGTTTTTTTCTGGATATTCTAATATTTGCTGAAACTCGTCAATAGCTATTACGATAGGTTTGTTTTGAGTGTCTAAGAATTCTAACAATTGTTGAATTGTACGTTCGTATTGTTTTTCTTGTTTAAAGTTTAAACTGATTTCTGGCGTGCCAGAAAGTGCGTCATAACTTATTGTAGGACGTAAACTAGTGATTAGTTCGCTTATCTTTTTTCCAATGCCTTTAGACGTTGGAAACTGCTTATAAATTTCGGTTGCTAATTGATTTGTAAATTGGCTGAGGTCTTGTGTAGGGAAGATATCTAAATACAAACAAGCTATTTTTTTATCCTTCTGCAATTGCTCCATTACATGATAAAGCAATCCTGTCTTACCCATTCTTCTCAGGGCGAACAACGTGATATTATTATTGTTTTTTAATAGACGTATGAGTTGCTCTGTTTCTGTTTCTCTATCACAGAAATATAAGGGACCATGATAGCCAGTTAAATAAAAAGGATTTTCTACGGTAGTACTCATGGTTCAAATATACAAAATGTATTATACATTTTGTATATTTTTTGTTATTTTTTTAACTTTATATAGTTGATTAAAAAATGAATAGTATTATTCAATAATTATTTTCTTGTAAAAAATACCTTTTTCTATTTCAAGAATTATAGAATACATTCCCGCTTCGTTTATACCTTTAATATTAAATTCATGTTTATTTTCTGTAAATGCAAAATAGCGTTCCTGGCCTTTTGTATCTATAATTCGAATTGATTTGGTATTGGAAATAGGTGTTATCGTAAGGATGAAATCTTTTCCTTTTTCAATTAAAGTTGCAACTGAAATAGTACTTTTTTCGAGACTAGAATGCTCGGTAGATAATACAGCACAAGAAAAATTTACCACAGTAGTATTGGATGTTTTAAAAGAATTCATCTCCGAATTGAAATCTGTCCAGAATGCTGCTCCCCCTGATTTATATGCCCAGGGAAGGCAACCAGCATAACCGTTGCTATAAGAGTAATCATATTGTTGCTGATAAGTATAATAACCCTCATTACCGGTTTCTCCTATCAATACAGGTTTGTCAAGTCCCCAATGATTTTTTGAATTATTATAAGGTGAAAAACTATTAGCCATCCAGTCATAATAATGAATTTGATAAAAATCAAGATAGGCTTTATTGTCATTGTAGGCAGCAGTTTTTAGTGTAGTATTACTCCAGTAATTTCCTACACATGGAGTAATAGAGGAATTCCATTTTAGAGATGCTGAACCAACGGTAACATATTTACTGCTATTGTTATGAACGGCAGATGCGCACATACCCACAAACCGTTGCATTTGTAGGATACTGATACCACCACTTCCGTGGGTTCCTCCTCCTGGAATACTTTGCATAATCCATTCAGGTTCGTTAATGATTTCCCAAGCAATAAGATTACATTGTGCATTGTAGCGTTGCACCATAGGGATAAGAGCCTTTTGGAGGTAGGAATTGGTTTTACTAGTATCTTTGATAATTCCTTGTCTGCCTACATCTACCAATTGAAAATCAAATAAAGATAGAATTACCATTAAATTATGGTTTTCAGCAGTTAGAAGTACATCGTCCAGATTAGAGAGAAAATTATTATTCAATCCTGTACATTTTCCATTGGCATCAAAGAGTGGATTATGTTCTGCTTTGCAGTGTACCCAAATTCTGATACAATTTCCTCCAGAATTTTCTATGTCCGAAAATGTATTGTCCCACCAAGCATGATCGTAGCCATTGCCGCCACCATAGCCAGCAGTATTATCACCAAAGTCCCAGCCATAATTGTTCCAAGCTATGTTTGTTCCATTTAGAAAGAAATTAGTTCCTCCATAATTAAGTAATTGTGATTTCCCTGCAAAGGGTAATAGAAATAAAAACAGTAGAATTATTTTTATTTTGTACTTCATTTGTTTTAGACTGATTATTAAAATACAATTGGCTACACGTTACTATACGTATAGACAATAAGAAACAGTTGAGAAAACGTTATTTTTACTCTACCATAAATACTTGCGACACACCTTCAAATCCACCTATTTCTTTTAGGCGGATTCTATAGTAAACTTTACCTTCCGCTTTGTCGTTGAAGAAGTAAGCAGCATCTCCATTTTCATTGGCTATTAATTTTCTTTCCCATTTATAACTTATTCCATCTGTGCTTTTTTCAATATCGAAATAGGCAAGCAGTGAAGGGTTTTCCGCTTTCCATGATAGTCTATTTTTTCCTTTACCTTTTTCAACTTTAAATTCCAGATTCGCAGAGCTCAATGTTTTGCAAGGGATAATTGGGAAAATTTCTTCTTTATGTGCTTCATAAAATTTTTTACATTCATTTTTGAAATTATCAAATATTCCAAAACCGTCTGAACCCTCGTAGGACCAAAACATTTGACCAGCAAAATGATTATCATAGGCATTTTGAATTTTTTCTTCGTTGGTGTATATAGTGTCTCTTATAAGACTTCCTGGTTGTTCACCAATAAGACAAGGTTTATCAAGTTTCCAGTATTCGAAGGGATATTCTTTGTTGAATGGATCAAACTTAAGAGGGTACATCCAATCATAATAATGAATTTGGTAGAAATCTAAATAGGCATCTTTGTCAGGATAGGCTTTTTGAAGTGCATCATTACTCCACCAATTTCCTGTAGCTGGTGCCACATCCGAATTCCACTTAAGTGCTGCAGATCCTGTAGTAACCATTCTTGAAGAGTTTTTATGAATGGCAGCAGCAATCATTCCCGTGAAGCGTTGCATATCCACTACTGGCACTTCTGTAATATCTTTCCATTTTAAATCACCTGCTCTTGGCATCTGCCACTCAGGTTCGTTGCATACTTCCCAGGCAAATAGGTTACAATGGCGATCGTATCTTTTTACCATTGGAATTAATACATTGTTTATATAGGATCTCGTTTTTACAGAGTCAGAAATTAAGTCTGCATGATTACCTGCGTATATGCCAGCAGATTTTCGTGAGTCTTTACACATATCAAAAGACCATAAGCAAGGCATAATAAGTAAGCCATGATTTTTTGCTCTAAGAAAAATATCGTCCATAGCAGGATAGTAATCGCTGTCTATACCTTTTACAGAACCATCTGAATTGAATTCAGGATTAGAACGGCCATCGGTATGAATCCATAAACGAACGCAGTTTATACCATTTGCTTCACAGTCTGAAAACATTTTTTCAAACCATTCCGGTTTATAATTTGCTCCCCATAAATAATGATTTCCTACATCGCTCCCAAAGTTGTTCCATGGTACATTTACACCGTTAATAAACATAGCTTTTCCTTCGAAATAAATCAGATGACTTATTTTTTGGGCTTGAGTAGTATTTATAAGAAAGGAAAGTAGTACTGTCAATTGAAAAACCAGAATATTTTTTCTCATATAAGTGCAATAGTTTACTTAGTCAAAAATAGTATTTTTTTTGTATTTAAGAAACTGTTTTTCTTGATTAGTTAATTTATTAATTATTTCTATTTATAATTAAATGATTATAAATTTGATTTATTGTAATTTTTTAATCTTAAATATATTAGTAATATTATATATTATTTATTTTAAGTTATATTTTTAGATATGTACCTAAATGTAAAATTAATTATTTAAATTTTAATAAATAGTATTTTTTGTGTACAATTGCATTAGTAATATTAAGTCAAGATAGTCGTATAAATAATTCTTTGATGCTATTATTAATAAAAAATAGGAGGGTAACAGTTATTCTAATTTCATTTTTAATGATGTTGGTTAATGATGTAAATGCTCAAAATAAAAAACCTCAATTTACAGAGGTAAAGATTAGTGGCTATTTTCGAAATTATGTAACCTTTCGAAATATGCAAGAGAATTATGTTTCAGGTGGTCCACTGACACCTAAAACGATTATGTTTAATGGACTGTATAAAGATGCTGCTGGCAATGGCCAAGCGACTGGATATAGAGAACCTTTAATGATGATCGTATTGGAAGGTAAGCCTTCGGCCAATACTAATTTCAAAGTTGATTTTTTACTAGACAATCAAATGACGGGTCAATTGTTGAATACTAAAAATAATTTACCAACTAATCCTCATCCTATTTCTACCGATTCTAATGCGGGAAAAATTGATTACCCTAGAAGGATTCAATCTGCCCGGTGGTTAAACTTAGGTGCTGGTATTTTAACGAAATACGGACAGTTTGATTTTATGGCTGGCGGGGTATTGAATTTAAATATGACCGCTTCTACATTGAATTTCTATCAATTTAGAGACGATATGTTTGAACGTTATCCTTGGGAATGGCAAACGAATTCATTTAAAAGATACGATGCGTATTTCAACGATCAGAATGTAGTACGCGATCCCCGATTGGGTAGTGCATCTATTCAAGGTATAATTATTAAAGCCACACAACTACCGTTGCGTACAGGTTTTTTACTCACCTATGGTAAAGCAAATAATACAGGTGGATACCAAAGTTTTTTGACAAATAATAATCAAGATGTTTTTGCAACACAGTTGAATAAGAAATTTTCAACGCATATGATTTCTTTAAATTATTATCAATCGATCGCCAATTTAAGACCCAATAGTTATGATAAAACATTTCATAGTATTGAAAGGGAACAAGTGATTACTTCTGAATTAACGCTTAGCTTAAAGGGCATTGCAGTAGTAGTAGAAGGAGGGGCAGGGGCAATTTCAAATCCAATTGATTCTATAAAGAGATGGTCTCCGCTTGTAAATGTAAAAATGAATATAGGGAGAGAACTATTTCCATTGCCACTTATGGTTCAATATTATAACATAGGTGCAGATGTAGTAAATTTAAATAGCTCTATTTTAAATACCTCAAACAGAAATGTACAAGCACAGTTTGGCAATGACTTGTTGTATAATACAACAATTTTTGAAAGCGCAATTACTGAGTTTGGCCAACTCGCTAATAATAGACAAGGAGTAAATGTTTCTACAACCTTTGCAGTGAAAAAAGCGATAAAGTTTGCTTTGTCACTTTCTTCACAACAGGAATTAGAAAATAAGTTTAACATGATTACTTACCAGCATCGTTTGAATGGGTTTAATAGATCTCAGTTTTCTTATTATAGAAATGGGGCAGGACCTTATGGCAGACAAATGAATACTTGGAGAAGAAGCTGGGAAAAAATAAACATTACGGATACTATAAGAAATTATAAGAAAGGTTTTAATCTTATTGACTTTTCTGTTAAGTATAAAACTCGATTTCTTAAAAGAGAATTAATTTTTACTAATTATGTTAATTATAATTCTGTTCAAGATCAATTCGCACCAATTGCATTATTTAGTTCAAAAGCTTTTTTAAGAAATGTATTTGAAGAAGTTATAATTTTTTATTCTCTACATAATAAACTATCGATAGTTGCTCTTGGAGGATTCGAGAGAACTAAAGCTAATGACAAAACTGACAAGGCCATCAATGGTGGAAATGTAGATCAAACTGGATATGGTTATGGGGCAGGTTTAGACATAGATATTTCAGCCACTGCAGGACTATATCTAAGACAACGTTGGTATACCTTCAGTGATAAAAATTTTGTATTAGATCGATTTAAAGGATATGATACAACAGTAGAATTAAAAATATTTTTCTAAAAAAATAACTATTTCAATAATGATAAATAAAAGATTAATAGTAACCCTTTTGTTGTTCGTTTACGGACTTTATGCCTACGCGCAAGCTCCTTTTTACTTTACAGGATATGGTAGAGCGTTGGTAGGGAAAAGTAAATTTGATCAAAAAAGTGAATTTCAGAAAAATGATACTATTTCTAAAAAGCAAACACTTGATGGCAATTTTGTATTTGATTTGGGTATAAATATCAAGCCCAATGATCAGTTTAAAGCAAGTGCTATACTGCGTTTTGTAAATGCATTTGGGGGCTTCTATGGCAGTGGGTCTTTAATGGAATTTAGGCAAGTACAAATACAAGGCCTTCTTGCAAAAAAAGTTGTTTATAACATTGGTGATATCGACTTGTCAATGTCAAAATATACGTTGTTTAATTCGTATGCATCTACTTCTT
>JANOTP010000072.1:0-6387 GCA_031416415.1 Cytophagales bacterium | reverse complement strand
GGCAAACCATTACGGTAAGCGTAAGAAAACAACCCCTTAAAACGAAAATTACAATATGACAGCAAAATCAATTCGTTTAGTTCTTGCTCTTGTTGGGTTATTTAATACGACAATATCCAATGCGCAATCCTCATGGACTACTTGGAATAAATATCCAAGCAATCCTGTTTATTCTAATATTATAACCGGAGGTTGGAATGCCGCTTCCGATCCTTCTGTGATTAAAGATAATACTGACTACATTATGGTTTTGTCAGGGACTGAAGGCAATGGTGGTTGCAGCACTGAGGGAAATTATATTGTTCAACTAACCTCCTCGGATGGAGTAGCATGGGATACAATATCTAATGGTCAAAATGGTATCGTTATTGCCGGATGCCCGGGAAATTGGGACGAGAGCATGGAAATGCCCGAGGTGATAAAAGTTGGGAATAAGTATGCGCTTTTTTATTGTGGTTATGACCCTGCTGTTGCACAGACTTCAGGAGGACTTGTGTGGGGCGCCCTTGGACTGGCAGAGTCAGTAGACGGCATCAATTATACTAAAATTGGAGCCCCTGTACTATCATGTACACCAAATTGGTATGACCAAGATGGAATTACTGATCCCACAATTATAGAATCTGGCGATACGCTTTATATGATATATGTAGGCTGGTGCACGCAGTCGTGCAGTCTGAATAATGGGAATCCTGCATTTTATTCATTGAAAGCCATATCTATTGATAGCGGGCACACATGGATTAAACAAGGGCTTCTTGATCCAACAGGTATAGTTGGCTTACAACATCCTGATTTGGTTTATGATGCTGATGGAAAATATTCATTATTTTTCGGAGTTGATAATGCTTGTAGTGGTAGTAAAATTGGCATATTTCACTCCGTTGGTGATTTACCATTTGGACCATTTTTACCAGTGTCAGTCAGTTCAATTTTTTGTATGGGTACACAAGGATTTGAAACATCGGGAATGGATGGTGGTTTTCCAACAGTAATAAATGATAACGGTATTGGGAAAATGTGGTACACAGGAGTTGATGAGACAACCTTCTATTATAAAATAGGACTTGCAGAATCCAACTTGGCAACTTCTGTAATCGAATCTGATAATGAAGCAACTCTTATCAGTATTTCCCCAAACCCTACACAAGACAACTTGCATATTGAACTATCTTATAACTTAAACAATGCCACGATGGATATATACAACCAGTATGGACAAAACGTAAAAACCATTTCTAATATCAGTGGCAGAAAAGTAAGCATAGAAACAGTTGAATTTGCAAACGGCGTATATTTATTACTCTTGCAAAATGGAGATAGGCAACTGAATGGGAAATTTATTATAAACGAATGACAGCTGAGAGAATGTCAACAGGTTGGTAACTCGACGTTACCAAACGACTACTTTTTGTGGCATACAGCAAAATTAATATCATTCAACATTTGTCTCTTTATCAAATTCAAATGAGCTAATCGGTCTTCCATTTTTGCGATACTCCCGATATAGTATAATTGGCATTTCCATTTTAAAATAGCAATCCCCTAACCCTTTCTGTACAATTATTATTTTAGTATTAATCCGATCAATCGATCCATTTTTACTTATGGTAGTATCCTTAATAATAGTTTTTCCATTCTTGTATTCATCAGCAAGTAATTTACGATAAACATAGTCTTGCTGCTCTTTCTCTTTTTTAAATAATTTAGTAAAACTAAATAAATCAGTAAACACATATGTAATTTTCCATTTATAATCACTTCTAAAATGTTTCGTTATTTTCAGAAGCGTATCGTTAAACTCAGAGATAGAATAAACTCCAGATAAGTAAGAAAATTTACTAAAGGTGTTCTTTTTAGTAAAAATTATAAATTTATTTTCTATTAATCGATGAGAAATATTATAATTGGGAGCCCATATTACTGCAGGAGTTTGCAATGTCAGGTAAGATGAATTTGAGGTGTCAATTTTCCCCATCCTATTTTCAATTTTTGAGACTAATCGCCATTCTTTATTGTATAATATACCTAAGCTGCTATCCGTTAGTTGAATTGCTGAAGTATCACGTATTTGAAATTCAAAATAATCTTGTGCAAATATTCTTGCATTTGACACAAGCATAACTGTCATAAAAATAATGGTTATATGTATTATTTTATACATGCTTCACTAATATCTTATTCTGAGAGTAAAAAAACTTTATCTTACGCAAGGTAAAAAAATATCGAATAGTAAAAAAATTATTTATTTGTGCGCTATAAAAGTTGTATATCAATGTCTGATATTTCCGAAAGTTATACTATAATACTAATTATTTGTTCTAGTTCAAAAATTCTTTACACGCATTTAACTAATTCCATCAAACACTCAACATCTCCCTCGCACTCTGAATAGCAGTCTCACTTGGCTTACTCCCTCCTATCATTTGTGCTATTTCTTTTACTCGCTCCTCTTCTGTTAATAATTTCATTTTACTAATTGTTTTTTCAGAAGAGTTGTCTTTGTAAACATAATAGTGCGATTTGCCTTGTGCAGCTATTTGAGGAAGATGGCTAATACTTATCACTTGGTGACTGGCAGACATCTGCTTCATCATTTTCCCTACTTTGATCGCTACTTCACCTGACACTCCTGTATCTATCTCATCAAAAATAATAGTAGGCAAGGCTGTCTTATCGGCAATGATATATTTAATGCACAACATAAGACGAGAAAATTCTCCTCCTGAAGCAGCATTTTTAAGTTCCTGTGGAGGGATGCCCTTATTTGCACTAAATAAAAATGCCACTCCATCTATACCATTAATAGTGGGTTCAGCATCTTTAATTTCGATAGAGATCGTAGCATTGGGCATTCCAACTTCATGCAACAATGCTTCAAGATCTTTTTTTATAGGCTCTGCAGATTTTTTTCTCGCTTCGCTTAATTTTTTTCCAACACTCAACAATTCTTTGAATGTCGCTTCCATTTTCTTTTTAAGCGCTGCTATAGTCTCGTCAAGATTCAACGTATATTCTAGCTTTTTTTCTAATGCTTGTTGAATTAAAATAAGCTCCTCAACAGTTTGTACTTGATGTTTTTTCTGAAGTGTATACAAAAGACTCAAGCGCTCTTGGGTACTCTCAATTAATTTAGGGCTATACTCTACTTTTTCATTTTCATTTTCCAGTTCTGCAGCTACATCTTTCAACTCAATTAAAGCAGATTGCAAACGATCTTTCAAGGATTCATACTGTGCGGAAAGACTGCTAATCTGATCCAATTGTTTGCGCGCTTCTAGCAATTGCGTAATCACATCTCTCTCTGTACCACCTGAAAGTACAGTATACGCTAGATCTAGCTTAGATTTAATATGTTCTGCATTTTCAAGAAGCTTAAGTGTTTCTTCCTTTTTTTCTTGTTCACCCTCTTGCAACAAAGCCTCTGAAAGTTCAGTAAGAAGATAACTATTATAATCTAATTGTTTTTTTTCTTCTGCAGCTTTAGAGGTAATATCTTCGTATTCGAACTGAATATTTTTATACTCTTTATAAAGATTTCTATACTCGGCCAAATTATTTTTATTGCCCGCAAAAGCATCCAAAATAGAAATTTGAAAATTAGCATTTGCTAGAAGCAACGTCTCGTGCTGAGAGTGGACATCTACCAAAGAACTCCCCCATTTTTTTAAGACATCAAGATTAACAGGTGTATCGTTAATAAATGCTCGTGATTTTCCATTAGCACTAATTTCTCTGCGAATGATACATTCTTCTTCGTAATCAATATCCGCCTCTTCAAAAAATGTTTTTAGATCGTATCCTAGTATATTAAAAGTTCCTTCTATAACACATTTTTCATTTTCATCAAACAATGCTTTGGTATCCGCCCGATTGCCCAACATTAGACCAATGGCTCCAAGCATAATAGATTTACCTGCCCCAGTCTCTCCCGTAATAATATTTAATTGGCGAGAAGGAGAAATTTCCAAATGCCTAATTAGGGCATAATTTTTAATAACTAAGTGTGTAAGCATGGTTAATAGTTCGCTTCCGTATCTACTACAATTTCGTATATATTTTTGATATCAAGATAATGGAGACGAGGAATTTTATCCTCAAATAAAAGTTTTTCTCCTTCTTGACGAAGAATAGTCCCGAAAACAGACGTTCCATCTGTCATAACTAAACTGGCACTCTTACCAGAAAGTAAAGGTAAAACGGCTGGAAACTGATTATAAAAATATCGTTGTAGTCGTTTCCCCATGTTTTTGTTAGTAGTGAAAAATTAGTAATGAGTCCTGAGTCATTAGTAGTGAGAAATAAAACTCAGGACTAAAAACTCAAGACTCAGGACTAAATTATAGACCAAATTCTTTTTTAACTTTATCTACGTAGTCCAATTTTTCCCAAGTGAAAAGTTCGACTTCCATTTCTTTTTTAGTATTATTTGGCAATTGAAATACTTTTTTCACCGTTTCACTAACTCTTCCCATGTGGCCATAAGCAGCTGTTTCGGAATAGATAGGGTTACGAAGTTTCAAACGTTGCTCTATTGCATAAGGACGAAGGTCAAACAGTTGCTCTACTTTTTTAGCAATCTCACCATCCGTCAATTTCACTTTTGATGTACCGTAAGTATTTAAATAAAGACCACAAGGTTTTGCAACACCGATGGCATAAGAAACCTGAACAAGTACCTCATCACAAAGACCAGCGGCTACTAGATTTTTTGCAATGTGACGTGTAGCATATGCTGCAGAACGGTCAACTTTGGATGGATCCTTTCCAGAGAAAGCTCCTCCACCATGTGCACCTTTTCCACCGTAAGTATCTACAATTATTTTTCTACCTGTAAGACCAGTATCGCCATGAGGACCACCGATTACAAATTTACCAGTTGGATTTATATGGTACGTTATTTTATCAGTAAACAACGGCTGTAATTCTGCTTTCAATTGTTTTTTAACTCTTGGAATTAATATTTTAATAATATCTTCCTTGATTTTGGCAAGCATTTTACCTTCTTCGTCAAAATCATCGTGTTGTGTTGAGATCACAATTGAATCAATTCTTATAGGAACATTATTATCAGAATATTCAATCGTTACTTGAGATTTTGCATCGGGACGAAGGTAATTGATTTCCTTATTTTCTCTTCTGATTACAGCAAGCTCGATCAATAATTTATGAGCAAGATCTAATGCAAGAGGCATGTAGTTATCCGTTTCTTTAGTTGCATATCCAAACATCATTCCTTGGTCACCTGCACCTTGATCTTCTGGATTTTTACGCTCTACTCCTTGGTTGATATCTGCTGACTGCTCGTGAATGGCTGAAAGCACACCACAAGAGTTCGCTTCAAACATATATTCAGACTTTGTATAACCAATTTTCTCAATCACCTCACGGGCTATTTTTTGTACATCTAAAAAAGCAGATGATTTCACTTCGCCTGCTAATATCACTTGTCCTGTAGTAACCAATGTTTCGCAAGCTACCTTGGAAGATGGATCAAAAGCAAGAAAATTATCAATCAAGGCATCAGAAATCTGATCAGCTACTTTGTCTGGATGTCCTTCGGATACAGATTCGGAAGTAAATAAATAGGGCATATTTTTTTAAATTATAATTAGTTGAATATAATATTACTCTTACCCATTAATGAATACAAAATACATATTGGGCTTGCGAAATTAAGGTAATTTAGAACAAAAAGAAAAAATAGTTACCGACGGTTTCATTAAATTGATAATCAAATACTTAGTAATGCATATTACTAATAAAAAAACATAGTTACATTCTTAATCACCTGTTTTCTGTTCACTCCTCCCCTTTACCTATCATTAATACCTATTTACTGTTTACTCTTCCTTTTTACTTTTTCTATTTTCAGGGTTTCAATCCAAGTGCTTTCACATATCCTTCGTTAGGGAAACAGTTTTTGAATTTTGAATTCTCGATAAATTCATTTAACGCAATTTTCACTTTAACCATATCTGGGCGGTGAGAACGAATATTGGAATAACGGCTTCGATCACTGGTAGCGTAGGCAACTACAAGGGGATACATTTCTGGTTCCTTGAAATTCATAATCCCTTTTGTATTTTTCATTTTCTTGTAAGGCCAGAAACACCAGCTTATTTCATTTTTTTCAAGCAATTCACAAAAACTCTTTACCCATTCATCTGTATTTTCACCTGATTCACCTAAGTAAAGTGGAACATTGTATTTTTTTCTAAACTCTAAAAAATTCAGAATTTCACTTTCGTTAACGGGCATCCAGTATTTATGAAAGGTATACACTAATTTAGAATCAAAAGGGATACCGAAAATACTGAAATTTGTATTCCACTGTGCTCCACCTAAAAATACAATATGATTTTTATCTGATTCTCGAATCGCCTC